>NZ_CP110678.1:0-302500 GCF_026167545.1 Sphingomonas sp. S1-29 | reverse complement strand
CCGGCTCAATGTCGTGCGCTTCATGTGCTTCCTTCGTCGGATGTTCGGTACCGAATGTTGCCGGCAACGTGGACCAGACCGCCCCGCTTCGCCACCCCCGCGAGGATCGAAAAATGCGGTCGGCGGCAGCAGCGCGCTGCCGAACCGGGCCAGATCGCGGTAGCGCGATCGCGGTCATCGGCTATTAGCCAGGATACGACTTGCGAAGGACGGATTGCGGTTTGGCGACGATAGTGACGAAGGCGATGCTGGCGGCGGGGGGCGCGCTGGCGCTTGCGGGGGGCGTGGCGGTGCTGCTGACCGGGCATGCCTCGCCGACCGACGCGCCAGCCAATCCCACCGCCCCGCGCGCGGTCGAGCGGATGATGATCCCGCTTGCCGACGCACAGCCGTCGATCGTCGATTACGGCCGGCTCGAATCGCGGATCGCCACGCTGATGCGCGAGCGCGACATGGTGGGGCTCGCGATCGGCACGGTCGAGAAGGGCCGGGTTCGCTTCATCAAGGGCTATGGCGAAACGCTCGCCAGTTCGGGTGCGGCGGTGACACCCGACACGGTTTTTCGCTGGGCGTCGGTATCGAAGGGCGTCGCGTCGGCGCTGGTGGTCGGGCTGGCCGAGGACGGCAAATTGTCGCTCGATTCGTCGCTCGCCTCGATGCGGACCACGCTCACCCTGCCCGGCGACGCGCGCAGCGTGACGGTTGCCGACCTGCTTTCGCATCGCCTGGGACTGGTGCGCAACGCATGGGATGACCGGCTAGAGGCAGGGCAGGATCCCAAGCTGCTGCGCGCATCGCTCGGGACCTTGGCGCAATATTGCCCGCCGGCGACCTGCTATGGCTATCAGAACATCGCCTTCGACGCCGCCAGCGAGCTGGTCGAGCAAGCCACCGGCCAAGCCTATGCCAGCGTCGCGCAAGAGCGGCTGTTCGCCCCGCTGGGGATGACGACCGCCAGCGTCGGTCGCGCCGGGCTGCAAGGCGCCGAGAGCTGGGCGCAGCCGCATCGCTGGAACCGGACGCCGACGACGGTGAACGACAATTATTACCGCGTGCCAGCGGCGGGCGGGGTCAATTCGTCGATCCTCGACCTCACCCGCTGGATGCAGGCGCAAATGGGCGACGCGCCGGCGATCCTGTCGCCTGCCGCGCTCGAGGCGATGCATCGCCCGCGCGTATCGACGCCGCCCAAGGGTCGCCGCGGCGCGATGGATCGCGCGCTGACCAATGCGGCCTATGGGCTTGGCTGGCGCAGCTACACTTATGCCGGTCATGCGCTGGTCGGGCATCGCGGATCGGTCGACGGCTATGGCTCGCTGGTGCTGTTCGACCCTGCCGAGAAGAGCGGGATCGTGATGCTGTGGAACAGCAACACGTCGAAGCCGGCGCGGCTCCAGCTCGAATTCTTCGACATGCTCTATCGCCTGCCGCCGACCGACTGGCTCGATCTGCCGGTGCAGCCCAACGCGGCGACAGCCGTCACCGCGGTCGCGGCGTCACCCGGCAAGGCCGCGCGATAACCAACTGAACCGCCCGGTCACGCCGGTCGGTTGCCTTGCGCGCCGATTGCGATGCTCGAAAGGTCGGTGGCCGCGTCTATCGGCACGCCGGCCTGCTTGCGCTCCGAATAGCGATCGACCAGCGCCGCCGCGTGCGGTCGCATCAGCACGGTGAAACGCACCAGCTCCTCCATCACGTCGACGATCCGGTCATAATAGCTCGATGGCTTCATCCGCCCCGCATCGTCGAACTCGTCGAACGCCTTGGCGACCGAGGATTGGTTGGGGATGGTGAACATCCGCATCCAGCGGCCGAGCACGCGCAGCGTGTTGACGCTGTTGAACGATTGCGACCCCGCCGACACCTGCATCACCGCGAGCGTCCGCCCCTGCGTCGGCCGCATCCCCCCCATCGCCAGCGGTAGATGGTCGATCTGCGTCTTCATCACCCCGGTGATCTGGCCGTGACGCTCGGGGCTACACCACACCTGCCCCTCGGACCACAAAGACAATTGGCGCAATTCATGGACCGCGGGGTGGTCGTCGCGCGCCACCTGATCGGGCAGCGGCAGCGTCGAGGGATCGAAGATTCGCGTCTCGCAGCCGAACCATTGCAGCAACCGCGCCGCCTCCTCGACGCAAAGCCGCGAATAGGAGCGTTCGCGCAGGCTGCCATAGAGCAGCAGGATGCGCGGTGGCGGGTCGGCGGGGCCGAGGCCGGCGCCGGGCCGGTCGAACGCATATTGGCGATCGAGCGCGGGGAGGTGATCGGGGTCGGCGAGCGTGCGTAGCGGCAAGATATCGTCTCCGTCAGGCGGGGGCGGTGGCGGGAAACCAGCGCCGGCCGAGTCGCAACGCGACCTGCACCAGCAGGATCAGCACCGGCACCTCGACCAGCGGCCCGATCACCGCGGCGAACGCCACCGGCGAGGCGAGCCCGAATGCGGCGATGGCGACCGCGATCGCCAGTTCGAAATTATTGCCCGAGGCGGTGAAGGCGATCGCGGTGGTGCGCGGATAATCGGCCTGGATCAGCTTGCCCATGAAGAAGCTGATCAGGAATTGGACGACGAAATAGATCGTCAGCGGGATCGCGATCCGGATCGCGTCGAGCGGCAGCCGGACGACGTCGCCGCCCTTGAGCGTGAACATCGCGGTGATGGTGAACAACAACGCCGCCAGCGTGATCGGCCCGATCCGCGGCAGGAAGCTGGCCTCGTACCAATCGTTCCCGCGCTTCGCGACCAGCCACTTGCGCGTGATGAACCCCGCGAGGAACGGCAGCCCCAGATAGATCAGCACCGCCTCGGCGATCGTCCAGAAGCTGACATCGATCACGCTGCCCTCGAGCCCGAACAACGGCGGCAGGACGGTGAGGAACAGCCAAGCATAGACGCTGAAGAACGCGATCTGGAAGATCGAGTTGAACGCGACCAGCCCCGCGACATATTGATTGTCGCCCTTCGCCAGTTGGTTCCACACCAGCACCATCGCGATGCAGCGCGCCAGGCCGATCAAGATCACCCCGGTCATATATTCGGGATAATCGCGCAGGAAGATCACCGCGAGCGCGAACATCAAGGTCGGCCCGATCAGCCAGTTCTGCACCAGCGACAGCATCAGCACGCGCTTGTCGGCGAAGACCTTGGGCAGGTCTTCATAGCGCACGCGCGCCAGCGGCGGGTACATCATCAGGATCAGCCCGATCGCGATCGGCACGTTGGTGGTGCCGACCGACAGGCCGTTGAGCGCCGCCGGTAGCCCGGTGAAGATCGTGCCGAGCAACACCCCCAGCCCCATCGCCGCGAAGATCCACAGCGTCAGCCAGCGATCGAGAAAGCCCAGCCGCTCGGGCTTGGAAAGCTGCTCGGTCATCGCACCTTCGCCCCGCTGTCGTCGATGACGCGTTCGCCATCTTCCTTGGTGAAGGCACCGCGTTGCGCCGCGGGGAGGATGTCGAGCACCACTTCCGATGGGCGGCACAGGCGAACCCCCAACGGCGTCACCACCAACGGCCGGTTGATGAGGATCGGATATGCGATCATCGCATCGATCAGCGCTTCGTCGTCCAGGCTATCGTCCCCCAGCCCGAGCTCGGCAAAGGGGGTGCCCTTTTCGCGCAGCAGCGCGCGCGGGCTAAGCCCGGCACGCGCGATCAGATCAACCAGCACCGCGCGCGACGGCGGGGTCTTCAGATACTCGATCACCTCCGGCTCGATCCCGGCGTTGCGGATCATCGCCAGCGTGTTGCGCGACGTGCCGCAGGCGGGGTTGTGGTAGATCGTCACCCCCTGCGCGCCTTCGGCCTGGCGGCGGGCCTCGTCGGTCGAGCCGATCTCGGCGCCGATCCGGCGAAGCGCGTGCTGCGCCTGTTCGCGATCGAGCCCGGCGATCGGCAGCGCGACCAGCCGATCGATCCGCGCTTCCATCTGGCGATAGGCCTCGCTGAAGGCGGCTTCCTGCTGCTCGGGCAGCGCGGCGGCGGGGTCGTCGATCCCCCAATGCGCCTTGAGCGGGGTGCCGGGCCAGACCGGACAGACTTCGCCCGCGGCATTGTCGCACACCGTCACGACGATATCGATCGTCGGCGCGTCGGGGCCGGCGAACGCATCCCAGCTTTTCGAACGATAGCCATCGGTCGGTAGCCCAGCCTGCCGCAAGGTTTGCAGTGCCTGCGGGTGGACGTCGCCCTTGGGAAAGCTGCCTGCGCTGAGCGACCGGAACCGACCGCCGCCCTTATGCGCCAGCAGCGCCTCGGCAAGGATCGAGCGCGCGGAATTGCCCGTACATAGGAACAGCACGGTGATGGGATCGGTCACGTCGGCATCCTTCGGCAATGGGGCATCAGCAGCAGGCAAGTTCGGCGATCAGGCCATCGCAAAGCGCCGGGCTTCCGCCGCAACAATCCTTGGCGAGGAACAGCATCATCGCGCGCAACCGTGCGATATCGGCGCGCTGGATCATCTGGCGCCCGCGCTTTTCGGGCTTCACGAGTTCGGCGGCGACCAGCACCGCGAGATGCGTCGAAAAAGTGCTCTGGCCAAGCTGCGTCGCGGCGACGAGGTCGCCGGTCGAGAGCCCCTCGGGCTCGGCGCGCACCAGCAAGCGGAACGCGGCGAGCCGCGTCGGATGCGACAGCGCAGCAAGACAGGCCAGGGCGTCTTCGTCGGTCATGCATCGGCATTATGCGATACATACGCAACGCGCAACCATCGTTATTTGCCGATGGTTATGATAGGCGTGGGTCGGACCGAATGCAGGCTGATCCGAGCGGAGCAAGCGACAACATGGCGAACGACATATTGGTCATCCTCGGATCGGAGCGGACCTCTGGGCCGCCGCACCCGCCGCGGTTGGGTGCGCGGGTCGCGGCTGCCTGCATGCGGCGCCTGCGCGACAGGGATATCGAAGCGGCGCTGATCGATCCGCTCGAGATCGATCTGCCGCACCCGTTCAAGCCGCACTTCGCCTATGCCTCGCGCGATCGCCCCGACGCGCTCGACCGGTTGGCCGAGCGGATCGCGGCGGCCGACGGCTATGTCATGGTCAGTCCCGAATATAACCATCTGATGAGCCCGGTGCTCAGCGACCTGCTCAACCACTTCGGCAGCTCGCTATTCTCCTACAAGCCGAGTGCGATCGTAACCTATTCGGCGGGGCAATGGGGCGGCACGCGCGCGGCGGTGAGCATGCGGACCTTCCTGTCCGAGCTGGGGTGCCTCCCCGTTTCGGCGATGATCCATGTGCCGCATGCACAGGACGTATTCGAAGAGGCCGGCGAATACCGCGCCGGCGTCGAGGCGGAGCGATGGGACGGCTATCTCGACCGCACCCTCGACCAGCTATGCTGGTGGTCGACCGCGGCCGCGCGGCAACGGAGCGAGGGCGGCGAGCGTCCAGGGGCGTTCATCACGAATCCGAGCGAACGAAACGCGCCGTAAAAACTTGGGTGGCGTCGGCTGCTCCGCACTTCGCAACAGGGGTTTCGGCCCCGCAGCGGCATTGCATCGCGCGCCGTCGCCGTCCAATCAGACACGATGTTGAGCCGCCGCTACATCGATACCGATCGCCATGCCGTCGATCAGACCCGACCCGACATCGAAAGGGAGCCGTCGTGACAGCCCCCTCCCCCCATGCGATCGGCGCGATCCTGCTGACGATCGCGATGTTCTATGGCTTCGTTTCAGGCCGGGCGCGGGTCGAGATCATCTCGCTACTGACGATCAGTGTGATCGCGCTCGGGCTCTATTCGTTTCCGCTGCCCGGCCAGGCACCGACCGACGGGCTGCGGCTCGCGTTCGAAGGGTTCGGCCATTACGCGCTCATCACGATCTGCGCGCTCATGATCCTGGGGCGCGGGCTCGTCACCACCGGCGCGCTCGAACCGGCGTCGCGGCTGCTGACGCGGGTATGGCGATTCAACCGGCAGGTCGGGCTGCTGGTGACGTTGGTGCTGGCGATGGCGATGAGCATGCTGGTCAACGATACCCCGGTGCTGGTGCTGCTGTTGCCGATCATGGCCGCGATCGCCGCCAATGGCGGGATGGCGGCGTCCAAGACGTTGATCCCGATCAACAGCGCAGTGCTGATCGGCGGAATGGCGACGACGATCGGCACCTCGACCAACCTGTTGGTGGTCTCGATCGCGACCGACCTCGGGCTGCCGCCGATGAGCGTGTTCCACTTCACCCCGATCGTACTGATGGCCGCCGCGGTGGCGCTGCCCTTCATCTGGTTGGTGATGCCGCGCCTGCTGCCCGACAATTCGGTGGCGGCGGGCAACGAGCCCAGGCGCTTCAACGCCACCCTTCGCCTGGGGGGCACGTCGGCGGCGCGCGATCTCGACATCGACGGGCTGCAGAAGCTCCTCCCGCCCGAGATCGACATCCGCGCGCCGCAATCGCAGGGCCGACTGCCGGTCAGCGGCACCCATGCCGCGCTCGAGGAAGCGATGCGCGTGCTGGGCGCGACGGCAGCGCCGGCCTGGCTGATGGATCGGCTGCACGACGGCTATAGCCGGACCGGCGAGGATCTGACCGTGGTCGAGCTGTCGATCGCCAAGGATTCGGGGTTGATCGGCCGCGGCATGGCGACCGCCAACGTCGCCGAACGCTACAATGTCGCGTTGCTCGGCGTCCACGACGCCAAGCGGATCGGGTACGACACCTGGGGGCCGTTGCCGCATCCGGGCGCCGAGCCTGTCTTCGGCGAAGGCGATATCCTGCTGGCGACCGGCGCGATGCCCGATCTGCAGGCGTTCGCGCGCGCCGAAAGCCTGCTCGTCCTCGAAGGGGCCAAGGAACTGCCGCGCACCGCCAAGGCACCGCTTGCGCTGGCGATCATGGCCGGCGCGGTCATCCCCGCGAGCATCGGCGTGGTGCCGATCGCCATCTCGGCGCTGGCGGGGGCGATCGTGATGTTCGTCACCGGCTGCGTCCGCTTCGACCGGATCGGCCGGGCCCTGTCGGCCAAGGTGATCGTGCTGGTTGCCGCGAGCATCGCGATCGGTCGGATCATCCTCGACAGCGGCGCCGCCGAATGGCTCAGCAGCCTGATGGCGATCGGCTTGCAATATCTGCCCGCCGCCGCCGTGCTCGGCGCCGTGATGTTGTTCGTCACCATCCTCACCAATTTCGCGTCGAACACCACCGCGGCGGCGGTGGGCACGCCGATCGCATTCAGCCTGGGTCAAAAGCTCGGCATCCCGGTCGAGCCGCTGGTGCTCGCCGTGCTGTTCGGCTGCAATCTTTGCTACGCCACGCCGGTGGCGTACCAGACCAACATGCTGATCATGTCCGCCGGCGACTACAAGTTCGGGGATTATACCAAGACCGGCCTGCCCTTGGTGGCGATCATGATCGTCACGCTGTCGGGACTGCTGGTATACCGATACGGGCTGTACTGAGGATTTTCCCGTCAATACGCGGCGCTGGGCGCTAACCTGCCGCGAACGCCTGCCGCTCGCGCGGGACCGAAATCGGCTGGTCCGCGGAAGGAGTCACAGAATTTGCGTCTGTCATGTCGCGATCGCGCTTGAGCGCCATACAGCGTAAACCGCGTGTAAAAGTCCCAATGACGCTGGTAGCTAAGTCATTGGAAACATGGTCGGGGAGACAGGATTCGAACCTGCGACCCTCTGGTCCCAAACCAGATGCGCTACCAGGCTGCGCCACTCCCCGACGCGATAGCCCCTAGCCGGATAGCGGCGGGGCTGGCAACCGAAATACTGCACCCACCGGCTGCGGCGCAAAACTTGGGTGCGTTTAGCGGTCGTGGTGGGCCCGGCAGGACTTGAACCCGCAACCTATCCGTTATGAGCGGACAGCTCTAACCAGTTGAGCTACAGGCCCCAACCACGGCTCCGCCTAGCGGAGGGCGGGCGGGCGATGCAAGGGCCGGCGCGTGCGTCGCCTCGAGCAGGTCGCGGCCGCTGATCGGTTGGACACCGCGCGATGCGAGCAGCGCGAGCACCCCCTCCCACCAGGCGTAGAACGCCGCCAGGTCGCGCGCGTCGCGGACATAGGGGGTGTGGCCGGGAACGATCGTCGGCGAATGGAAGGAGAAGTTGAGCAGCGCCAGGCCCTGATCGAGCGCGACCTCGATCGCTGCTAGCGCGGCATCGAGCGGCATTTCCTCGGGCGTCAGTGCGACGCGGTCGAACAGCCCGAGCCGCGAGGCCAGCCCCCTGCCCTTGGGTACACGCCCCAGCGCCTCGTACAGCCCCGCCCCGCCGCGCCCGAGCGTGCCGGTATAGATCGTCGTCAGCGGCAGCTCGACCATTGCGGCATCGGGCCCGCACCAAAACGCCAGGTTGCCGATCGCGCCGAAGTCAGGCCCGCCCTCGCCGGTGTAGCAATAGCCCGAGCGCATCGAGGTATCGATCCGATAGCCGCGCTCGGCCAGCAGCGCGATCGAGTTGGGGCCCAGCCCGTAGCGCCCGGCGCGGTATATCTGCGGGGTGACGCCGAAGGCGGCAACGATCGCCTCGCCGATCGCATCGAGCTTCGCCGCCTCGAGCGCGGGCGCCAGATTGCCCGCGAAGCTCGTTTGCGGGCCGACGACCTCGTCGAACGGCGGGGTCACCCAGGGGTGGAGGTGGGTGCCGATCGTGGTGACACCGTCGGCGATCAGGCCGCGCATCACCGCGATCGAAGATGGGGTGGTCGCGACCGGATGATCGACAAGGTACGTCAGCGGGACCCCGCGCTGCGCGAACCAGGCGTGCATCGCGGGCAGCGCATCGATCGCGGTGACGCTGCGCGAATCGCGCGACAGCGGCGCGCTCCAGTCGAATTCTTCCTCGGTATCAATGCACACCGCGAAGCGCGTGCCCAAGCCTGAAGGCCAGTCGACCTGCGAAGCGAGATCGGGTGCGGCGTGGCGGTATGCGGTTTGGGTAGCGGTCGCGAGCATCCCGACCGCCCTAGCGCCTAAAGCTTGCTAGCGCGTTGCGCCGATACCGGGTTGGCGGCGGGAAGCTTGAGCAACAGCTGCTGCTCGTCGATCGCCAGCGAGCCACCGAGCTCGCGCGCGAGATTGCCGACCAGCCGGATCGCGAAGCCGGTCCCGAGCGGCGCGGCATCGAGGCTCGAATCATCCTCGATCTCGTCGACCGCCATCACCGGATCGATCGCCAGCGCCGATGGCCGCGCGACCGCGAGCTCGATCTCGCCGTCGTCGCCCGCGGTCAGCTCCATCGCGACGACCTCGCCCGCGCGCGTCGCCGACAGCAAGGTGGCGACCAGCCGCCCGAGCAGCCGCTCGATCGCATGGCGGTCGCCCTGCACCGCGGCGTCGCGCGAGGGGATCGCGATCGTCGCGCCGCGCAGCTCGCACAGCGGCAGCAGGTCGTCGGCGACCGAACCGATCACCGCGCGCAGCGACACCGGCTCGGGCCGGAGCGTCAGCGCGTCGGTTTCGATCCGCGCGGCGAGGTCGAGGTCGTCGATCGCGCCGAGAAGGTCGCGCGCATGGCGGCGGATCGCCTGCGCGCGATCGCGATAGGGATCCGAAACCGGCCCCAATATCTGCATCTCGATCATCTCGGAGAAGCCGACGATCGCGTTGGTGGGGGTGCGCAGCTCGTGCACCAGCTGGCGGAAGGCGTCGGGGCGCGCGTTGCGCTCGTGCTTGGGCGGCGCGGCGGTCTCGCCGGCGCGCGGGCGGCGCGCGGTGCCGCGATAGCCGGTGAAGCGGCCGCTCGCCGGATCGAACACCGGCACGCCCGAGATCAGCCAGCCGCCCGCGGCCAGCCCCTCGCCGTCGATCGTCAGCCGCGCATCGCGAAAGCGCGCGCGCTGGCGGAATGCGCCCGCCGCCGAGGCGTCGATGCTCGCGGCACCCACCTGCCCCGCCAGCATCAGCGACCGCCCGAGCAAGGGCGCGCGGCCGATACCGTCGGCCCAGCCGATCACGCCCTTGGCATCGGTTTCGAAGCGGAAGCGGTCGACCGCCGCGGCGTCGGGCAGACGCGGCGAAGCAACCGGCGCGCTGCGTTCGCGCCGCTCGCGAAACGCGTCGATCCGCGCGACGACGTCGGCGATCTCGAACGGTCCCTCGGGCGCCGCGCTCGATTCAAGCGGGGTGTCGCCGCGGGTTTCGGCGTCGCGCACTGCGTCGGCGACGATCGGGATCGTCAGCGCGACCGCGCCGAAGCTGCTGAACGGCCCCGCGACGACCGGATCGGGGCGCGGCGCAATCGCTTCGTCGGATACAGGGTTGAGCTGCGGCACGACTTCATCGGCGACCAGCGCCAGCGGCTGGTCGGCGGCGGCGGGAACCGCGGCGACGTCGCGCCCGTCTTCGAGCACGAAATCGCTCGGCCCGAAGCTTTCGAGCGCGCGCAGCACGGTGGACGACAGGTCGCGCCGATGGCGCAGGATCGCGCGGCCCGACGGCGTCAGCGCGGGCAGCAGCGCGGTCCATTCGGAATCGTCGAGCGTCGCGGTGCGCAGCACCGGCGCGGCGACCGCAAGTTCATCGCGCGCCATCAGCCCGACCAGCGCCGCCGGCGGCCGCGCGAACGCCAAACCACGCGCGCTGGCCGAACGTACGGCAAGCGGCACCTGCGGGATCAGCGCGGCCAAAGTCTCGATCGCGCGGTCTTCGACGGGCACCCGTCCGCGGCCGATCAGGTCGACCAGCTGGCGATAGACCGATTGCCGCTCGAATGCCGAGGAAAGGTCGGTCGCCAACACGGTGTCGAGGGTATCGTCGAAGCGCAATTGTTGAGTTCCCCCGACCGCCGAAGGGCGCGCCGTAACTATTTCTTAACGCTTCCGACGCGTGGCCGGAACCAGTGTTTTCCGCCCGTCGCGTTATGGGACAATTGCGCTTTGAAGCAATTATCTTATGCTGCTAGGGCGCCGTCGCATTCGAAAATACCCCAACCGGGAGCACACATGAGTTTCGACCGTATCGACCGCCAAATCCTGGCTTTGCTACAGGAAGATGGCCGGATGACAAACGTCGAATTGGCCGAGCGGGTGGGGCTGACTGCGCCGCCTTGCCTGCGGCGGGTTCGCGCGCTCGAAGAGGCGGGCGCGATCAAGGGCTATCACGCGACGCTCGACCCGGTGACGCTGGGCTATGGCATCACCGTGTTCGCCTTGGTCAGCCTGCGCAGCCAGGCCGAGAGCGACCTCGCGGCGTTCGAGGCGCATGTCGCCGACATCCCCGAAGTGCGCGAATGCCATATGCTCAACGGCGAGATCGACTTCATCCTGAAGATCGTCGCGCCCGACCTGAAGAGCTTCCAGGAAATCCTCACGACGCGGCTGACGACGGCGTCGAACGTCGCGAGCGTCAAGACCTCGCTGACGATCCGCACGACCAAGCTGTTGCCGGGCATCCCCGTCCCCGAAGCCTGACGGGCAACGCAGGTCAGGAAACACGAAGGGCCGGCGTATCGCTACGCCGGCCCTTTGCATGTCGGTCGGAAACGATCAGGCCGCGGGTGCGGTCATGCCCTGATCGATCCACAGCTTCCAGAAGGTCGCCATCTCGGCGCGCGGCTGGGTCTTCACCAGGTCGAACGCCGTCTTTGCCTCGGGCCGCTGACCCGCATTGGCGAGCGCATTGCCCAGCCGGGTGTTGACCTCCTCGGCCTTCACCCCGCCCTTCTCTAGGCCGAGGCGATAGAATTCGATCGCCTTGGCGTTGTTGCCGCTGCCCAGATACGCGTCACCCAGCTGCGCCGCCGCGGTACCATTGCCCGCCGAGCGCGCGCCCTTTTCCAGTGCTGCGAGCGAACCCTCGTTCTTGATCGCGGTCTGCGCGTCGGTGTAGAGGCGCGCGCCGGCGCTGGCGGGCATCTTGCCCGATGCGCGGCCCTCGTCGATCACCGCCTTGGTCTCGAACGGCAGACCCGCGCGATACGCCATGTCGGCATATTCGATATAGTCGTTCTGGTCGGCCAGCGCCTTGGTGCTGCGCATCAGGCGGAAAAGGTCGAGCTTGGCCTGGTTGTCGAGCGTCACGCCGTCGCGGAACACGATCAACGACGTGCGCCAGTTCTTCGCGGTCGGATATTCGGTCAGCTGCATCCGCAACCACTTGGCGGTCTCGGCAGGCTGCTTGGCCTGGTACAGCTTCGAAATCGCAAAGGCGTACCATTCGTTGGGCGCCTTCTGCCCCGCCGCCTTGCGCCGATCGATCTCGCGCTGGATTTCGGCGACGCCGCCGGTCACGTTGCCCGTATCGATCTGCGTCTGTGCAATCAGCAGCGGAAGATCGGCATTGTCGTAGCCGAGCTCGCGTGCACGCGTCAGATATTGCAGCGCGCCTGCATTATCCTTCTCGTTGCGCGCGATCGTGCCGCGAACGAAGTTGAGCCGGGGCAGATCGGTCGCCGCGGTACGCGGACTGGGGATCAGCACGTCGAGCGCCTTCTTGATCCCGGGATTGTTGTTCTTCTGCGCCTCGAGCGGCAGGCGGAGTTGCGCGGCGAAATAGCGCTCGTCGTCGTTGGTGACCAGGGCTTCGGCAGCGGTGAGCTGGGTCTCGGCGGTCGCCAGATCCTTTGCCTGCAGCGCGGTCTGCGCAGCGGTCGCGGCGACGCGGAACGGCTCGCTCACCTTCAGCGCGGGAGGACCGGCTTCTTCCTGGCCCTTCTTCTTGCGCTGTGCGTCGGCGGGGGTCGCCGTGACTGCGGCAACGGTTCCCAGCGCCAACATGGCGGCCATGGCTGCCTTGGAAACGATCGACATATGGTTATTCTCCTCTGGGGACTGGCATGTCCACTATAAGTCCCGGCGTGCGGGTTCAAGCTATGCTGGTGTGCCCGCAGATCGCCTACCCGGTCTGAACGCTCTTTGAACGCCCGGGTTTCCTCGCGCTTTGACGCACCGCCCCGCCACGGCTAGCGCAGGCCTATGGCAAAAGCGGCAGTGATCATCGGGGCGTCGGGCGGAATCGGCCGGGCAATGGCGGATTCGATCGAGGAGGAGGGCGGTTACGACCGGGTGTGGCGTTTCGCGCGCAGCTTTACCGGCGAGCGCCACCTCGACCTGACCGACGAAGCGAGCATCGCCGCCGCCGCCGCGCTGGTCGCGACCGGCCCTGCCCCCACGCTCGTGTTCGTCGCCACCGGGTTGTTGCATCAGGGCGAGCGCGGCCCCGAAAAGGCGATGCGCGACCTCGATCCCGAATGGCTCGCGCGCGTCTACGCAGTCAACACGATCGGCCCCGCGCTGGTGGCGAAGCATTTCCTGCCGCTGCTGCCGCGCACCGGCGAACCGGTGTTCGCCGCGCTCTCGGCGCGGGTGGGCAGCATCGCCGACAACAAGATGGGCGGCTGGCACGGCTATCGCGCGTCGAAGGCGGCGCTCAACATGCTGCTGCGCAACTTCGCGATCGAGGCCAAGCGCAAGAGCGAGCGCGCGATCATCGTCGGGCTGCACCCCGGCACCGTCGACACCGGGCTGTCGAAACCGTTCCAGGCCAATATCGCGCCGGGCAAGCTGTTCGACGCCGAGCGCGCGGCGCTGCAACTGCTCGACGTGATCGAGGGGCTCAAGCCGATCGACAGCGGCAAGATCTTCGCCTGGGACGGCGACGAAATTCCGTTCTAGGCTGTCGATGCTCGGTCGGCCAACACCGATATTTCAATCTCGAAACCTGCCGCGGCTGATGCATAAATCAAGAATTTTGCATCAGGCGATGTTTTTCCAAACTTGCGGGCATCCAAATTCAGTTAGATTGTTTCTAACCAACGGTGCCAACCGGTGATCTTGCCGCAGTTTCTCACGAATGCCATAAAAGTAGGCATCTCGATCGGCACTCATGCCAACAAACCGTTCTTCGATTTCTCGGTCGATTGCAGCGTCCCCCGATAGTTGTGGACGGAGATATGGCGGCACATCGATTCTCTGTTTCGTCACGTTCTTTTGATCGCGCTTATCTGACTCTTCGAAAGCTTTGGTTAGCTTCTCCGCAAAGGCGTCATAAGAGGCCCGCTTTTCAGCATCGTCTCCTAACTCCTCATCAATCCTGATCTGCCGTTCGGCAGCATCAACAGCGCTAGCGAGAACGTTCTTCTCGACATGATACGACAGTTCCGCTGCCCTCAAAGCCTCTGCCAATCGCCTATGGCGATCAACGCTCGCGTTAAGATCAGACATGAACTTGTTGGTTGAAGAGGCAGTCTGGCGAAGACACGCTAACCCGCTTAGCTGGACTGGCTCAGCAATAACGGATTTGCCAACCTGTAGCGCCGCGCTCACACGTTTAACGGCTTCATTAGGATCGTTGAATACAATCTTAGCGGGTATCCGTACTACCGAATAACCAAGTTCAACGAAGAAACGATCACGCGCAGCGTCCCGCGCCTTAGCCTCATCTGATGAATGCCATGCGGCTCCGTCAATCTCAATAATCAGCCATTCGTTAGCCAAAAAGTCGAGACGATATCGGTCTACCTCTACTTGAAAATCTATTTTTAGGCCGGAGGCTTTTAATGAACCATTGTCTGGAAGTAGTTTGTGAGCCGAAATCATTGACTTTAGAAAAGCAGTTTCAGCAGGCGACTCACAATGCTCATTAATGAAGGTTTGCCAGTTTGGATCGCTGGCGATTGCCCTCGGCTCGTGACGAAACTTCGGTGTCGGCTTTGAGGGCTGGCGCTCAGGTAGGAAATGCCAGACGACAAACGCAATTACCGCGATGATAACAAGCATTGTACCAGACATTTGCACCCCCAATGGCAAATTGCTCGCATGGTTTGACCCGGCTTGCAAATGCACCGGTTAGCTCGCAGCCTCCGCCTACGCCCTTGATTAGGCGTCAGCCGACCGGCCGTTTTCCAACTGCGCTGATGCAGAACTTACAATTTTTGCATCGACCAAAAAATGGCCAAAAACCTGGTGGTCTGTTAATGCAAAAACCTGATGCGATGCGACGCGGCATTCGGTGGCGGATTCCTATGATGCGGTCCCGAAAGCGGCCCAACCGCGAACCATATAGCGGCCCCCACAGCCTCCGACGACACCGGTCATTTATGGATTCACCGTACAGCCAAACCCAACGCCGCGCCTGCTACAAATTGCGACAAGTTTGCGTGCCTTTGACAAAGCTGCGCGACAGCCAGCCGGCATAACCCTGTTCATCGCCGGGATGGTCCTGGCTCCGATCAAGGAAACCCGCAGATGAAGAAGTTCGTTCTCGCATCGTTGCTCAGCGTCACCGCGCTCGCCGGCACCGCCATCGCCACGCAGGTCGCGCCCACCGCGCCTGCCCCCGCCGCGCAGAAGATGCAGCGCATGGCACCGCCTGCCACCAGCGCCGAGATGATCGAGCGCGCCGATCGGATGTTCGCGCGGATGGACGCGAACAAGGACGGCCAGATCACCCAGGCCGAGCGCACCGCGATGCGCGAAGCGGTGGCCGAGCGCCGCGAGGCCAAGGCCAAGCGCTGGGCGATGAAGAAGGGCGGTCGCGGTAGCGATCGGATGCTCGCCCGTCTCGATACCAACAAGGACGGCAATATCAGCCGCGAGGAGTTCCGCGCGCAGGCGTCGCAGCGCTTTGCCAAGATCGACACCAACGGCGACGGCCGCGTCGATGCGACCGAGCAGGCGGCGGTCAAGGCCAAGCGCGGCGAGCGCCGCGCCAAGATGGCCGAACGCCGCGCCGCACGAGCAGGGCAGGCAGCGCCGGTCGCTCCCTCCAACTGACGAACCGAACCGGGCGGGCACCAAGAATGCCCGCCCGGCCCCCTCCCCCCTTGGGAACCCGGCCAAAGGATGCTTGTATGGCCGACATGGCCGACCTTCCCCATCTGCTGCTCGTCGATGACGAGCGCTCGATCCGCGAACCGCTCGCGCAGTATCTCACCAAGCAAGGGTTTCGCGTCACCCAGGCGGGCGATGCCGAGGGTGCGCGCGCGCGGATGTCGGCGTACGCGATCGACCTCGCGATCCTCGACATCATGATGCCCGGCGAAGACGGCCTCAGCCTCACGCGCCACATCCGCGAGACCGGCGAGATCCCCGTGATCCTGCTCACCGCACGCAGCGAGGAGACCGACCGAATCGTCGGGCTCGAAATGGGGGCCGACGATTATGTCGTGAAGCCCTTCTCGCCGCGCGAGCTGCTTGCGCGGATCAAGGTGATCCTTCGCCGCGTCCAGACCGGCGGCACCCGCCAGCACGCGCCCGAAGCCGGCGCCTATTCCTTCTCGGGCTGGGTGCTCAAGACCGGCGAGCGCACGCTGGTCGACCGCGAAGGGCTGTCGGTGCCGCTGTCGACCGGCGAATATAATTTGCTGCTGGCATTGGTCACCCGGCCGCGCCAGGTGCTGACGCGTGACCAGCTGCTCGACCTGACCCAGGGGCGCGAAGCCGCCGCCTTTGATCGTGCGATCGACAACCAGGTGAGCCGGCTGCGCAAGAAGATCGAACCCGACCCCAAGAACCCCTCGCTCATCAAGACCGTCTGGGGCGGCGGCTACACGCTGGCGAGCGAAGTCACCCGGCTGTGAAGCGGCTGCGGCTATGGCCGTCGAGCCTGGGCGGCCAGATCGCGATGCTGGTCGCGGTCGCGCTGTTCGTGGCGCAGGCGATCAACTTCGGGCTGCTGTATCGCGAGCGCCAGGCGCTGCGCTTCAGCCAGATCACCGCGCCCGCGATCACCCGGATCGTCGATGCCGCCGAACGGCTGCAAAGCGGCCGCGCCACGCCGTTCGAGCGGCCGCGCTCGCGGATCCGGCTCGAGGCGGCCAACCCGATCAACCCCGAATGGGCGCGCGCTGCCGAGGTCGAGGAAGGCATTCGCCAGGCGGCGCTCGATTCGGGGTTGCGGCTGGGGCGGATCGCCACCGGTATCCGCGATACCGATCCGCTCGATCCTCGGCTCCGCAAGATGAGCCCGCGCCGCGCCGCGCGAATCACCAGCCTGGGCGGCGAACTGGTGGTTGCGGTCGAGGTGCCCGGGCGCGGCTGGCTCGTGCTCAACGCGCCATGGCCGCGCACCGAGCGCACCCTGGTGTGGCAGCTGATCGCGCAGACGCTGATCCTCTATGCCTTCGTCCTGCTGCCCGTGCTGTGGATCGGCCGGCGGGTCGCGCAGCCGCTCCAGACGCTGGCAACCGCGGCGCATGCCTTCACCCCGGGCGGCCCGCCCGCCCCGGTCGAGGAGCGCGGCCCCGGCGATGTCCGTGCGGTGATCGCCGCCTATAACGGCCTGTCCGAACGCGTGAGCGCGATGCTCGACGAAAAGGACCGGATGCTCGGCGCGATCGGCCACGACCTGCGCACCCCGCTGGCGGCGCTGCGCGTGCGGATCGAATCGGTCGAGGACGACAATGACCGCCAGCGCATGGCCGACACGATCGACGAGATGACGGGGATGCTCGAGGACATATTGTCGCTCGCGCGGCTGGGGCGACCGAGCGAACCGCCGACCAATGTCGACCTCGCCGCCTTGGTCGATGCGGTGGTCGACGACTTTCGCGACCTCGGCCACGAAGTCGCGTTCGAGGAGGCCCCGCGCACCCGGATGCACCTTCGCCCGTCGCTGATGCGGCGCGCGGTGCGCAATCTCATCGAGAATGCGGTGAAATATGCCGGCGCCTGCGAGGTGCGGGTGGTGATCGAGCCGAGCCGCGTGGCGATCGAGGTTTGCGATCGTGGGCCGGGCATCCCGATCGACAAGCTCGACGCGGTGTTCGATCCGTTCACGCGGATCGAAACCTCGCGCAATCGCGAGACCGGCGGCATCGGACTCGGCCTCGCGCTCACCCGCGCGATCGTTCGCGATGCCGGCGGGCGGGTGTCGCTGGCGAACCGTGCGGGCGGCGGCCTGGTCGCACGAATCGAATTGCCACGCACCTGAACCGTCGGCCCCAGGAACTTCCCTCCCCCTCCCGCATTCACCCGGAACCCCATGCTCACACTCGCCAGCTACAACATGCACAAGGCCGTCGGCACCGACCGCCGCAGGCGGCCCGAGCGCACGCTCGAAGTGCTGCGCGAGATCGACGCCGATATCGTCGCGCTGCAGGAGGCCGATCGCCGCTTCGGCACGCGCGAGGCAATCTTCACCCCGCATCTGCTGGCCGAGCATAGCGACTATAAGGCGGTGCCCGTCGCGGTGCGTGCGCTCAGCATGGGCTGGCACGGCAACGTCCTGCTGGTGCGGCGCGAGGCCGAGATCGTCGATTGCACCCCGATCCACCTGCCCGCGCTCGAGCCGCGCGGCGCGGTGTCGGTCGATGTCCGGCTGCGCGGGATCACCGTGCGCGTGGTCGGCATGCATCTGGACCTGTCGGGGCTATGGCGGCGGCGGCAGGCGCATGCGATCCTGTCGCATCTCGATGGATGCACCCCCTTGCCGACGATCCTGATGGGCGACCTCAACGAATGGCGGCCGACCGCGGGCTGCGTCCAGGACTTCTGCCGCAGCTTCACCCAGGCCGACACCGGTGCGAGCTTCCACGCGAAGCGCCCGATCGCGCGGCTCGATCGGATCATGGTCAGCCGCGATTTGGAGATCGCCGAGTGCGGCGTCCACCGCAGCATGGTCGCGCGCACCGCCTCGGATCACCTGCCGATCTGGGCAAAGGTCGCGACCCGGCATGCGTGACAAGGAATTGCGGCTGGCGCTGGTCTGCTACGGCGGGGTCAGCTTGGCGGTGTACATGCACGGGATCACTAAGGAGGTGTGGCGGCTCGTTCAGGCTAGCCAGGCATTTTGCGACCCCGCCTCCGCGCCCGGCACCGGCGAAGAGGGGGTGTATCATGCGCTGTTGCAGGAAATGGCCGCGGAATCGGGGCTGCGCGTCCGCGTGCTGGTCGACATCCTCGCCGGCGCGAGCGCGGGCGGGATCAACAGCGTGTTCCTGGCGCAGGCGATCAGCACCGGCCAGAGCCTCGAGCCGCTCACCGACATGTGGCTGGAACAGGCCGATATCGATTCGCTGATCGACCCCGACCAGGCCCCCGCGTCGGGGATGACCAAATTCTGGGCGCGCCCGCTCGCCTGGATGGCGATCGGCGCCAAGGCAATCGAGGAAACCGTCGAGCACGCCGCGCGCGACGAGGTCCGCGCCAAGCTCGACACGCTGGTTCGCGCGCGATGGTTCGAACCGCCGTTCGGGGGGAAGCGGATGGTGCACATGCTGCTCGACGCGTTCGACGCGATGGCGAGCGGCCCCGTCGGCCCGCGGCTGCTGCCCCCCGGCCAGCCGCTCGACCTGTTCGTCACCGTGACCGATTTCGGCGGCCATCCCGAGCGTCTCCGGCTCCATTCGCCCGCCGAAGTCGTCGAGACCGAACACCGGCTGGTGCTGTCGTTCTCCGATGGCGGCAAGCCGGTGGATACGCTCGCCGACCCCGCCGAACTGGCATTCGCCGCGCGATCGACATCGAGCTTTCCCGGCGCCTTCCCGCCCTTCATGGTCGGCGAGCTCGACGCGGTGCTGGCCGATCGCGGCGCGAGCTGGCCGGGGCGGCTGGCGTTCCTGACGCGCGCGCTGCCGCGCCAGGTCGCCGCCAACAGCGTCGAGAAGGCAGCGCTGATCGACGGATCGGTGCTGGCCAACGCGCCGTTCCGCCCGGCGATCGACGCGCTGCGCGAACGCCCCGCGCGCCGGCAGGTCGATCGCCGCTTCGTGTTTATCGATCCGGTGCCGGGCTTTCGCTTCGCGCTGGGCGAACGCGCCAATGGCAAGCCGTCCTTCTTCCAGACGATGGCGGGCGCGATGTCCGAAATCCCGCGCCAGCAGCCGATCCGCGACGACCTCGAGATGCTGATGGACCGGTCGGACCAGATCGAACGCAAGCTCGTCGTGCTCGATCAGCTACGCGGCGAGGTCGAGCGTCAGGTCGAATCGCTGTTCGGCTACACATTGTTCCTCGATTATCCGACCCCCAAGCGGTTGGTCGGCTGGCGTCGCCGCGCGCAGACCGCCGCCACGGGCAAGGCAGGCTATGGCCATGCCGGCTATGCGCTGCTCAAGGTCGAGGTGGTGATCGACCGGCTCACCGGGATCCTGCAGCATGTCGGCGAGCAGGCGGGGCAGGAACGCCGCCGGACGATCCGCGCCGCAGTGGCGCAGGCGGTGCGCGCGCGCGGCGGCAATGAAGTCGGCACCGAGCATGCCGGCGGCGCGAGCCCGCGCGCGATCGCGTTCCTGCGTGGTTTCGACCTGGGCTTCCGGATCCGCCGGATGCGGCTGATGGTGCGGCGCATCGCCGAGCTCGACGGCGACCATGACCGCGCCGAGCTGATCGCGATCCGCGAAGCGGTGTATGAAGCGCTCGCCGCCTATCTCGAGCGCCACCGCGCCGAGCCGCTGGCCGCGCTACGCGAAGGCGTGCGGCGCTTGCCGGTCGATGCCGACGCGGTGCTCGATTCGCTCGAGGCGACAATGGACCTGCAGGCGCTCGACGCGCGAACCGACACCGCCGTCGCGGCCGCGCTGAGCGGGCTGCCGCGCGACGCGCGCCGATCGTTGCTGCTGACCTATCTGGGCTTCCCGTTCTTCGACATCGCCACGCTGCCGCTGTTGCAGGGCGAAGGGCTCGACGAATTCGATCCGGTCCGCGTCGACCGAATCGCGCCCGACGATGCCAGCGCGATCCGCAGCGGCGATGCCAGCGCGACGCTGAAAGGCGTGCAGTTCAACACCTTCGGCGCGTTCTTCAGCCGCGCCTATCGCGAGAACGACTATCTATGGGGCCGGCTGCACGGCGCCGACCGGCTGGTCGATATCGTGCTGTCGACGCTGCCCGCCACCGTTCGGCTCAAGCCCGGCCGGACCAGCGCGATCAAGCGATCCTTGTTCCTGGCGATCCTCGACGAGGAGGAGCCACGGCTCACCGCGATGCCCGGGCTGATCGAGTCGCTGCGCGCCGAGATCGGCTGAGGGTGGCCATGCGCCGGACGAGGGGTTAAGCGGAGGGCTGTACGGGGCAAGGAAGGCTGGGGCCGATGCAGTTTCTGCGAACGCTGATCTGGGTATTGCTGGCGGGCATCGTCGTCGCCTTTTCGATCAACAACTGGGTGACGGTGCCGGTGCGCCTGTGGGCCGGGCTGATCGCCGACATCAATTTGCCGCTGCTGCTGCTCGTCGCCTTCGCGGTCGGTTTCGTCCCGCTCTATCTGGTGCATGCCGCCGGGCAGTGGCGGTTGAAGTCGCGGCTGGCGAATGCCGAGCGTGCGCTCGCCGACCTGCGCGCCGCGACCGCCGCGCCGATCCTGGCCGACACCGCCGAGCCCGAACCCGCCGCTCACGTCCCTACCCCCGACCCGATCGTCGCTCCGATTGCCCCCACCGCGCCGGCAACCACGCTGTCGCCGCCGCTGCCATTCGAGGCTGATAGAAAATGAGTTCGCCGCTATATGTCGCGCTCGACACCCCCGACATCGCGCGCGCGCGCGCGATCGCGCAGGCGGTGCGGCACCATGTCGGCGGCATCAAGCTGGGCCTGGAATTCTTCATGGCCAATGGCCGCTCGGGCGTTCGCGAAATGGCCGATATCGGCCTGCCGATCTTCCTCGACCTGAAATTCCACGACATCCCCAACACCGTCGCCAAGGCGATCCAGGCGCTGGGGCCACTCGAGCCCGCGATCCTGACGGTCCACGCCTCGGGCGGGCGATCGATGATGGAGGATGCCAAGGCAGCGGCGCCGCTCGGCACCAAGGTGGTCGCGGTGACGATGCTCACCAGCCTCGACGGCGAAGACCTGCACTCGATCGGGCTGCAACGCGACCCGCACGAGCAGGTGGCTCGGCTGACCGAACTCGCGCGCGAGGCGGGGATCGACGGCGTGGTGTGTTCGGGGTTCGAGGTCGCGGCGGCGAAGAAGGTGTGGCCGCAGGGTTTCTTCGTCGTTCCCGGCGTCCGCCCCGCGGGCGGCAGCGCGAGCGACCAGAAACGCGTCGTCACCCCGCGCGCCGCGCTCGATGCCGGTGCATCGATCCTGGTGGTCGGACGCCCGATCACCAAGGCCGAAAATCCCGACGCCGCCGCGCGCGCGATCGAAGCGACCCTTTGACCGGGCAGCGGCGGCCGCCGAAAGCCAAGCCATGACGACCGCCAAGATCTGCGGGCTATCGACGCCCGAAACCGTCGCCGCCGCGCTCACCGGCGGCGCGAGCCATGTCGGGTTCGTCTTCTTCCCGCCCTCGCCGCGCCATTTGTCGTTCGACCAGGCACGGATGCTCGCCGAACCCGTGCCGGGTCATGTCGGCAAGGTCGGGGTATTCGTCGATCCCGATGATTCGTTGCTCGCCGAGGCGATCGGCGCCGGGCGGCTCGACGTGCTGCAGCTCCACAAGACCCCGCCCGAACGCATCGCCGCGATCCGGGCGCGGCATGGCATCGAGATCTGGGCGGCGATCGCGGTGCGGACGCGCGCCGACCTCGATGCGGCCGCCCGCCATCACGAGCTTGCCGACCGAATCCTCTACGACGCCAAGACCCCCGAGGGCGCTACGTTGCCCGGCGGCATGGGGGTTCGTTTCGACTGGACCTTGCTCGACGGCTATCGCCACCCGCTGCCCTGGGCGCTGTCGGGCGGGCTCGACGCGGGCAATGTGCAGGATGCGATTCGCCAGACGCGCGCGCCGATCGTCGACGTATCCTCGGGGGTCGAAAGCGCGCCGGGGGTGAAGGACGTGTCGCGGATCGCGGCGTTCCTGGCAGCGGTGGCGAAGGCGTAAAGCGCCCCCGGTCATTGTTTCTCGACTGCGCTCGAAACGAACGGGAGGGGTTTGGGGCTGCTCTTGGCGTTGGGGTCGATACGTGTGGTCGAGCTGCCACGCCCTACCCCAACCCGTTCGTTTCGAGCGCAGTCGAGAAACCGACCCATGCGCCCGCGTCGCGTTTCTCGACTTCGCTCGAAACGAACGGTGATGCCAAGCCCTCCCCGCCCTTCGCCCTGCTCGACACGCAACCCGGCTATGCTTAAAGCGCAGCGGATGAACGCACCCAATAGTCTGCGCCAGCAGCCCGACGAACGCGGCCATTTCGGCCAATATGGCGGCCGCTATGTCGCCGAAACGCTGATGCCGCTGGTCCTCGAGCTCGACCGCGAATATCGCGCCGCCAAGCAGGACCCCGCCTTTGCCGCGCAGTTCGACGACCTGCTCGAACATTATGTCGGCCGCCCGAGCCCGCTTTATTATGCCGAACGGCTCACCGACACGCTGCGCGAAAGCGCCGACGACGGCATGGGTGCTGAAGTCTGGTTCAAGCGCGACGAGCTGAACCATACCGGCGCGCACAAGATCAACAATTGCGTCGGCCAGATCCTGCTGGCGATCCGCATGGGCAAGACGCGGATCATCGCCGAGACCGGCGCGGGCCAGCACGGCGTCGCCACCGCGACGGTGTGCGCGCGCTTCGGCCTGCCCTGCGTCATCTATATGGGTGCGCGCGATATCGAGCGACAGCAGCCCAACGTCTTCCGGATGAAGCTCTTGGGCGCCGAAGTCCGCCCGGTGACGTCGGGCGCGGCGACGTTGAAGGATGCGATGAACGAGGGGCTGCGCGACTGGGTCGCCAACGTCCACGACACCTTTTACATCATCGGCACCGCCGCCGGCCCGCACCCCTATCCCGAGCTGGTGCGCGATTTCCAGAGCGTGATCGGCAAGGAGGCGCGCGCGCAGATGCTGTCGCGCACCGGCCGCCTGCCCGATCTGCTGGTCGCGGCGATCGGCGGCGGATCGAATGCGATCGGGCTGTTCCACCCCTTCCTCGACGATGTCGCCGTCAAGATGCTCGGCGTCGAGGCCGCGGGCCATGGGCTCGACAATCTGCACGCCGCCAGCCTTGCCGGCGGATCGCCGGGGGTGCTCCACGGCAACAGGACCTATTTGCTGCAGGACGAGGACGGCCAGATCGCCGAGGCGCATTCGATCTCGGCGGGGCTCGATTATCCGGGCATCGGCCCCGAACATGCCTGGCTCAAGGACATCGGCCGCGTCGAATACACCTCGATCACCGATACCGAGGCGCTCGATGCGTTCCAGTTGCTGTGCAGGGTCGAAGGGATCATCCCCGCGCTCGAACCGGCGCACGCGATCGCCGCCGTTGCCAAGCGCGCGCGCCAGATGCCGCGCGACGGGGTGATCCTGGCGAATCTGTGCGGCCGCGGCGACAAGGACATCTTTACCGTCGCGCAGGCGTTGGGGGTGGAGATATGAGCCGCCGGAACCGTCGTCGCCCCAGCGAAAGCTGGGGCCTCCCCGTGATCGCAGCGTCGCGCTTGCCGCACGAGACCCCAGCTTTCGCTGGGGTGACGGGCCAAGCTGTATGACTCGCCTGTCCACCGCGTTCGCCACCGCCAACGCCGCCGGCCGTGCCGCGCTCGTCGCGTTCGTCACTGCGGGCGATCCCACGCCTGCCGCTACCCCGGCGATCCTCGACGCGCTGGTCGCGGGCGGGGCCGATGTGATCGAGCTCGGCATGCCCTTCACCGATCCGATGGCCGATGGCCCCGCGATCCAGGCGGCGAACCTGCGCAGCCTGACGGCGCGCACCACCACCGCCGACATCCTCGCGATCGCCAAGGAATTCCGCGCGCGCCACCCGGCGGTGCCGTTGATCCTGATGGGCTATGCCAACCCGATGCTGCGGCGCGGCCCCGACTGGTTCGCAACCCAGGCCGCTTCGGCGGGCGTCGATGGCGTGATCTGTGTCGATGTGCCGCCCGAGGAAGACGATGCGCTGGGACCGGCGCTGCGCGATGCCGGGCTCGACCTGATCCGCCTCGCCACCCCGACCACCGATGTCGCGCGGCTGCCCGCGGTGCTCGATGGCGCGTCGGGGTTCATCTATTATGTCTCGGTCGCGGGGATCACCGGATCGCAGCAGGCGGCGCAGGGCTCGATCGACGATGCCGTCGCGCGGCTCAAGGCGTCGACCGACCTGCCGATCGCGGTGGGCTTCGGCGTTCGTACCCCCGATCAGGCGGCGCAGATCGGCCGCGTCGCCGACGGCGTCGTCGTCGGGTCGGCGATCGTCGAATTGGTGGGGCAGCATGGCGCCGCTGCGCCCGCGGCGGTCATCCCCTATATCCGATCGCTGGCCGAGGCGCTGGCGACCGCAAGGACCTTTGCATGAGCTGGCTGAACAACGTCCGCAACGCGCTCGCCTTCGTTTCGAAGAAGGAGACGCCCGACAATCTGTGGCACAAGTGCAAGGGCTGCGGCCAGCTGGTGTTCGTCAAGGAGTTCGAGGAGAATCTCCACGTCTGCCCGCTGTGCGATCATCATGCGCGGATCGGCCCCAATGAGCGCTTCGCGCAATTGTTCGACGAGGGCACCTGCAAGCGGCTGCCGATGCCGCGGGTGCCCGAGGATCCGCTGAAGTTCCGCGACACCAAGCCCTATGCCGGGCGGCTGAAGGCGGCGCGGACCGAGACCGGCGACCAGGACGCCTTCGTAAACGCGCGCGGGACGGTGCTGGGCAAGCGGATGGTGATCGGCGTCCAGAATTTCGCCTTCATGGGCGGATCGATGGGCCAGGCGGTGGGCGAAGGCTTCATCGCCGGGGTCGAGGCGGCGATCGCCGCGCGCGCGCCCTTCGTGGTGTTCACCGCCAGCGGCGGCGCGCGGATGCAGGAGGGCATCCTCAGCCTGATGCAGATGCCGCGCACCACGGTGGCGATCGAGATGCTGCACGATGCCGGGCTGCCCTATGTCGTGGTGCTGACCGATCCGACATCGGGCGGGGTGATGGCGGCCTATGCGATGCTGGGCGACATCCAGATCGCCGAGCCCAAGGCGACGCTGGCCTTCACCGGCCGCCGCGTGATCGAGCAGACGATCCGCGAAAAGCTGCCCGAGAATTTCCAGACGAGCGAATATTATCGCGACCACGGGCTGATCGACATGGTGGTCGAGCGCAAGGACCTGCGCGCGACGCTGGCGAATCTGGCCGATTATCTGTGCGGCGGACGCGCGGCGGCGTAGGCTCTCTTCCCCCCTCCCGCTTGCGGGAGGGGTCGGGGGAGGGCCTGTCCGAGCATACGCATTGGCGGCTGAACACGCCCTGCCCTAGCCCCTCCCACAAGTGGGAGGGGGACTGACGTGGATCACGCGCGTTCTTTCGATCCGCTTGTCCAGGCGCAGCTCGACCGGCTGACCGCGCTGGGGCCGGGTGCCGACGTGCTCGGGCTCGACCGGATCACGCGGTTGCTGGCACGGCTCGGCGATCCGCATCTTGCGCTGCCGCCGGTCTTCCATGTCGCGGGCACCAACGGCAAGGGATCGACCTGCGCCTTTCTGCGCACCGCGCTCGAGGCGTCGGGCTACCGCGTCCATGTCTATACCAGCCCGCATCTGGTGCGGTTCAACGAGCGCATCCGCGTGGCGGGGACGCTGATCGACGATGCGGTGCTGGGGCCGTTGCTCGCCGAAGTGCTCGACAAGGGCGGCGACATCGGTGCCAGCTTCTTCGAGGTGACGACCGCGGCGGCGTTCCTGGCCTTTGCGCGGACCCCCGCCGATGCCTGCGTGATCGAGGTGGGGCTCGGCGGGCGGCTCGACGCGACCAATGTGGTGCAGCCGCTGGTGACCGGGATTGCCGGGCTTGGGATCGACCACCAAGCGTTCCTGGGCAATACGCTGCTCGACATCGCGGGCGAGAAGGCGGGCATCGCCAAGCGCGGCGTGCCGCTGGTGACCCAGCGCCATGCCCCGGCGATCACCGAGCATATTGCCGCGATCGCCGAGGCGGCAGGGGCACCGCAATTTCGCTGCAACCGCGACTGGCGGCTGCGGGTGGGTACCGTTTCGGCCAACCTGCTGTATCGCGACGAAGCCATCCGCATGGTGTTGCCCGCCCCCACGCTGCCGGGACCGCATCAGGCACGCAATCTGGGGCTCGCCATCGCGATGCTGCGCCGGCAATCGGCGCTAGCCGTGCCGATCGCCGCGCTGACCGCCGCCGCGCGCGACACGCGCTGGCCCGCGCGGATGCAGCGGCTCGCGGCGGGGCCGCTGCTCGCACGGCTGCCCGCCGGCAGCGCGATCTGGGTCGATGGCGCGCATAACCGGTCGGCGGCGCAGTCACTCGCGCAGACGCTGGCGATCGTCGCCGGGGGCGAACCGGTCGCTGCGATCCTGGGGGTGCTCGCCAACAAGGACGCCGACGGCATCCTCGAAGCGCTGGCGCCGCAGCTCGCGTCGGTGCGGACCGTGCCGGTACCGGGCCACGCGCATTTCGCGCCCGCCGACCTTGCCGAGCGCGCGCGGGCGCTGGGCATCGACGCGGCGCCCGCCGCCGATGTGCCAGCGGCGGTCGACAGCCTCGGCGACCGCCCCCGCCGGGTCGTCATCCTAGGGTCGCTCTATCTCGCGGGCGAAGTGCTCGCCGCCAACGACGAGCTGCCGACCTGACGCCTTATTGATATTGACTTGCAATAGCCAAGCGCCGACATTGCCGCTATCGCCAGCGGAGACTCGCCTTGACCCCCACCACCCACAGCCTCGCCAGCACCCTGCCCCATGCCCAGCCCGACGATCCGGGCGCGCGGCTGCTGCTGTTCGGGATCCGCCAGATGGGCGCGCACGGGCTCAACGATGCGGCGTGCACCCAGGCGTTCCTCACCGCCTTCGGGGTCGATTTCCGCCGACCGTTGATCCTGCTGCGCACGATGATGCACGAAATGTCGCAGGTCGCGGCGCGGCCGATCCAGATCGCGCCCTGGTGCTGCCACCGCATGACCGGCGGTGAAGCGACCCTGCTCACCGTGCTGCGCCGGATCGACGCCAGCCCCGAAACCGCGGGCATGCTGCTGGCCGACCTGCTCGGCGTGCGCGACGCATCGAGCGTCGCGGCCACCGCACATCTGGTGGCGCAGGCGTTCGCCGATTCGGGGCTGCCGCTCAGGTAAGACGCGCGGCGGGCTCTTCGGGGCCTAGCACGATCGCCGGTGCCTTGGGCGCCCCCCGCCACCATTCGATCAGCACCAGCACGACCGCAACGCCGCCCAGAGCGGTGGTAAACAGGAAAATCTGCGCATAGCCCACGCGATCGAGCGCCTCGCCGATCGCCGCCCGCCCGAGCGCCCCGACCAGGAAGGTCATCGACGACAGCAGCGCATATTGCACCGCGCTATATTCGCGCGAGGTGATCGACGAGATATACGCGACGAACGCGGTGCCCGCCAAACCGCCCGCGATGTTCTCGCCCGAAATCGCGAGCATCAGCCGCAGCATCCGCAGGTCGACCCCGGTCTGGTCGAGCATCAGCGCGCGTGCGAAGCCATCGATCCACATGCCGCCCATCGCCAGATCGGCATAGAGCAGGTTCGATGCCGCAGCGACGATGCCGCCCGCCAGCAAGGTCGGCATCCGCCCCAGCGTCGCGAGCATCAGCCCGCCGATCCCGACCCCGACGATCGTCATGATCACCCCGAACAGCTTCGAGGCGAACGCGACCTCGTCGTTCGTGTACTGCAGATATTCGAGATAGAAGGGGAAGGCGAACGGCGCCCAGATCGAATCGCTGATCCGGTAGAGCAGGATCAGCGCGAGAACGAGGAACGCCCCCCAGCGCAGCCGCTGGACGATCTCGGCGAGCGGCAGGATCAACGCGCGATAACAATGGTTAGCGGTGGTCTGGAGCGCCCCCTGACGCTGCTGCTCGCCGCCGTCGATATGTGGCAGCCGGTTGGTCCAGCCGGCGATCAAGGCGGGCAGGATCACCGTGGCAATGATGATCCACGGCCCCATCGTCTGGGTGAAGACCCCCGCCGACACCGCGGTTTCGCCCGGCGCAAGCGGGCGCAGCGCCGCGACCATGAAGCTGCCGAGCGTGACGATCGCCCAGCCCCAGCAGACCGCGACGATGCCGAGCGCGATCGCCCGCTCGCGCGGGCGCGGTACCGCATGCCCCGCGAGCGGCGAGCGTTCGTCCTCGAGGTCGCGTTTGATCTCGGGGGTGAACAACGTCATCGTCAGCACGCCGAGCATCGCGAAGCCCATGCCGAAATACACCGTCGGCCAGCTTACCCTTGCCGCCAGCACCAGCGCCAGCGCGCCGCCCGACAGCGCCGCGAGCCGGTTGCCGAGCTGGTACACCGCAGAGAGCAATTCGACCGTCGCCGCCTCGTCGGCGATCTCGATCCGCCAGGCGTCCATCACCACGTCCTGAGTCGCCGACAGGAAAGCGGCGACCACCGCGATCGCCGCGAAGGTGCCCATCGCGGTCAGCGGATCGGTGGCGGCGAGCATCCACAGCAGCACCGCGAGCGCGCCCTGGCACAGCACCAGCCAGGAGCGCCTGCGCCCAAGCCGCGAGAGCAGCGGCAATTGCGCGCGATCGACCAGCGGCGACCAGAGGAATTTGAAGGCATAGGCAAGCCCGATCCACGACAGCACGCCGATCGTCGCCAAGCTCACCTTCAATTCGCCGAGCCAGGCATTGAGCGTGCCGATCAGCAGCACGAACGGCAGCCCCGACCCGAACCCGAGCACCAGCATCGCCGTCGTCTTGCGGTTGCGCACCGCCGCGCGCACCAGCGCAAACCCCTTCAACTTCTCGTCCAACACCCGTCCCCGCTATGATCGGGCGAATCTAGCCGAACCTGCGAAGAAGGATAGCCGTCACGCGCCGAACCGTTCGCGGCGCACAGCCGCCGGTTACGGCGTGCTCAGGCGGCGCGCGCGAACAGGTTGAAGCCGGCGGGCAAGCGCTTGGGGGCGTCGCCCTCGAGTACCGCCTCGATCGCGTTGATCGCCAGCAACAGGTCGCGCTGCGGATAGGGCTTGGCCAGGCATCCCGCCGCCAGCGTCTGCGCCTCGCCGGGGCAGCTGCCGGTGACGAACAGCACCTGCACCCCGCCCGCCTGCGCCGCGCGGGCGACGTCGATCCCGCTGCCATCGGCAAGGTTGAGGTCGACCAGCACCAGGTGCACGTCGGGATCGGCGGCGAGCAGCGCGGTCGCATCGGCGACGCTATCGAGCGTGCCGACGATCTCGAAGCCCTCGGCGGTGAGGAAATGTTCGGTGTCGAACGCAACCAGCGGCTCGTCCTCGACGATCAGGATGCGGATGATCCGCCGCTTCTTCCTCCCGAACAGCATGATTTGTCTCGTTTCCCCACGCGACTCAGGCAAATACCCGCCAGTCGATCGCACAACTCTTACACCGCGCTTGCGATCCGCCCAATGAACGGCGTCGCAATCTTTTTGCCGCGCGGGCATGGTTGGACTATCAGCGCCTGCGTGTCACAATCCAATCCCAAAGACGGCCCCAAAGAGGGCCAACGTATCGCCAAGCTGCTGGCGCGTGCAGGAATCGCGTCGCGCCGCGAAATCGAACGCATGATCGAGGAGCGGCGGATCGCGATCGACGGCGTGCCGCTCGAAACCGCGGCGACGATCATCGCGTCGCTGCGCGGGGTGACGGTCGACGGCAATCCCGTCGCCGCCGCCGAGCCGGCGCGGCTGTTCCGCTATCACAAGCCACCGGGGCTGCTCACCGCCGAGCGCGATCCCAAGGGCCGCCCGACGATCTACGACAAATTGCCGCGCGATCTGCCGCGGGTGATCCCGGTCGGCCGGCTCGATCTGAATACCGAAGGGCTGTTGCTGCTCACCACCGATGGCGAATTGAAGCGCCAGCTCGAATTGCCCGCGACCGGGGTGAAGCGCACCTATCGTGCGCGCGCCTATGGCAGCGTCAGCCAGGCGCAGCTCGAGGACCTGATCGAGGGCGTCGAGATCGAGGGCGTGCGATACGGTTCGATCGACGCCAATCTTGAGCGGCGCACCGGGGCGAATACCTGGATCGAGATGACGCTGACCGAGGGCAAGAACCGCGAAGTCCGGCGCGTGCTCGAATATCTGGGGCTGCAGGTTTCGCGGCTGATCCGCACCAGCTATGGCCCGATCCCGCTCGCCAACATGCCCGCGGGAATGGTCGACGAGATCCGCCAGCACGATCTGGTGGCGTTCCGCCGCGAGCTGAAGCTGCCCGCCGCCGCGCGCAGCGACCAGCCGCTCGACATCAAGCCGCGCGCGCAAAAGGCGCGGCCGATCGAGCTCGCACCGGCTCCTGCGCGCCGCGAACCCGAAGGCCGCCGCAAGGTCGCCGCACCCGCCACGCCGCGCCCGGCACGGACGCCGACCTATGCGGTCGAAGCCCCCCGCCCCTCGCGGCCCGAGCGCCCGGGTGCGAGCGATCGCCGCGACGAGCGGATCGAGCGTACCAATGCCCCGCTCACCCCCGCCGATCGTGCGCGCAACGCGCGTGCGCGCGCCAAGGCCGAGCGTACCGAACAAATGGAAACCGATCGGCGCATGCTCGCCCCCAAGCCCAAGCGGAATACCGGCACCGCGCGCCCGTCGCGCCCTCCGCCCGCGCCGCGCGCCTCGGCTGGTCCGCGTGCCTCGGCTGGCCCGCGCGCTGCCGGTCCGCGGAGCTCGGAAGGGCCGCGGACGCCGACCGGCCCGCGCGGTCCGGCACCCAAGCGCCCCGGTGGCGGCAATCGTTCGCGTAAGGGCTGAATCACATGCGTATCATTTCAGGGCTGTATCGCGGCCGTCCGCTCGTCGCGCCCAAGGGCGAAGACACCCGTCCCACCGCCGATCGGGTGCGTGAGGCGTTGTTCTCGATGCTCGCCAGCCGCCTCGGCAGCTTCGAGGAGCTCGCCGTCGCCGACCTGTTCGCGGGATCGGGCGCGCTGGGGTTCGAGGCGCTGTCGCGCGGCGCGGCATCGTGCCTGTTCGTCGAGCAGGACAAGGCGGCACTCGATGCGCTGCGCGCCAACGCGACCAAATTGGGGGTCAAGCCCGATATCCGCGCGCAATCGGTGCTGACGCTCGGGCCGGCGGTGAAGCCGCTCGACGTGATCCTGATGGACCCGCCCTACGGCACCGGCGCGGGCGTGGTGGCGCTCGACCGGCTGCAGCGGCTCGGCTGGACCGGCCCCGCGACCTGGATCAGCATCGAGACCGGGCATACCGAAAAGGTCGAGATCGCCGGCTTCGAGATCGATGCCGACCGCAAGCACGGCAAGGCGAAGCTGACGCTGCTCCGTCCGGTGGGCTGACGCCGAGCGCGTCGTTCATCGCGCGCTAACCCATTGAAGCGTATTGCTGTCCGCAATGTAACGCGTGACGGGGATCGACGATGGTCAGGCATCGCAAATATCGGATCGGCAGCGCGCTGCTGATGGTGGCGGGGGCGGGCGTGCTGCTCGCGTTCATCCAGCCGAGCGGCGCGCCGGGACGGACGATCGGCGAGCGCTGGGACGCGATCACCCGCAGCGCCGGCGAATATCTCCGCCAGCCGGTCTAGCCCGGCTCAGCCGTTGCCGGTCGCGCGCACCAGCGTGAGCAGCAGCCAGTAGAGGCCACCCGACAGCAGCATCGCCACCGGCAGGGTCAGCACCCAAGCCAGCGCCATGTTGCGGATCGTCCGCGCCTGCAGCCCCTGCCCGTTGGCGACCGCCGCGCCCGCGACCCCAGACGACAGGATATGCGTCGTCGATACCGGCAGGCCGAAGCGATCGGCGGCGAGGATCGTGCACGCCGCGACCAGCTCGGCCGATGCGCCCATCCCATAGGTCAGATGCGCCTTGCCGATCTTCTCCCCCACGGTGATGACGATCCGCTTCCACCCGACCATCGTCCCCAGCCCCAGCGCCAGCGCGACGGTGATCTTCACCCACAAGGGAATGAAGCGCGTGCCAGCTTCGAGCTGGTCCTGATAGGCGTCGATCGCTGCGATCTCGGGCGCCGAGAAGCGGCGCTGCGCCGACTCGGCCTTGAGCGCAAGCTTCGAGGTGTCGAGCGCGAGATACATGTCGCCGCGCAAATTGGGGGTCGCCTGCGCCGGCACCCGCGCGAGGGCGCCATAGCCCGCGACCTGCTCGCTGACGTCGCGCGAGATCACGCCGAGCGCGGCATAGGTTTCGGGTCGCTCGACATCGCGCGTCTGCAGCGCCTGCGTAAGGATCGCGCGGGCGTTGGCGATCGGCAGCGGCGTCGCGAGCCCGCCCTTGCTTTCGAACACCGCGGCGGCGCGATCGGCGGTGGCGACGAACGCCGGCGTCGCGCTTTCGGGCATCGTGCGGTTGAGCGCATAGGCGGTGGGGGCGCAGCCGATCAGGATCAGCATGATCAGCCCCATCCCCTTCTGCCCGTCGTTGCTGCCGTGGCTGAACGACACCGCGGTGCAGGTGAAGATCAGCAGCGCGCGGATGCCGCGCGGCGGTGGCGCGTCGCGCTCGGGGGCGCTGTAGAGCTTGGGGTTCTTGAGCACCGCGCGCATCACCAGCAGCAGCAGCAGCGCGGCGAAGAAGCCGATCAGCGGCGCGATCGCGAGCCCGGTGAGCACCTTCTGCGCCTGGCTCCAATCGACCCCCGAGGTGCCGCCGGTCGACCCCGCAGTCATCAGCTGGTTGGCAAAGCCTACCCCGAGCACCGATCCGATCAGCGTGTGGCTCGACGAATTGGGCAGCCCGACATACCAGGTGGCAAGGTTCCACAGCACCGCGGCGAGCAGCAGTGCGAAGATCATCGCGAACCCAGCGCTCGACCCGACATTGAGCAGCAGATCGACCGGCAGCAGCGTGATGATCGCATAGGCGACCGCGCCCGAGGACAGCATCACGCCGAGGAAGTTGAAGAAGCCCGACCAGATCACCGCCAGGTTGGCGGGCATTGCGTTGGTGTAGATTACCGTCGCCACCGCGTTGGCGGTGTCGTGGAAGCCGTTCACGAATTCGAACCCAAGCGCGATCACCAGCGCGAGCGCGAGGAACGCGAACGCGCCGAGCGCCAGTTCCTCGCCCACCCCTTGCGTGTCGATCAGCACGCTGGCGCAGGCATAGACGAAGCCGCCCAGCAGCAGCCCGAAGAAGATCAGCCGCGCAAAGGGGTGCGGCTTGGCATCGAGCGACGGCCCCGCGGGCGCGCGATCGAGGGGCTCATGGGGATCTAGCGCGATGGTAGCCATTGCGCGCCTTTGGGTAGGCAATGTGACGGGTTGATGACAGCGACGCGAGCGGGGCGTGCGCCCCGCCCGCCGCGGCTATCGCCGGCGCAGCGCCCAATCGAGCCCTGCCCCCAGATGCTGCAGATACCAGGGCTCGCTAAAGCTGGCATCGGCATGGCCCATCGCGGTGTAGAACACGCGGCCGCCTTCGAATTCATGCGCCCATGCCGCGGGATTGGGGTTCGCGTCCTTCTCGCCGATCGAAGCCGGATCGACGGTTGCCAGCAGATCGACGGTGGGGTCGAAATCCTTGAAATAATACCATTCGTCGGCGCGGCGCTGCTTGCCGGTCATGCCTCCGGCGGCGGGGTGCTTCGAATCGACGATCGTCACGTCGCCGGTCGGCGTGCCGCGCGGATGGCTTTCGAACCAGCCGCCGATCATCTGCCCGTACCACGGCCAGGCCAAATGCGAATCGGCGGCACCATGCACCGCGACGATCCCGCCGCCGCCGCGCACGAACGCCTGCAGCGCCGCCCGCCGATCCCCCACCAGCCATTCGGACGCCGGATCGGCGGGGTTGGTGGTGCTGCTCAGGAAGACGATCGCATCGATGTCCTTCAGCTTTTGCGGGCTGAAGATCGCCGGGTCTTCGCTCGCGATGACGGTGAAATCGCGCTGCGTCCCCATCCGCTTCAGCGCCGCGACCCCCGCCTCGATCGAGGCGTGGCGGTATCCGGTGGTATGCGAAAACACGAGCACGCGCGCGGGCGCGGCGAAAGCATCGGTCGGCAGCAGCACGATCGACAGGAACAACAGCACCAACCGGTACAATGTCATAGGGGATTTTCCTTCATTCCCGGGGTGAGCTTGGGGTGGCGCCAGGCTTGGCTTCATTCGAAGGGCGGAAAGCGCTCGAACGCGGGCAAGGCCTCGACGCCCTGCATCCAGCCGATCCGTTCGGCGACCTGGATGTGCGACTGGGCGGGGATCGCGTCGGGATCGTCGAGCGTTCCGGTCTGAACGTCGACCAGCCCGGGCAGCATCGCGTCGTTGCGATAGAACAGCCCGGTCCCACAGGTGCCGCAAAATTCGCGGCGACCATCGGCCGACGAGGCATAGGTCTTGGGCTCGCCGCTCACCTGCAGCTGGTCGGCAGGCAGCATCGCCCACCCCACCATCGGCGCGCCAGCCGATCGCCGACAATCGGCGCAATGGCAAAGCGCGTGGTGCAGCACCTGCGCCGGCATCGCATAGGAAATCGCGCCGCAATGGCATCTTCCGGTCAGCATCACCCTCTCCCAAGAACGCTGTGCAGCGGGCGTATCATCGCCCTGCCCCCGCGCCAATCCCGAAACGCTTGCCCCGCGATGCGCCGTTCCCTACCTGTTCACCGATGTCGCACCCCCAACCAAGCCCCGACGATCCGCCCTATCTGCGCGGCCTGAACACGCCGCAGCGCCAGGCAGTGCTCACCACCGACGGCCCGGTGCTGGTGCTCGCGGGCGCTGGCACCGGCAAGACCGCGGCGCTCACCGCGCGGCTGGCGCACCTGCTCTACACCCGCAAGGCATGGCCGTCGGAGATCCTGGCGGTCACCTTCACCAACAAGGCCGCGCGCGAAATGCGCGAGCGCGTCGGGCGGCTGGTGGGCGACGCGGTCGAGGGGATGCCGTGGCTGGGCACCTTCCATTCGATCGGTGCCAAGATGGTGCGCCGCCATGCCGAGCTGATCGGGCTGCAAAGCAATTTCACCATCCTCGATACCGACGATCAGTTGCGGCTGATGAAGCAGCTGATCGCCGCCGCCGACCTCGATGAGAAACGCTGGCCCGCGCGCCAATTGGGCGGGCTGATCGACGGGTGGAAGAACAAGGGGATGACCCCCAAGGACCTCGACGCGGGCGAGGCCGAATTATTCGCCAATGGCCGCGGCCAGGAGCTGTACGCCGCCTACCAGGCGCGGCTGCTCGCGCTCAACGCCTGCGATTTCGGCGACCTGCTGCTCCACGCGCTGGTGCTGCTCAAGACGCATCGCGAGGTGCTCGAGCAATATCAGCAGCGCTTCCGCTACATGCTGGTCGACGAGTATCAGGACACCAACAGCGTCCAATATCTGTGGCTGCGGCTGCTGGCACAGGCGCGCAAAAATCTGTGCTGCGTCGGCGATGACGACCAGTCGATCTATTCGTGGCGCGGCGCGCAGGTAGAGAACATCCTGAAGTTCGAGCGCGACTTTCCCGGCGCGGCGGTGATCAAGCTCGAGCAGAATTACCGTTCGACCGGGCATATCCTCGCCGCCGCATCGGGGGTGATCGCACATAATGGCGGTCGCCTCGGCAAGACGTTGTGGACCGAGGCGGACGAGGGCGAGAAGGTCCGCGTGGTCGGAGTCTGGGACGGCCCCGAGGAAGCGCGCCGTGTCGGCGAGCAGATCGAGGGCGAGATGCGCCCAAGAAACGGAGAGGGCGGGCTCAGCCTCAACGACGTCGCGATCCTGGTCCGCGCGCAGCACCAGACGCGCGAATTCGAGGATCGCTTCATCGCGATCGGCATGCCCTATCGCATCGTCGGCGGCTTCCGCTTTTATGAACGCGCCGAAATTCGCGATGCGCTGGCATATCTGCGCGTCGTCTCGCAACCCGCCGACGATCTGGCGTTCGAACGAATCGTCAACGTCCCCAAACGGGGCCTGGGCGACAAGGCGGTACAGAAGGTCCACCAGCTCGCGCGGGCCGAGGGCATTCCGCTCACCACCGCCGCCGCGCGGATCCTCGACACCGACGAACTGACCCCGCAGGCGCGGCGCTCGCTCGGCAATCTCGTGGGCGACATGGCACGCTGGCGCGCGATGGCGGGCGAGTTGCCGCATGCCGAGCTGGCGCGGCAATTGCTCGACGAAAGCGGCTATACCGCGATGCTCCAGGCCGAAAAGTCGGCCGAGGCAGCGGGTCGGCTCGAGAACCTCACCGAACTCGTGCGCGCGATGGAGGAATATGAAAGCCTCGGCGCGTTCCTCGAGCATGTCAGCCTGGTGATGGACAATGAGAATCGCCAGCAGGACGCGCAGGTGACGATCATGACGATCCACGCCGCCAAGGGCCTCGAATACGACACGGTGTTTTTGGTCGGCTGGGAAGAAGGCATCTTCCCCTCGCAGCGCGCGCTCGACGAAGGCGGGCTGGCGAGCCTCGAGGAAGAGCGCCGTCTTGCCTATGTCGCGATCACCCGCGCGCGGCGGAAGGCGACGATCCTTCACGCCGCCAACCGCCGGATCTATGGCCAATGGACGTCGAGCCTGCCCTCGCGCTTCGTTGAGGAACTGCCACCCGAGCATATCGAGGCCGAAACGACGATGTCGGGGGGCGAAAGCCTGTGGCGCGCCAATTGGAGCGAGAATGCCGATCCGTTTTCGGACGTCGCGCGCGGATCGGGGCGCGGGCCGGGCTGGCAGCGCGCTGCGTCGACCGGGACGTTCGTCCGCGAGCCGACGCGGATCATCGAGGCGCGAGCGTCGGCGGTGAGCCTTGGCAACAAGGGGCGCAGCGACGTCTCGGTGGGTCTGCGCGTGTTCCACCAGAAATTCGGCTATGGCAGCATCGCCGAGATCGAGGGCAACAAGCTCGAGATCGATTTCGAGACCGCGGGGCGCAAGCGGGTGATGGACAGCTTCGTTACGGTGGGGTGAGGGCTGCTTCCCCGCAACCGTTCGTCCTAAGTAGCCATTGCGCTTGTCGAAATGGCGTATCGAAGGACCGGCCCGCTTGGGGCAATGTTCTTCGATACGGGCCTTCGCCTCCGCTCAGTCCCTACTCAGGACGAACGGGGAAGACGGAACGGCACAAATGCCCCAATCCCCAACCGTTCGTCCTGAGTGGCCGCTGAGCTCGTCGAAGCGGCGTATCGAAGGACCCGCCGCTTGGGGCACTGTCCTTCGATACGGGCCTTCGCCTCCGCTCAGTCCCTACTCAGGACGAACGGGGGGAGATGGGACGGCACAAATGCCCCAACCCCCGCCCGTTCGTCCTGAGTAGCCGCTGAGCTCGTCGAAGCGGCGTATCGAAGGACACGCCCGCTTGGGGCAATGTCCTTAGATACGGGCCTTCGCCTCCGCTCAGTCCCTGCTCAGGACGAACGGGGGGGGGGAGACGGGACGGCACCCATCCCCAAACCCCAACCGTTCGTCCTGAGTAGCCGCTGAGCCCGTCGAAGCGGCGTATCGAAGGACCCGCCCGCTTGGGGTAACATCCTTCGATACGGGCCTTCGCCTTCGCTCAGTCCCTACTCAGGACGAACGGGGGAGAAGACGGAGCGGCACCCATGCCCCAATCCCCGCCCGTTCGTCCTGAGTAGCCGCTGAGCCCGTCGAAGCGGCGTATCGAAGGACCGGTCCGCTTGGGGCAATGTCCTTCGATACGGGCCTTCGCCTCCGCTCAGTCCCTACTCAGGACAAACGGGGTTATAGCAGCCAAACTCACGCCAGCATGCGCACCTTGGGCTCGCGATCGTAGAAGCGATGCGCCGCCGCCGCAATGAAATCGCCGCCCAGCCCGGTGACCCCGGCATCGGCCTCGACCCCCGCCTTGTCGAGCAGCGGCTTGGCCGCATCGTTCGCGCCGATCGCCTTGAGGTGACCGAACGCATCCATCGCGAACTGCACCGCCGCGGCTTCCTTGAGCAGCATCGCGGTGCCTTGCGCCGACAGCACCAGCGCCACCGCGTCGAACAATTGCGAGGGCATGCCCGCGAGCTGGCCATCGGCCTTGCGCTTCGACCCGTCGGCGAGCGTCGCGCCGCCGACCTTGGGCGCGATCAGCACCGCCTTGGCACCCTCGGCCTCGATCGCGGCGACCAGCGCATCGATCTCGGCCCCGTCGCTGCCATCGGCGATCAGGATGCCGACTGCACGACCCTTGAGCATCGGCTTCATGTTCTTGTGGATCGACAAGGCGTCCGAAGGCTTCATGTCGACCGGCTCGCGCGCGGCCTGTGCCTTGGCGGGCAAGTCGATGCCGAGGCCATCGGCGACGCGCTGTGCCAGCGCCTCATCGACGTTGCGCAGATTGGCCACCATCCGCGGACGGATCGCCTCCAACCCGACCTTCGACAGCTCGAACACGAAGGACGAGGCGATATGCGCCTGCTCATGCGCGTCCTGCGATTTCCAGAACAACCGCGCCTGGCTGTAATGATCGGCGAACAGATCGGCGCGGATGCGCAGCTTCTCGCCCTGCTCGTCGTCGCCGGTGATCGCGTTGGTCGTCGCGAAGCCACGCGTCGGGCTCTCGCGCGGGCCGCCATCCTCGCCAAACTCGGCCAAGCTGTTGGGCTCGTAGTTCGCGCGGCCCTTGGGCACTTGCGTCTGCATCTTGCCGTCGCGCTGGAAATTGCCGAACGGGCAGCGCGGCGCGTTGATCGGAATCTGATGGAAGTTGGTGGTTCCAAGCCGCGAATTCTGCGTGTCGAGATAGCTGAACAGCCGCCCCTGCAGCAGCGGATCGTTCGAGAAATCGATACCCGGCACGATGTTGGTCGGCAAAAACGCGACCTGCTCGGTCTCGGCGAAGAAATTGTCGACGTTGCGGTTGAGCGTCAGCTTGCCGATGATCCGGACGGGAACGTCCTCCTCGGGGATCAGCTTGGTCGCGTCGAGCACGTCATAGGGCTGCGCGCGGGCAAAGGCTTCGTCGAACACCTGGATGCCGAGTTCCCATTCGGGGAAGCTGCCGGTGTCGATCGCTTCCCACAGGTCGCGGCGCTGATAGTCGTTATCGGCGGCCTGGAGCTTGAGCGCTTCGTCCCAAATCGTCGATTGCAGGCCGAGCACTGGCTTCCAATGGAACTTCACGAAGCTCGACTTACCCTCGGCATTGACCAGCTGGAAGGTGTGGACGGCGAACCCCTCCATCGTGCGGAAGCTGCGCGGCAGCGTCCGGTCGGACATCGCCCACATCAGCATATGCGTCGATTCGGGCATCAGGCTGGCCCAATCCCAGAAGGTATCGTGCGCGCTGCCCGCCTGCGGATAGGCGCGATCTGCCTCCATCTTCACCGCGTGGACGAGGTCGGGGAACTTGATCGCGTCCTGGATGAAGAAGACCGGGATGTTGTTGCCAACCAGATCCCAATTGCCTTCCTTGGTGTAGAATTTGACTGCGAAACCGCGCACGTCGCGCGGGGTGTCGACCGATCCGGCGCCACCCGCGACGGTCGAGAAGCGCACGAACACTTCGGTCTGCTCGCCCTTGGCGAACACCGCAGCGCGCGACAGGTCGGAGATGTCGGCGGTCGCTTCGAACACGCCGTGCGCGCCCGAGCCGCGGGCATGGACGATCCGCTCGGGGATACGCTCGTGATCGAAGTGGAAGATCTTCTCGCGCAGCACGAAGTCTTCGAGCAGCGTGGGGCCGCGCTTGCCCGATTTCAGGCTGTTCTGGTTGTCGCTGATCGGCATGCCGTGATTGGTCGTCAGCACCGGCGTATCGCCCGCCGCCTGCTGATGCGTTTCGCCGCCGTTGCCGTGGACGATCTTGGTATCGCTCATAAATTCGCTTTCCTCGTTCGTGTGATAAACGCACGAACCGGCAAAAGCGGCGCAGTCAGCAGGATTAAAATCGACAGCGCCGGCGAGCGGCCGGCGATCGGCTCAGTCGGGCTCGACCGCGAGCAATATCTCGCCGCCATATTTGGCATCGCCCGGCTGGAACAACTCGCTGACGTAGAAGCGCTCGTTCGTGCGCTGGAGATTGCCCAGGCCGATTAGCTTGAACGTCCCCAGCTTCACCTCGCGCGGGGGGGCGTCGTTGAGTCGCAGCGTCACCGCATCGACGAACATGTCGCCATGGCGGGTCCACATCGCGTGCGGCGCCAGGATGATCTCGGTGCGGTTATAGGTCGCCGATACGCACGTTTTGCGCACGATCGCTTCGAAGATCGTGGGCGCGGGGCCGGCAGGTGCTGCGACTTCGTCGTCTGCGGGAAGCTTCATGGCATCCATGCTATACCTTCATGCTGCATCGCAGCAAGAACCAAAACGGGCAGGCGTGGTTCCGCATAGCATAATCGCGCGTTGATCGGCGGCAGCTTTTGCACAGGAGACGATCGATGAGCGACCAACAGCGCGAAAAACCCGACGGGCAAGCCAACAACAACACGCCCGCGCCGATCGACGAGCCCGGCAACCAGGCACCCGCCCCCGGCACCCCCGACGACGATCAGCCGGGCGGCGATATCGAAGGCCAGCCCGACTACGGCGGCAACTGAACGAGCGTGCGGCGCCGGGTGCGCTGGCGCACCACCGCGGAACGCCCGGTGCCGCGACCCGTTGGCGCGGTTCGACCTTCAGGAGAACGACCATGCCCTATGTCAAAACCCGCGACGGCACCGATCTGTACGTCAAGGATTGGGGCAGCGGGCGGCCCGTCGTGCTGATCCATGGTTGGCCGCTGTCGGCGGACAGCTGGGACCCGCAAGCGATGGCGCTCGCCGAGGCGGGGCACCGCGTGATCGCCTATGATCGCCGCGGCTTCGGCCGGTCGAGCCAGCCATGGAGCGGCTATGATTACGACACGCTCTCGGACGATCTTGCCGATGTGATGGCGGCGGCGGGCGTCACCGATGGCGCGGCGATCATCGGCTTCTCGATGGGCGGCGGCGAGGTCGCGCGCTACATGTCGCGGCATGGCGGCAAGGGCGTGGCGATGACCGGGCTGATCGGATCGGTGGTTCCCGGGATGCTCAAGACCGAGGCGAACCCGCACGGCGTTCCGCCTGAGGAACTCGACAAGATCGGCGCGCAGATCGCGACCGACCGGGCCAAATTCTTCGGCTCGTTCCTGCGCGATTTCTATGGCGTCGGGCTGATGTCGCATCCCGTGAGCGAGGAAACGGTGAACGCGTCGTGGAACGTCGCGATGCAGGCCAGCCTCAAAGCGACGCTCGAATGCGCGAAGTCGTTCGGCACCACCGATTTCGTCCCCGACCTTGCCGCCTTCACCGTGCCCACGCTGGTGGTCCACGGCACAGCCGACGCAACGGTGCCGATCGGCGCGACCGCGCACCGGGTGAAGGAGCATGTCCCGAGCGCGCAGCTGGTCGAATATGAGGGCGCACCGCATGGGCTGTTCGCGACGCACGGCAACCGCCTCACCAAGGATCTGCTGACCTTCCTCGGCGGCTGACGGCCCGCCTCAAGTGGCGGCGGGGAAAGGCGGTTTGCCAAGCCAGCCTTTACCCTGCCCCACAAACCCTCGTTGCGCATCGCGCGCCGTGCGGCCTAAGCCCTCGCGCATGAGCGCGCCGCATCCCTTCACCATCCATAATTTCCGCGCCTATTGGCTGGCGCGGTTGTCGAACACGCTGGCGCAGATGGCGATGGTGATCGTCATCGGTTGGCAGGTGTACGACATTGCGCGCCAGACGATGTCGATCCGCGATGCCGCGTTCCAGCTCGGCTGGATCGGCGTCGCGCAGTTCGTGCCGCTGCTGCTGCTGTCGCTGGTCGCGGGCTGGGTCGCCGACCGGGTCGATCGCCGCTGGATCGCGCGCGGCGCGGTCGCGCTCGAGGCGGCGTGCGCGCTGCTGCTCGCATGGCTGACCTATCATGGCGAGATCACCCTGCCCTGGCTGTTCTTCGTCGCGGCATTGCTCGGCGTCGCGCGCGCCTTCGCCGGCCCCGCGCTGCAGGCACTCGCGCCCAACCTCGTGCCGATCGCGGTGCTGCCCGCGGCGATCGCGATGAGTTCGATCGCCTGGCAGGCGGGGTCGGTACTCGGCCCGGCGATGGGCGGCTATCTGTACGCCGCCAACCAGTGGCTGCCCTATGCGGTGTCGGCGGGGCTGTTCGGGCTGGGCTTCGTGATGCTGACGCTCATCAAGCCGGTCGAGCGCAAGCAGATGACGGGCACGCGCAACCCGTGGGCACAGATGGTCGACGGGCTTGCCTATGTCCGGCGCAACCGGCTGGTGCTCGGCGCGATCAGCCTCGACCTGTTCGCGGTGCTGCTCGGCGGCGCGACCGCGATGCTGCCGATCTATGCGCGCGACATCCTGCAGATCGGCGCCGACGGGCTCGGCCATCTGCGCGCCGCGCCCGCCGCGGGTGCGGTGCTGGTCGCGATCTGGTTCGCCTGGAAGCCGCTCACCAACGATGTCGGGGTCAAGATGCTGTGGTCGGTCGCGGCGTTCGGCGCGGCGACCGCGATGTTCGGGCTGTCGGCACCGTTGCTGCTGCCGTACCTCGGCGAATCCGCGATCGGCAGCGATTTCGCGCCCGCGGTACTGGTCGCGCTCGCCTCGCTGTTCGTGGTCGGGGCGACCGACATGGTGTCGGTCTATGTCCGCCAGTCGCTGATCCAACTGCACACCCCCGACGACATGCGCGGGCGTGTTGGTGCGGTGTCGACGCTGTTCGTGTCGGGCTCGAACGAGCTCGGCGAGGCGCGCTCGGGCTTCCTTGCCGCCGCGGTCGGGCCCGTCGTAGCGGTTGTAGGCGGCGGGATTGCCGCCATATTGGTGACCGCATGGTGGGCGCGGCTGTTCCCCGAACTGGGCCGGGCGCGCACCTTCGCGCCGCCCGAAACGCTCGAATTCACCTCGATCAAGGAGACGACGATATGAAGGCGAACACGATCCTCGACACGATCGGCAACACCCCGCACATCCGCGTCGCGCGGTTGTTTCCCGATGCCGAAGTGTGGATCAAGTCTGAGCGGTCGAACCCCGGCGGGTCGATCAAGGATCGGATCGCGGTCGCGATGGTCGAAGCCGCCGAAGCATCGGGCGACCTCAAGCCCGGCGGCACGATCGTCGAGCCGACCAGCGGCAACACCGGCGTCGGGCTGGCGATGGTCGCCGCGGTGAAGGGCTACAAGCTGGTCCTCGTCATGCCCGAGAGCATGTCGATCGAGCGCCGCCGGCTGATGCTGGCGTACGGCGCGACCTTCGACCTCACCCCGCGCGAGAAGGGGATGAAGGGCGCGATCGAGCGCGCGATCGAGCTGGTCGAGCAAACCCCGGGCGCGTGGATGCCGCAGCAGTTCGAAAACCCTGCGAACATCGACGTCCATGTCCGCACCACCGCGCAGGAAATCCTCGCCGATTTCGCCGACACGCCGATCGACGTGATCATCACCGGGGTCGGCACCGGCGGCCACATCACCGCGGTGTCCGAGGTGCTCAAGCAGCATTGGCCCGAGCTGAAGGTCTATGCGGTCGAGCCCGAAGCCTCGCCGGTGATCTCGGGCGGCCAGCCGGGGCCGCATCCGATCCAGGGGATCGGCGCGGGCTTCGTGCCGCGCAACCTCCACACCCAGGCGATCGACGGCGTGATCAAGGTCGCCGCCGACACCGCCAAGGAAATGGCGCGGCGTTCGGCGCGCGAGGAGGGCATGTTGGTCGGCATCTCGTCGGGCGGCACGCTGGCGGCGATCGCGCAGAAGCTGGGCGAACTGCCCGCGGGCAGCCGTGTGCTCGGGTTCAACTACGATACCGGCGAGCGCTATCTGTCGGTTCCCGACTTCCTGCCCGAGTGATGGCGGGGGCGGTTTAGCTACTGCCGACCGCCTACCGTTACCGTCACCCCGGACTTGTTCCGGGGTCCACCGCTCGGCGAGCGACGTCCCCGATTGTTGCTCGGTGGACCCCGGACCGAGTCCGGGGTGACGGGGGGGGGGGCGAGGGTAGCGGCCCCCTCCCCCACTCGCTCGAAACCCGCTAAGATTCGGCGCCCGCCGACCCCCCGCGACAAGGCCCGCATGACGCCAACCCCTCCCCCGACGACGCCCGTCATCCGCGCGATCCTGGCCGTGCTGGCGTTGCTGGCGGTGCTGGTGCCCGCGATCATCGTCGCCACCGCACCGCGCATCGTGCCGGTGGAACGCACGCTCGCGCGCCCTGCCGTCCGGGTGATCCCGCCCGCCGAACTCCCCCCGGTCGAGCCCACCGCGTTCGTCGCGGTCGATCCCGCCGATGCGCGCAGCTTCAACGCGGCGGTGCCCTTCTCGAGCGCCCCAAACCTTCCCGCGCGCGCCTTTCGCATTGCGGGGGCGCCTGACAGCATCGCGCGCGCGACCGACTGCCTGACCGCGGGCGTGCTCTACGAATCGGGCGACGATTCGGTCGGGCAACGCGCGGTGGCACAGGTGATCCTCAACCGCGTCCGCCACCCCGCCTTCCCCAAATCGGTGTGCGGCGTCGTCTTCCAGGGCAGCGAGCGATCGACCGGCTGCCAGTTCACCTTCACCTGCGACGGCGCGCTGGCGCGGCGCTATTCGGACGCCGCCTGGGGGCGCGCGCGCGCGGTCGCGACCGCGGCGCTGCAGGGCCGGGTCGACAAGCGGGTCGGCACCGCAACCCATTATCATACCGACTGGGTGATGCCCTATTGGAGCAGCAGCCTCGACAAGATCAGCGAAGTGAACACCCATTTGTTCTTCCGCTGGACCGGCTGGTGGGGCACGCCACCGGCGTTTCGCGGTCGCTATGCGGGGACCGAGCCGGTGGTGCCCGAACTTGCGGGCATCGCGGCTTCGCACGCGTCCGGCGAAGTTCCCGCCGGCGTCGAGGACGCAACCGTCGCGGCGACGACGATCGCGCTCGGCGACATGCCGGCACCGCTACCGACCGATCCCAACAGCTTCGCGATCACCCTCGATCCGCGCCTCGAGGCCGACGAATATGCCGTCTATGCCAAGCGGCTGTGCGGCGAGCGCAGCTATTGCAAGCTGCTTGGCTGGACCGAGCGTGCCGACACCCCCGCGATCCTTCCCGCCGAACCCGCGATCCTGGCGCGAATGGCGTTCAGCTATTTGCGCGATTCGGCACGCGGCTATGAACGGGCGCTGTGGAACTGCGACCGCTTCGCCCGCCCCGATCGCCGCGACTGCATGAAGCGCCAAGCGCTGCCAGCGCCCAAGCGCGACGCAACACCGGCGGCGGCAGCGGCCACGCCTGCGCCGCCGGTGCCCGACCTTAGCGGCGTCCGTCGGCGCAGCGGCACGCTGGTGCCGGTGCCGGGTCCGTCCACGACCCCGACGGAAGCCCCGGCGAAGCGCTGACCTGGACGCGAGATACGTTCGGGTTTCCCACCCCATACCGTTCGTGCCGAGCTTGTCGAAGCACTGCCCTTTCTTCGCGCCCGGCCGGCAAAAGAAGGACGGTGCTTCGACAGGCTCAGCACGAACGGATAAGTTGGAGCCGTGAGTCTCCTCAGGCCGCCAGGAACATCTCGGGATCCAGCGCCATGATTGCGTCGGCGCCGCCCTCGATCTTGCGGCGGAGCGCACCGGTGTCGGGCATGATCCGTTCGGCATAGAAGCGCGCGGTCACCAGCTTGGCGCCGAGGAACTTCGCATCGCCCTCGCCCGCCGCCAGCAGCGCGTTCGCGGCGCGCACCATCCGCAGCCACATCAAGCCGGTCGCGACGATGCCCATGATGTGCATGTACGAATGCGCACCCGCGCCGACATGGTTGGGGTTCTGCATCCCGTTCGCCATGAACCACATCGTCGATGCCTGCAGGTCGCCCAGCGCCTTTTCGAGCCGCCCCGCGAACTCCGCGGTCGCTTCGTCCTGCGCCTTGGCATCGGCGATCTCGCCCGCCACCAGCTTGAAGAACGCCTGCACCGCGCGGCCGCCCTTCTGCGCCAGCTTGCGGCCGACGAGGTCCATCGCCTGCACGCCGTTGGTGCCTTCGTAGATCATCGCGATCCGCGCATCGCGGACATATTGCTCCATCCCCCATTCGGCGATGTAGCCATGCCCGCCATAGACCTGCTGCGCGCTGGTCGCGATGTCATAGCCCTTGTCGGTGCCGTATCCCTTGATCACCGGGGTCAGCAGCCCGATCAGGTCGTCGGCCATTTCGCGCTCTTCCTCGGTCGCGGCCTTGTGCGCCAGATCGACCTGGAGCGCGCCCCACAGGCACAAGGCGCGAAGCCCTTCGGTCAGCGCCTTGGCCTCCATCAGCATCCGACGGACATCGGGGTGGACGAACAACGTGTCAGCCTTTTCGGCGGGCTCGGCGGCGCCGGTGAGCGCGCGTCCCTGCCGCCGGTCACCCGCATAGGCGACCGCGTTCTGGTACGCAGTCTCGGCGACGCCCAGCCCCTGCAGCCCGACGCCCAGCCGCGCGGCGTTCATCATGATGAACATCGCCGCCAGCCCCTTCATCTCCTCGCCCACCAGCCAGCCGGTCGCGCCGTCATAGTTCATCACGCAGGTCGAATTGGCGTGGATGCCCATCTTGTGCTCGATCGACCCGCAGGTGACCCCGTTGCGGTCGCCCAGCGATCCGTCGTCGTTGACCAGGACCTTGGGCACCACGAACAGGCTGATCCCCTTCGAGCTGTCGGGCGCGCCCGGCGTCTTGGCGAGCACCAAATGGATGATGTTCGAGGTCAGGTCGTGCTCGCCCGACGAAATGAAGATCTTGGTGCCGGTGATCGCATAGCTGCCGTCTCCCTGCGGCTCGGCCTTGGTCTTGATCAGCCCCAGATCGGTGCCGCATTGCGGCTCGGTCAGGTTCATCGTGCCGCCCCATTCGCCCGACACCATCTTGGGAACGTAGAGCTCCTTCTGCGCCTGCGATCCCTTGGCGAGCAATGCGGCGATCGCGCCGTGGGTCAGCCCCGGATACATCGCGAAGGCCATGTTGGCCGAGATCATATATTCCTCGAACGCGGTCGAGACGACGTGCGGCATCGCCTGGCCGCCGAACTCCTCGGGCGCCGCCAGCGTCGCCCAGCCGCTCTCGACAAACTGCTTATACGCTTCCTTGAAACCGTCAGGCGTGGTCACGCTGCCATCGGCGTGGCGGGTGCAGCCCTGCTGGTCGCCCGACAGGTTTACGGGGAACAGCACCTCGGCGACGAACTTGCCGCCCTCTTCGAGCACCGCGTTCACCACGTCGGGGGTGGCATTGGCGAAGCCCGGCAGGTTGGCGTGCTTGTCGAGCTGAACGACGTGATCGAGGATGAAGCGCGTATCGCGCACGGGCGGCGTATATTGCGGCATGGGTCTCTCCGGTCAGTCTTTGGTTCTGGTCAGTTCGGCGCGGCCTGGCCGTCGACGACGGACAGGAAGGCGTTGAGTTCGGCGATCGCTTCGTCGATGTCGTGCTTCTGCGCTTCCAACGTCGCGACGCGCGCGCGGCAGCGCTCGATCGTTACTTGGCGCTGGACTTGGCGGCCGTCGCCGACATCGTACAGGTCGATCATCTCGCGGATCTCGCCCAGGCTGAACCCGACGCGCTTGCCGCGCAGGATCCACGCCAGCCGCGCGCGATCGCGATGCGAATAGATTCGAGACATGCCGCGACGTTCGGGGGCGATCAGCCCCTCATCCTCGTAGAAGCGCAGCGCGCGCGCGGTGACCCCGAACTCGGCGCACAGGTCCGAGATGGTGAAGCATTCGAGGTCCTGGCGCGGCGCGATCGGCGCGAGCGCGGTCATGATGGAAAGCGCATTGGGCATTGTCGGGAAATACCCGACCTTTACGTAAACGTCAACTAGCCGGGTCGCTGTCGCACAAGGGGCGCCCGCGCGGATCGCGCAGCGCGCGTGCCTCGGCCTCGACCCCCGACAGCCGATCGACGGTCAGCGCACCGAGCGAGGCGCGCGAGCGGCACCGGCGCGCACAGGCCTTGGGTACGCGCGGTGGAAACACGATCCGCTCGCCCGCGATCGTCGCGTCGAACGCGCAGCCGTCGCCGAGCTCGACCCGCAAGGTCGAACCCGCGCGAGTCGCGGTGCCGCGCGCCGAGCAATCGACGCCCTGGCCGTAATCGACCGTCGCGCCGATCCGGTAGGCGCCGCCCTCGCCGATCAGGCACAGCCGATCGGTGTCGCGGGCGTACAGGCCCGCGAGGCTGACATCGTCGGGATCGCGCACCAGCCCGCGTTCGATCGCGGCGGTTTCGAGGTCGAGCGGTTCGGCGGGATTGCGGGGGGACTCGCCGGAGCAGGCCGCGAGGATAAGGTGGATCGCGAACCCCAACGAGATCGTCACCCCCCGCCCAACCGTCACCCCGGACTTGGTCCGGGGTCCACCGCGCCCCATCCACCGCCTCCGCGAGGGGCGGCGTGGACCCCGGACCACGTCCGGGGTGACGCGACGGTTAGGCATCGGAAGCCTCACGCCGCCCCCGGCACCTCATCGCCCACCGCCTCGAGCCCCCCGGCGGTCACCCGGCGATAGAAGCAACTCCGCGCGCCGGTATGGCAAGCCGGCCCCGCAGGCTCGACGATCAGCCACACCGCGTCCTGGTCGCAGTCGATGCGGATATCGCGCACGCGCAGCACATGCCCCGAGCTCTCGCCCTTCTTCCAGAGCCGCCCGCGGCTGCGCGACCAGAAGGTCGCCTCGCGGTTGGCGACGGTCGCCGCCAGCGCCTCGGCGTTCATATGCGCGAGCATCAGCACCTCGCCAGTGGCAGCATCGGTGGCGACGGCGGTGATGAGTCCCGCAGCATCATATCGGGGGGCCAGCGTCAGCCCGGTTTCGCGATCGTCCATCGGGCGGGTGTAGTCAGCGATCGAGCGCCCTTCAATCGGTCAGCGCGGCGAACTCTCGCTGGCGGTATCGGGAGCACTAACCCCTGCGCCGATCCCCATGCCGCCTACCGCCATGCCCCCGCCCATCGCCGCACCGCCACCGCCCCTGCCGCCGCCGCCCCTGCCGCCACCGCCACGCTCGCCATCGCCGCCGCCCCTGCCCTTGCCGCCGCCCGACCCCGCCGGGCGGGTCGGCCCCTGCACCGGGATCGACGCCGCGACATCGGCGGGGATCGGCCCCAGCTGCAGCGCGTGGCGGACATAGTCGCGCAGCGACACCACCAGCTCATGGACATGCACGCTGCGCCCCGCGACCAGGTCGCGCGCCGCGCGCTCGGCCAGCCGGACATGCTCGTCGGTGCCAAGCAACAGGATATCGGCCAGCGCCGCCTCTACCGAATCGCGGATCCGGCGCGACCGGTCCGACCCCAGCGCCTCGGCCGACAGGTCGACCGGGGCGACCCCCTCGGCATCGGGCGCCGCCGCACCCGCGCGGCGCAGGTCGCCCAGATGCGCCGGATCGACCGCGAGGTTGCCGGTGAACGACCCGCCGAGCACCTTGTAGGCGGCGATCAGCGTGCGCAGCCGCTCGTTGATCTGGCGGTTCATCCGTTCGCGCCGCTGCTGGATAGTCGTCATCACCACCAGCCGGATGCCGACGCCGATCAGCGTCACCAGCGCCAGCCCGCCGATCGTGGTCAAGATCCCCTGCCACGAACTGAAATCCATGAACCGCAACGCCGCCTCCAACCTGCCACCCGGGCTTCCGCGCCCGCGACTTCAACACGCGTGTTACAAACAGGCGACAAAGTCCGATCGACCCCCTATATGCCCGGCTACCCCACTAACAAAGCACTGGCCGTATGCGAACCACCAATCCGTTCGATGACGACAAGCTGCGCGAGGAATGCGGTGTGTTCGGCGTTTCGGGAACCGACAGCGCCGCGGCGCTGGTCGCGCTCGGGCTCCACGCGCTGCAGCATCGCGGGCAGGAAGCCGCGGGCATTTCGAGCTATGACGGCGTCCAGTTCCACACCCATCGCGCGATGGGGCATGTCGCGGGCAATTTCGACCGCGACGACATCATCCGCCAGCTCCCCGGCACCGTCGCCGCCGGCCATGTCCGCTATTCGACCACGGGCGAGACCGCGCTGCGCAACGTCCAGCCGCTCTACGCCGACCTGGCGAGCGGCGGATTCGCGATCGCGCACAACGGCAACATCTCGAACGCGATGCGGCTCAAGCGCGACCTGGTGCGCCGCGGTTCGATCTTCCAGTCGACCAGCGATACCGAAGTCATCATCCACCTCGTCGCCACGTCGAGCTACCGCTCGCTGCTCGACAAGTTCATCGATGCGCTGCGCCAGGTCGAGGGTGCCTATTCGCTGATCTGCATGACCCCCGAGGGGATGATCGCCTGCCGCGATCCGCTCGGCATCCGCCCGCTGGTGATGGGCCGGCTCGGTGACAGCGTCATCTTCGCGTCGGAAACGGTCGCGCTCGACGTGGTCGGTGCCGAATTCGTCCGCGCGGTCGATCCGGGCGAGCTGGTGATCGTCCAGGGCGACGACATCCGCTCGATTCGCCCCTTCGCGCCGGTCGCGCCGCGCCCGTGCATCTTCGAATATGTCTATTTCTCGCGTCCCGATTCGATCGCCGAGGACCGCTCGATCTATTCGGTGCGCAAGGCGATCGGCGCGCAGCTGGCGATCGAAAATCCGGTCGAGGCCGACCTGATCATCCCGGTGCCCGATTCGGGCACGCCAGCGGCGATCGGCTATGCCCAGCAATCGGGGATTCCGTTCGAGCTCGGCATCATCCGCTCGCATTATGTCGGGCGCACCTTCATCCAGCCGGGCGACAAGGTCCGGCATCTCGGCGTGAAGCTGAAGCACAACGCCAATCGCGCGCTGATCAAGGGCAAGCGCGTGGTGCTGATCGACGATTCGATCGTGCGCGGCACCACCAGTCTCAAGATCGTCGAGATGATGCGCGAGGCGGGCGCCGCCGAGATCCACATGCGGATCGCCTCGCCGCCGACCCGGCATAGCTGCTTCTACGGCGTCGACACCCCCGAGCGCGCCAAGCTGCTCGCGGCGAAGTTCGACGTCAGCGGGATGACCGACTTCATCCACGCCGACAGCCTGGCCTTCGTCTCGATCGACGGGCTCTACAAGGCGCTCGGCGAAGCCCGCCGCGCCGAGATCCGCCCCAAATATTGCGACGCCTGCTTCACCGGCGATTACCCCACGACGCTGACCGACCAGGACGAAAGCTCGCCCGTCGAGCAGTTCTCGATGCTCGAAGAGCGCGTCGGCTAACCCCCCACATGAGGACTGCATGACCGACAAGCCCCTTTCCGGCCGGCTGGCGCTCGTCACCGGTGCCAGCCGCGGCATCGGTGCCGCCACCGCGCTCGCGCTCGCCGATGCCGGTGCGCATGTGGTGCTAACTGCGCGCACCACCGGCGGGCTCGAGGAGATTGAGGACAAAATCTATGCCGCTGGCGGCAACGCGACGATCGCGCCGATGGACCTGACGCAGACCGACAGCGTCGTCCGGCTGGCAGGCGCGATCCACGAACGCTGGCAAAAGCTCGACATCCTGGTGCTCAACGCCGCGATGCTCGGTTCGCTCAGCGCGGTCCCGGCGATCGACATGAAGGAATGGTCGAAGGTCTTCACGCTGAACGTCACCGCGCAGGCAGCCCTGCTCGCCTCGTTCGACGGCCTGCTGCGTGCATCGGAGGGTGCGCGCATCATCGGGCTGACCTCGAGCGTCGGTCGCGTCCCGCGCGCCTATTGGGGCGCCTATGGCGCGTCGAAGGCGGCGTTCGAGACGCTGCTCGCCAGCTATGGCGAGGAAGTGCGCAACATCACCCAGGTCCGCACCGCGATCCTCGATCCCGGCGCGACCCGCACCAAGATGCGCGAACGCGCCTATCCGGGTGAGGATCCTGCGAGCGTGAAGCCCCCCGAAACGGTGGCGGCGCGCATCCTGCAGCTGGCGATCGACGGGTTCGAGACCAACCATGTCGAGCGGGTCGGCTAGCGCCGATGCTCGACGGGCGGGGCCGCACCCAGTCGGCCCCGCAACCGCCAGATCGTGCTTTATTGGACCTGCTTGACCGCCGATAGCGCGCGTTCGCGTGCCTCGCGATGGCCGATGATCTTGGCCGGATAGTCCTTCGGGCGGCAGCCATATTCGTCGGGGTCGTGGATCGCGGGGCCGCGGATATGCGCCAGTTCGGGCACCCACTGCCGGATATAGTCGCCGGCATCGAACTTCTCGGACTGGACGAGCGGCGCCATAATCCGCCCGAACATGTTCGAATCGACCCCGGTACCCGCCACCCATTGCCAATTGACCGCGTTGTTGCCGTAATCGGCATCGACCAGCGTGTCCCAGAACCAGCGCTCGCCCTCGCGCCAGTCGATCAGCAGATGCTTGATCAGGAAGCTGGCGGTGATCATCCGCACGCGATTATGCATCCAGCCGGTCGCCCAGAGCTGGCGCATCCCGGCATCGACGATCGGATAGCCCGTCCGCCCGCGCTGCCATGCGCGCAGGTCCGCAGGCGCGCTACGCCAGGGCATGTCATCGAACTTGGGCCGGCCGTTCGCCTTGCCGTAATCGGGTCGCTCTAGGATTACCCCGCTGGTGAAATCGCGCCAGGCCAGTTCCTTGCGAAAGGTCATGGCCTCGGCCCCGCCGCCCGCCAGGTGCCAGGCGTCGCGCGGCGAAATCTCGCCGAAGTGGAGATGCGGCGACAAGCGCGAGCTGCCTTCGACCGACGGCAGGTTGCGCGCTTCGTCATAGGCTTCGACATGCGCGGCGAAGCGCTTGGCCGCCGCGCGCGCGGCATCCTCACCCGGAGTCCAGTCGGCGAAGCCCGTCGACCAGTCGGGACCGGTCGGCAGCAGCTTCCAGTCGGCGAGGCTTTCGCTCTTGGGCCAAACATCGGGCGCCGCGATCTTGCGCGGCATCGGCAGTCCCTCGGCAGGCGGCAATTGCTGCGACAGCGCCTTCCAGAACGACGAATAGATTTTGAACAACCCGCCCGATCCGGTGGTCACATCCTCGATCCGCGCGAGATGATTGCCGTCGTACAGGCACAGCCGGTCGCCCAGCTGCTGCTCGGCCTTGACCCACCAGGGTTCGTAATGATGGATCGCATGGATGCGCTCGGCGCCGGTTTCGTCGAGCAACTTGCCGAGCTCGGCCACCGCGTCGCCGCGCCGCAGGATCAGCCGCGATCCCTTGTCGGCTAGCGCCTTGCCGAAGGTATCGAGCGCGTGGTGCAACCACCAACGCTGCGCTCCGCCCATCCGCCATTGGCCCGGCGCGTCGTCGTCGAGGATGTAGACGGGGATGACCGCGCCTTCATGCGCGGCGGCGACGAGGGCGGGCTGGTCGTGGAGGCGAAGGTCTTGGCGGAGCCAGAGGAGCGATGTCACTTCTGCTCCCCTCCCCCTTGCCGGAGGGGTCGGGGGTGGGACTTTTCGACGTCTCTCATCGCTTCGTCATGCCCACCCCTAGCCCCTCCCGCAAGCGGCAGGGGGACGCGTCCCTGAGTTGGTACGCTCTGCCCAGCGTCAGGATCGACGCCACGTGCCGTGCCGCCACCTCCATCGCATCATGCCCGTATCCGCCCCCCAGCGCGCTTGCGAGCGGCAGCCCGCGCGACGCTGCCAGCCCGGCGATCCACGCTTCGCGCCGCGCCAGCCCGTCATGCGTCAGCGCTAGCCGCCCCAGCCGGTCGCCCTCGAAGGGGTCGACCCCCGCCTGGTACAGGATCAGGTCGGGCGCGAACCAGTCGAGCAGTGGGACCAAGGTCTCCGCGAGCGTCTCGAGATACGCGTCGTCGCCCACGCCATCGGCCAGCGGCACGTCGAGCGTCGAACGCGCCTTGCGCACCGGGAAGTTCTTTTCGGCATGGATCGAATAGGTCGCGATGTCGGTGCGTCCCGCGGTGAGCGCGGCGGTGCCGTCGCCCTGGTGGACGTCGCAATCGACGATCAGCACGCGGTTCGCGCGGCGCTCCTCGATCAGCCGGTTCGCCGCCACCGCCAGGTCGTTGAACACGCAGAACCCCGCCCCGGTCTCGCTCAGCGCGTGATGGCTGCCACCCGCGGTGTTGGCGGCGAAGCCACGCTCGATCGCCAACCGCGCCGCCAGATAGGTGCCCCCCGGCACCGCCTGCGCGCGCGTCGCCACCACCGGCGTCACCGCAAAGCCGATCCGGCGCTCCTTGCTAGCGGGCACCCTCGCGCCAAGCACTTCGGCGACATAATCGGGATCGTGCACCGCATCGAGCCACGCGCGCGGCATCGGCTCGGGCAGATGCCAGTCGATCGCCGCGCCGCTTCGGGCCAGCAGGTCACGCACCAGCCCGTTCTTGTTCCATTGATAGGCGCTGCGCGTGGGCGCGGGCGCGACATAGTCGGGGTGGTGGACAATCGCGATCACACCTCGGTAGGTAGGGCGCGGCAGCGCTGCGCCCAATACCGCCCGGGTGCCGCACCCGCCGCCGCGCGATACGCCCCCGAACGAACGGACATCGAATGACCCAGCACGCCGATCTGCCCTATCGCCCTTGCGCCGGGGTGATGCTGCTCAACCGCCACGGGCTGGTGTTCGTCGGCCAACGGCTCGATTCCACCGCCGAGGCCTGGCAGATGCCGCAGGGCGGGATCGACCCCGGCGAGGACGCGCTCGACGCCGCGATCCGCGAGCTCGGCGAGGAAACCGGCGTCGTCCCCGATCTCGTCGAACTCCTCGCGCGCGGTGGCGAGGAGCTGCGCTACGACCTGCCCGACGAGCTGATCGGCAAATTGTGGAAGGGCAAATGGCGCGGCCAGCGCCAGCATTGGTTCCTGTTCCGCTTCCTGGGCGAGGATCACGACATCGACATCCGCACGCACGAGCCCGAATTCCGCACCTGGCGCTGGGTCGAGCCCGCCGAGCTTCCCGCGCTGATCGTGCCCTTCAAGCGCGAGCTGTACGGCCAGATCCTCGAAATGTTCGCCGAACCGCTCGGCTTGCGCGACGAACCGGCGAACTGAGGGGTCGGCCATGCCGTACGGTCTTTTCGCCGCCGCATTCGTCTGACAAAGCCAGCAGCGTGTCCCAAGGCCTTCCCCTCATCGCGATCGCATTGCTCGTCAGCCCCGACGATCCGGTGCTCAAGGCGCCCGGCGACCAGATCCCCGTCGAGGTGAAGGCGATGCTCGACGCGGCGATCGCCTCGGGCAACGAGGGCGAGGTCAACACGCTCGTCAAATATGTCCAGCAGGTGAAGATGCCCTCGTCCGATCGCGTCGCGCGGCTCGCGCAGGCGTGGAAGAACGATCGCGCCGCCAGCGCGCAAAAGCGGATGCAGGAGGCCGATTTCCTGACCTTGGTGAAGGGCCGGGTCGAACTCGGCGGCTTCACCACCAGCGGCAACACCAGCAACTCGGGCGTGACCGGCCGGGTGGAAGTGAAGCGCGAGGGGCTGAACTGGCGTCACAAGCTGCTGCTGCAGGCCGATTATCAGGAGAGCTTCGGGCTCACCAGCCGCGAGCGCTACGTCGCGTCGTACGAGCCCAACTACAAGGTCGACGACCGGCTCTACGTCTATGGCGCCACACAATATGAGAGCGATCGGTTCCTGGGCTATATCAACCGCTATTCGGCATCGAGCGGTGCGGGCTACAGCGCGATCCGCCGCACCGGGATGCGGCTCGATCTCGAGCTCGGCCCCGCCTATCGCTACACCGACTATACCGACGACACGAGCGAGAGCAATGTGGCGGCGCGCGGATCGCTGGCGTTCGAATGGAAGGTGTCGCCGCGCATCGAGCTGCGCCAGAACGCATCGGCCTATCTGCAGAGCGCGAACAGCACGATCTCGAGCAACACCGCGCTCAACGCCAAGGTGCTCGGGCCGCTGTCGGCGCAGCTTTCGTACATCGTGCAATATGAAAGCATGCCGCCGGTAGGCCGCGTCGACACCGACACCACCAGCCGGGCCTCGCTGGTGTACGAGTTCTAGGGATCGGTAAGCGGACATCTGCCTTCCGTTCGTTTCGAGCGAAGTCGAGAAACCACCCCACCCGAACACCCGGTTTCTCGACTGCGCTCGAAACGAACGGCAGTGGGGTGACGCCACCCTGCCCCCGCGCTACCACCCACGTCGATGAACACGCTTTCCCCCGTCGAGCGCGCCGCGGTCGATCACGTCCATACCGAGCCGATGCGCGAACAGGTCGAGCGCTGGGTCGCGATAAACTCGGGTACGCGCAACCTTGCCGGCGTTGCCGCGATGGGCGCGGTGCTTGCCGATGCCTTTGCCGCGTTGCCCGGCGACCTCGCGATGGTAGACGCCGCGCCGGTCGAACAGGTCGATCCTTCGGGTGCCGTCGCGGCGCTTGACCACGCCCCCCACCTTCACCTGATCGTCCGCCCTGAAGCGCCGGTGCAGATGCTCTTCACCGGACATATGGACACCGTCTATCCGGTCGATCACCCGTTCCAGACGATGCGCGTGTTGCCCGACGGCGCGTGGAACGGCCCCGGCGCCGCCGACATGAAGGGTGGGCTCGCGGTGATGCTGGCAGCGCTCAAGGCGGTCGAGGCGAGCGCGCTCGCGCCGCGGATCGGCTATGAAGTCGTCATCGGATCGGACGAGGAAACCGGCTCCTTCTCCTCCGCTGCGCTGCTGGCCAAGGCGGCGCGGGGCAAGGTCGCGGCGCTCACCTACGAGCCCGCGCTCGCCGACGGCACGCTGGCGGGCGCGCGCGGCGGCACGGGCAATTTCTCGCTGATCGTCACCGGCCGCTCGGCGCATGCCGGGCGCAACCCAGACGACGGCCGCAACGCTGTCCTTGCCGCCGCCGACCTCGCGCTGCGCCTGGTCCGCGCGCGTCGCGCCGGGCTGTCGGTGAACCCCGCACGGATCGAGGGCGGCGGGCCGAACAACGTCGTCCCCGATCATGCGATCCTGCGCGTCAACTTCCGCCCAGCCGATGCTGCCGCGATCGCCGACGCGCAAAAGGCGCTCGACGTCGCGATCGCCGAAGTCGCGCTCGAACACGATGTCCGCATCGCGCTCCACGGCAGCTTCAATCGCCCGCCCAAGCCGATCGACCCGGCCGCCGAAGCGCTGTTCGGGCTGGTCAAGCAGGCCGGCGCCGATCTCGGCATCCCGATCGCCTGGCGCGCCACCGGCGGGGTATGCGACGGCAACAACATCGCGGCATGCGGTGTGCCGGTGGTCGACACGATGGGGGTGCGCGGCGGCGCGATCCATTCGCCCGACGAGTTCATGCTGCCCGAAAGCCTGGCCGAACGCGCCGCGCTCTCGGCGGTCACCATCCTTCGAATCGCCGAGCGAGGCCGGCCATGAGCTTCCGCATCCGCGCCGCGCGCGACAGCGACCTGCAGCCGCTCTACGAGATGGCGAAGCTGACCGGCGGCGGCTTCACCAACCTGCCGCCCGACAAGCCCGCGCTCAAGGCCAAGCTGGATCGCAGCCACGCCGCCTTTGCGCGCGAGGACGACGAATTACGCGACGACCTGTTCGTGCTGGTGCTCGAAAACGTCGAGACCGGCGACGTGCGCGGCACCTGCCAGATCTTCACCAAGGTGGGTGAGCATTGGCCCTTCTACAGCTATCGCCTCGGCACGATCAGCAAGCACAGCCAGGAGCTCAACCGCACCTTCCGCTCGGAAACGCTGAGCCTGGTCAACGACCTAGAAGGCGCGAGCGAGGTCGGCGGGTTGTTCCTCCACCCCGGCGAGCGCGCCGGCGGCCTCGGTATGCTGCTCGCGCGGAGCCGCTATCTGTTCATCGCCGCGCACCGCGCGCGCTTCGCCGATCGGACGCTTGCCGAGCTTCGCGGGATCATCGACGAAGCCGGCGGGTCGCCCTTCTGGGACGGGGTGGCGGGGCGCTTCTTCGGCATGAGCTTCCAGCAGGCCGACGAGTTCAACGCGACGCACGGCAACCAGTTCATCGCCGACCTGATGCCCAAGCATCCCATCTACATCGCGATGCTGAGCGAAAGCGCGCGCGCGACGATCGGGCTGCCACACCCCAAGGGGCGTGCGGCGATGCGGATGCTCGAAAATGAAGGCTTCCAGTATGAAGGCTATGTCGACATTTTCGACGGTGGCCCGACGATGACCGCCAAGACCGACCAGATCCGCAGCGTCCGCGACGCGGTCGCGACGACGGTCGGCGGGATCGCCGACGATGGCGACCAGGCGCTGATCGCGACCGGCCAGCTAGCGGGCTTCCGCGCCGCCTATGGCCGGGTAGCACGCGACCGCGATGCCACGCTGATCGATGCCGAGGCGGCTCAAGCCTTGGGGATCGGTACCGGCGACCCCATTCGATATGTAGCGCGATAGGAACGCCGATGCTGCGCGAGATCAATTTCGACGGGATCATCGGCCCGAGCCATAATTATGCGGGCCTAAGCCACGGCAACCTCGCGGCAACGCGCAATGCGGGCGGCACCTCGGCGCCGAGGGCGGCGGCGCTGCAGGGGCTGGCCAAGATGCGCGCGAACCTCGCGCTGGGCCTGGTGCAGGGCATCCTGCTGCCGCACCGCCGGCCCGACCATGGCTGGCTGGCGACGCTCGCAACCGACTATGCTTCGGCCCCCGCGCATCTGCAGGCGCAGGCGCTGTCGGCTTCGGCGATGTGGGCGGCGAATGCGGCCACGGTCTCGCCCGCGCCCGACACCGCCGATGGCCGCTGCCACCTGACCGTCGCCAATCTGGTGACGATGCCGCATCGCAGCCACGAATGGCCGCAGACGCTGGCGCAGCTACGCCTCGCCTTCGCGGACCCGGCGTTCATGGTGCACGGCCCGATCCCGGCGCCGTTCGGCGACGAGGGCGCCGCCAACCATATGCGCCTCGCCCCCGCGCACGACGCCCCCGGCGTCGAAGTCTTCGTCTATGGCGAGCGCGGCGGCCCCTTCCCCGCGCGCCAGCATCGCCAGGCGAGCACCAGCATCGCCGGCCATCACCGGCTGTCGCCCGGCGCGACGATCTTCGCGCAGCAATCCGAAGCCGCGATCGCAGCGGGGGCGTTCCATAACGATGTCGTCGCGGTCGCCAACGAGGCCGTCCTCTTCGCGCACGAACAGGCGTTCGAGCATCGCGATCCATTCCATGCCGAGCTTCGCGCCGCGCTGCCCGCGGTCGAGATCGTCGAGGTACCTGCGGCACGTGTAAGCCTGGCCGACGCCATCGCCTCCTATCTGTTCAACGCACAGCTGGTGACGTTGCCCGGCGGCGGCATGGCGTTGATCCTGCCGACCGAGGCGCGCGACACCCCCGCGGTGTGGGGCTGGCTGCAGGAACTGGTCGCGGGCAACGGGCCGATCCGGCGGCTCGAAGTGGTCGATGTCCGCGAATCGATGGCCAATGGCGGCGGTCCTGCGTGCCTGAGACTGCGGGTGGTCGCCGATCCTGCCACGATCGACCCGCGATTCCTGGTCGACGAGGCGAAGCTCGCCGCGATCGAGGCGGTGGTCGGCGAGCATTGGCCCGAACATATCGCCCCCGATGCGATCGGCGACCCGGCGCTGATCGCGACGATCGAGCGCGGCCACCGCGCGTTGCTCGAAGCGCTCGACCTTGTCGGGTTAATTGACAACTAACCAATGCGCGCGGGCGCTATCCGCGCGTTTCGGCGATCGGCACGGTTCGTGCTAGGGCATGGCCATGTTCCAGCGCATCGCCCGGTTGTTCGTCATCAAGACCAAGTTCGAGGCGTTCCTCGTGATCTATGGCCTCGGCGTCGGCTCGGTCGCGCGCGGGGTCGCATATCTCGAACAATATCCGGGCATCGGCGGCTGGCTGTTGTTCGGCGTGTGCCCGCTGGCGGTGTTCATCGCCGGCGGTGCGATCCTCGACTCGGTCGAACGGCGCTACGACGAATGACGTCGACCGCGCCGTAGCCGGTTTTCTACAAACCCGTTCGTTTCGAGCGCAGTCGAGAAACCTCAGGTCCCGCTGTCGGCGGTTTCTCGACTACGCTCGAAACCAACGGTTCAGGGGTCAACCCTTCAGCCGCTCGGCGTGCCACGCGATGTGGTCGGCCATGAAGGTCTCGATGAAATAATAGCTATGGTCGTACCCGGCCTGCATCCGCAGCGTCAGGTCGATCCCCGCCGCGGCGCAGGCCTCGCGCAACAATTCGGGCTTGAGCTGTTCGACCAGGAACTGGTCGGCGTCACCCTGATCGACCAGCAATGCATCGACCCGCGCGCCATCGGCGATCAGCGCGCACGCGTCATATGCACGCCACGCCGCCTTGTCGGGGCCGAGATAGCCGCCCAGCGCCTTCTCGCCCCAGCCGCAGGCTAGCGGCGAGGCGATCGGCGCGAACGCCGAGATGCTCGCGAACCGACCGGGGTTGCGAAGCCCGATCGTCAGCGCGCCATGCCCGCCCATCGAATGGCCGGTGATCGCCTGCCGCGCCATGTCGGCCATCGGAAACTGCGCCGCGATCAGCCCCGGCAGCTCGTCCTCGACATAGCTGCGCATCCGGAAATTGACCGCCCAGGGCGCCTGCGTCGCATCGACATAGAAGCCCGCGCCCTTGCCGAAATCATAGCCGTCGTCGTCGGGAACCTCGTCGCCGCGCGGCGAGGTATCGGGCGCGACGAAGATGACGCCGTGCTCGGCGCAGGCAGCGCGGAACCCGCCCTTGTCGGTGACATTGGCATGGGTGCAGGTCAGCCCCGACAGATACCAGACCACCGGCAGCTTCGCGCCCTCTGCATGCGGGGGCACATAGACCGAGAAGGTCATGTCGGTGCCCGTCGCCGACGACGCGTGGCGGTACACCCCTTGGGTACCGCCAAACGCGCGGTTGGTGGAAACCGTCTCTATGCTCATGCTGCGGGACGATGCATCGCGCAGACCTTGTTGCCCGCCGGATCGCGCAGATAGGCAAGGTACAATTTGCCGAACGCATTCGAGCGGTAGCCCGGTGCATCCTCGATCGCGGTGCCCCCGGCGGCAACGCCTGCCGCATGCCAGGCGTCGGCGGCCTCGGGCGAAGCAGCCGCGAAGCCCACCGTCCCGCCATTGGCGTGGCAGGCGGGCGCACCGTCGATCGGCTTGGTCAACAGGAACAGCCCTGCAGGATGCATATAGATGACGCGCCCCTTGTCATCGGCGCGGCCGGGCTTGATCCCGAGCGCCCCGAGCGTTGCGTCATAAAACGCCTTCGAGGCATCGATATCGTCGGTGCCGAGCATCACATGGCTGAACATCGTCTTCCCCTCCTTATTGTCGCCCATCCCGGTCCAATCCCGGGGCGGTACGCTGCTTAATACACCACGACGCTGCGGATGCTCTCGCCCGCATGCATCAGGTCGAACCCCTTGTTGATCTCGTCGAGCGTCAGCACGTGCGTGATCATCGGGTCGATCGCGATCTTGCCGTCCATGTACCAGTCGACGATCTTGGGGACGTCGGTGCGCCCGCGCGCGCCGCCGAACGCGGTGCCGCGCCAGTTGCGCCCGGTGACGAGCTGGAACGGCCGCGTGCTGATCTCCTTGCCCGCCTCGGCGACGCCGATGATGATGCTCGTACCCCAGCCACGATGGCACGCCTCGAGCGCCTGGCGCATCACGTCGGTGTTGCCGGTGCAGTCGAAGGTGTAATCAGCCCCGCCGTCGGTGAGCGCCACCAGATGCGCGACGATATCGCCGCCGACGTCCTTGGGGTTCACGAAATGGGTCATGCCGAACTGGCGGCCCCATGCCTCGCGATCGGGATTGATGTCGACGCCGACGATCATCCCCGCCCCTGCCAGCCGCGCGCCCTGCAGCACGTTCAGGCCGATGCCACCCAGGCCGAAGACGATCACGGTGTCGCCGACCTGCACCTTGGCGGTATTCACCACCGCGCCGACGCCGGTGGTCACCCCGCAGCCGATATAGCAGCTGGTCTTGAACGGCGCGTCGTCGCGGATCTTGGCGACCGCGATCTCGGGCAGCACGGTGAAGTTCGAAAAGGTCGAGCAGCCCATATAATGGTAGATCGGCTGGCCCTTGTGGCTGAAGCGCGTCGTGCCGTCGGGCATCAGCCCTTTCCCTTGCGTCGCGCGGATCGCGGTGCAGAGGTTGGTCTTGCCGCTGAGGCACGATTTACACTGGCGGCATTCGGGGGTGTAGAGTGGGATGACGTGGTCGCCCGGCGCGACACTGGTGACCCCCGCGCCCACTTCGCGCACGATGCCGGCGCCCTCATGCCCGAGCACCGAGGGGAAGATGCCCTCCGAATCGAGCCCGTCGAGCGTGTAGGCGTCGGTGTGGCAGATGCCCGTCGCCATGATCTCGACCAGCACTTCGCCCGCCTTGGGGCCTTCCAGATCGAGCTCGACGATCTCCAGCGGCTGCTTCGCTTCGAATGCGACGGCGGCGCGGGTCTTCATTGGCTTTTGCTCCTGGGCGGTGTTGGCGTCGCTTTCCAAGTCGCCACCCTGCCGCCCCGCGTCAACCCCGCGTGCCGCCGGTATTTGACCCGAGGCGCGGCTGGAGTAGGATCACAGCCATGACTACCAAGGCAACCCCCGCGCCCGATACCCAGACCCAGCGCAAGTCGCTGCGCATCCACGGCGTTATCGCGCGCGATCTCGGCATGTCGATCGTCACCGGCCACTATGCACCGGGCGAAGTTTTGAACGGCGAGGTCGCGGCGTCGGGCGACCTTCAGGTATCGCGCACCGCCTATCGCGAAGCGCTGCGTATCCTCGCCGCCAAGGGGCTGGTCGAATCGCGGCCAAAGACCGGCACGCGGGTATCGGCGCGCGCGAAATGGCATTTGCTCGACCCCGATGTGCTGTCGTGGATCTTCGCGGTCGAGCCCGAGGATACGCTGCTCGAAAGCCTGTTCGAGCTTCGGCTGATCGTCGAGCCGCAAGCCGCGGGGCTGGCGGCGACGCGGCGCACCGACGAGCATCTCGCGCAGATGCTGGCGGCGCTCGAGGGGATGACCGAACATACGCTGGCATCGGAAGCCGGGCGGCTGGCCGACCAGCATTTCCACGCGGCGTTGCTCGATGCCTCGGGCAATCCCTTCCTCGCATCGCTCGCCAGCGGGGTCGGTGCGGCGGTCGCGTGGACCACGGTGTTCAAGCAGCGCAACGAACCGCTTCGCCGCGATCCGCTGCCCGAGCATTGGCGGGTGTACGACGCCGTCGCCGCGGGCGATGCCGACGAAGCGCGGCGGGTGATGACCGAGCTGGTCGACATGGCGTTTCTCGACACCACCCGCGCGCTGGTTGCCAAGGACGAGCAACTGCTGCCGTCCGAGGCCTGACCCCGCCCCGACCGGCGGGAACGGGGTCAGCGCTTCAATCGAGCGAGTGCGTCACCTTGCTGCCCCACAGCGCGTAGAACAGCACATAGAGCTCGCACGCCGCGGTCAGCAGGAACGACATCTGCAGCCCATAGGCGTCGGCCAACCAGCCCTGCACCACCACCAGCGCACCGCCGGCGATCGCCATGATCAGCAGCCCCGACCCTTCTTCGGTCAACGGCCCCAGCCCGCGGATGCCGAGGGTGAAGATCGTGGGGAACATGATCGAATGGAACAGCCCGACCGAGATCAGCGCCCACATCGCGGCATGGCCGGTTGCGAAGGTGGCGATCAGCATGACCACGGTCGCGCCGATGCTCGCAAACGCCAGCACCTTGGCCGCGTCGACCTTCTGCATCACCACCGCGCCGGCTAGCCGGCCGACCATCATCCCGCCCCATAGCAGGAACAGATAGTTCGACGCCTGCTGCTGCGTCAGGTTGCCGATGTCGGGCTGCGCGACGAAGTTGATGAACAGGTTGCCGACGCCGATCTCGGCGATCAGGTAGATGAAGATCGCAGGGATACCGAACACCAGGTTGCGGTGCTTCCAAAGCGACAGGTTCTTGCGATCGGCCTTGGCCGAACGCTGCGTCGCCGCACCCATAGCGGGCAGCGGGAAGCGCGCGATCACGATCGCCAGCACCGCGAGCACCGCCGCGACGATCAGATAGGGCAGCACCACCGATTGCGCGTCGGCCAGCCGTTCGGCGGGGGTCAACGCTGCGGCGCCAGCGCTCGCGGTGCCGCCGGCGGTCCGTCCCAGGATCAGATAGCCGCCGAACAACGGCGCGAGGGTCGCACCCGCCGAATTGAAGGCCTGCACCAGATTAAGCCGCGACGAGGCGGTTTCGGGGCTACCCACGACTGCGACATAGGGGTTGGCCGCGACCTGCAGCAGCGTGATGCCGCTGGCGATCACGAACAGCGCGAACAGCGTGACGCCATAGGAAGGGATCTGTGCCGCCGGCACCATGCCCAGCGCGCCCGCCGCCATCAGCGCCAGGCCAACGACCATCGATTTCTGATAGCCGATCCTGGCGATCAGCTTGGCCGAGGGGATCGACGCGACGAAATAGGCGATGAACCATACCGATTCGATCAGCGTCGTTTGGGTATAAGACAGGTCGAACACCGAGCGCAGATGCGGCAGCAGCGTCCCGTTGATGACGGTGATGAACCCCCACATGAAGAACAGGCTGGCGAGCAGCGTCAGCGCCGAGCGATACACCTGCGGGCCTGCGCTGGTGCCCTGCCCCGTGGCGGCGGTTGCGGTTGGCGGTACCGCCATCTATCGGTTCCCAGCAATCGGGAGGGCGACGATCTGCATCCGAAATCCTCTCTTGATGGCGCCGGCCGCTTTGGGACCGATCGCTACGTATAATCAGACAAAGGGACGGGTATTCGGCCAACCGCGCGGGTGCAAGCCGTCTTTGCCGATTGATCGAAGCCCGACCCGAGGTTAAGTCTGAGTAATAATATTCGGAGAGGATCGCGAATGACGCTGACTTCCACCCTTGGCGGCAATGCCGCCCCAATCGGCGCGGTCTGAGGCGATGGCGATCCGCATCCTTCAGTTCCGCGACGGCGCGAGCCGCGCGGTGGCCATGCTCGACGACGCCGGCCCCGCGCGCCGCGTCGATGGTGTCGCTTCGACCTATGATCTCGCCAAGGCCGCGCTGGCCGAGGGCGTGTCGCTCGCCGACGCCGCCAGCGCGCGCGCGGGCGAGGCGATCGATATCGACGCGCTGCTTGCGCAAGGATCGCTGCTCGCGCCGATCGACCATCCCGATGCCGGGCATTGCTGGCTGACCGGCACCGGCCTCACGCATCTCGGCTCGGCCGAGGGGCGCAACAAGATGCACCAGGCCGCCGCCGGCGCCGCGGTCACCGATTCGATGCGGATGTTCCAGCTGGGGGTCGAAGGCGGCAAGCCCGCCGCCGGCACCCCCGGCGTCCAGCCCGAATGGTTCTACAAGGGCGACGGCAGCCATTTGCTCCCCACCGGCGCCGCGCTCCCCTCGCCCGCCTTTGCCGAGGACGGCAGCGAGGAGCCCGAACTCGCGGGCATCTACATCATCGATGACGAGGGCCGGCCGCGCCGCCTGGGCTTCGCGCTCGCCAACGAGTTTTCCGACCATATCGTCGAGCGCGGCAATTATCTGTGGCTCGCGCATTCGAAGCTGCGCCACGCCGCGCTGGGCGCCGAGCTGCTGACCGGCGACCTGCCACAGGACGTTCGCGGCACCAGCCGCGTCGTCCGCGACGGCAGCACGATCTGGGAAAAGCCCTTCCTGTCGGGCGAGGCGAACATGTCGCACAGCATCGCCAATCTCGAGCATCACCACTTCAAATATGCGCTGTTCCGCCGCCCCGGTGACATCCATGTCCATTTCTACGGCACCGCGACGCTGTCGTTCGCCGACGGAATCCAGACGCAGGATGGCGACCGGTTCGAGATCGAAGCCGCGCCCTTCCGCCTGCCGCTCGCCAACCCGCTGACCACCAGCGCACCCGAAACGATCGAGATCCTGCCGCTATGACCCGCCCAGTGACTCGGATAGCCATCGCCGGTATCGGCAAGATCGCCCGCGACCAGCACATCCCCTCGATCGCCGCGAACCCCGATTTCGACTTCGTCGCAGCGGTCACCGGGCACCAGGCGCCCGAGGGCATTCCCGGCTTCCGCACCGTCGCCGAGATGATGGCCGCCGATCCGGGGGTCGAGGCGATCTCGATCTGCACCCCGCCGCGCGGGCGGCTGGCGCTGGTGCAGCAGGCGGTCGACCACGGGCTCGACGTCATGATCGAAAAGCCCCCCGCCGCGACCTTGTCCGAGGCGCAGGCGATCGTCGACACCGTCGCGAAGGCCGGCCGCGTGCTCTACGTCACCTGGCATTCGCGCGAAGCCGCCGCGGTCGAACCCGCACGAGCCTGGCTCGAGGGCAAGAAGATCAACCGGGTCGAGGTGAACTGGAAGGAAGACGTCCGCGTCTGGCATCCGGGGCAGGCCTGGATCTGGGAGCCGGGAATCGGCGTGTTCGATCCCGGCATCAACGCGCTGTCGGTGATCACTCATATCCTGCCACGCCCGCTGCTGCTCCAGCAGTCGGCGCTGCGCTACCCGTCGAACAAGCCGTCGCCGATCGCCGCCGACCTCCATTTCGAGGACAGCGCGGGCGTGCCGGTAGATGTGTTCTTCGATTTCGATCAGCGCGGACCGCAGACCTGGGACATCGATATCGACACCGATGGCGGCCAGCTCAAATTATCGCTCGGCGCGTCGAAGATGGCGGTCGACGGCAACCCCGTCGACCTCGCCGACGACCCCGAATATGCCCGCCTCTATCGCCGCTTCGCGCAGCTGCTCAAGACGCGGACCAGCGACACCGATCTCACCCCCTTCGCGCATGTCGCCGACGCCTATCTGCTCGGCCGGCGCAGCGAAGTCGGGGCGTTCGAGGAATGATCACCGGGGTGAGCCGCGCTCACCCCGCATAGAGGTTCGGCAGCAACCCCGTCGCGCCCGAATCGACCTCGAACAGCGCGCCGGCGTGCGGCTCGTCTTCCTTGCCGTCGCGCGCCGAAGTCACGAACATCCGGTCGAGCTTGGGCCCGGCAAAGGTGATGTTGGTGATCTGGCTCGCGGGCAGCGCAATGTGGCGGTCGACTTGGCCCTCGGGGGTGAAGCGCGTGATCCGCGATCCGCCCCATAGCGCGACCCACAGACCGCCCTCCGAATCGACCGTCATCCCGTCGGGATTGCCCCAGCCGGGCTGGTCGATCCGGATGAACACGCTGCGCGGCCCCGCCTCGCCATCGGCGAAGGGGTAGCGGTAGATCAGCCCCTCGGTAGTGCTGTTGTGGTAGAGCCATTTGCCGTCGGGGCTGAACGCCGGGCCGTTGGTGACGGCATAGCCGCTGTCGATCTTGGTAAGGCTGCGATCGGCGCCCAGCCGATAGAAGCTGCCCACCGGCTGGTCGGCCCCCACCGGCATCGTTCCCGCCCAGATATTGCCCGCGGCATCGGCCTTGGCGTCGTTCAGCCGGTTGTCGGGCATGCCGGGCTCGGGGCTCAGCAGCGGGGTCAGCTTCATGTTGGCGAGGTCGAGCAGCTTGAAGCCGCTCTGCAACCCGGCAACCAGCCCCGGCTGGTCGCGGCGTTCGATCACCCAGCCGATCCGCTCGGGCATATGCCAGCGCGCGATATTGCCGTCGCCCAGCGACAGCCGGTTGAGCGCGTGCCCCGAGATATCGACCCAATAGACCGCCTGCTCGCGCGCCGACCAATAGGTGCCCTCGCCCAGGCGATCGCGCATCCCGCCGCGCTCGACGATTTTCCAGGCTTCGGCCATTCGACTATCTCTCCGTTCTTATCCGCCCGTGCTTATCCGCCCGTTCTTATCCGCCCGTTCTTATCCGAGCGTCGCATCGCCCAGATGGCGCCACGCGACAACGCGCTGATGCTGCTCGCCCAGCCCGGTGATGCCAAGCCGCATCGTATCGCCGGCCTTCAGGAAGATCGATTCGGGCTTCTGGCCCTCGCCCACCCCCGGCGGGGTGCCGGTGATCAGCAGGTCGCCCGGATACAGCGTCACATAGCGGCTGACATAGGCGATGATCTCGGCCACCCCGAAGATCATCGTGCGGCTGTTGCCGGTCTGCATCCGCTGGCCGTTGACGTCGAGGAACAGGTCGAGGCCCTGCGGATCGCCGATCGCGTCGGGGGTCACCAGCCAGGGACCGACGGGGCAGAAGCTGTCATGCCCCTTGCCCTTGCTCCATTGCGACCCGCGCTGCTTCTGGTTGAAGCGCTCGGACACGTCGTTGACGACGCAATAGCCCGCGACATGCGCCAGCGCATCGGCCTGCTCGACATAGCGACAGGTCTTGCCGATCACGACGCCCAGCTCGACCTCCCAGTCGGTATGCGTCGAATCCTTGGGCAGCATCACCTCGTCGTTCGGCCCGGTCAGCGCCGACAGCGGCTTCATGAACATCGCCGGCTCGGTCGGGATCGGCAGCCCCGATTCGATCGCGTGATCCTCGTAGTTCAGCCCGACCGCGACGATCTTGCCGATTCCCGCGACGGGAACGCCGAGCCGCGGTTCGCCCTCGACCAGCGGCAGCGTCGCCGGATCGATCGAAAGCCCGGCGATCGCCGCGGGGGTGATGTCGTCGATGATCCGGCTGAGGTCGCGCAGCGCGCCGGCATCGTCGATCAATCCGGGCTGTTCCGACCCGCGCGGGCCGAAGCGACAGAATTTCATGGGGGAATCCTCAAGGTGGTGCCGTGTGCAAGCGCCGACCCTAGCCGCTTCCGAAGCGACATACAAAAACCCCGCCAAGTCACTGACCTGGCGGGGTTTCCGTATCTTGGTGCGCCCGGAACGATTCGAACGTCCGACCCTCAGATTCGTAGTCTGATGCTCTATCCAGCTGAGCTACGGGCGCTTGGGAGAGGCGCTAATATAAGGGGATTGCTGACTGCGCAAGCCCGTTGCGTCGGTTTAATTGCAGGCATAGAGCCAAGGCCATGTCGCACCGCCTCCTGCTTGCCGCCTTCGTCACCCTGGTGGGCGGGTGCGCCGCCCCCGATGGCGACTATCCCTCGCTGCTGCCGCGACCGATCGAGCAGACCAGCTTCGCCGAGCCCGACCGCGCGGTGGCCGAAGCCGCCGCCGATCCGGCGCTCGAGGTGAAGCTCGCCGAACAGGCCGAAGCGCTCGCGAGCACGGGCGCCGCCTTCGACCGCGCTGCTGCCGAAGCCGAGCGGCTAGGCCGCACGGCGCGCGGCGCGGCCACCGGCTCCGAACCCTGGATCGCCGCGCAGGTCGCGCTCAGCGGGCTCGACGCACTGCGCGGTGCCACCAGCGAGACGCTGACCGACATCGAACGAATCGCGATCGATCGCGCCGCGCAGGGCCTGCCAGCCTATCCCGAACTCCAGCGCCTGCTCGAACGCGCGCAGGCGCAGAACCGCGCGCAGATCGATCGGATCGACGCGATCGAGGCCGGCGTCCAGCCCGCGGGCTAGCAAATAATGCCTATACCTTGATCCGTTCGTGCTGAGCCTGTCGAAGCACCGCCCTTTCTTCGCGTCGGGTTGGCGAAAGGAGAACGGTCCTTCGACACGCTCAGGAAGAACGGGTGAGATGCGGCGGCCCGCGCCAGGGTCATCGAGCGAAGGCGGGAAACCCTGGGCCGCTCAGAACTCGTCGAGCGGGCTGCGCATCACCGGGACGATCGAGGCATAATCGTCGGTCCACGCCTCGACCTTGCGGTTCGAGCGGATTTCCTCCCAGTCGCCTGCGCGCGATGCCAGCGCCGCCAGTGTCCCCGGATCGCGTGACAGTGCGATCCAGTCCGAATGCGTCGCCTCCGAATTGTCCGTCGGCCCCGGGCTGTACGACAGCTTGGCGCCGAACCAGCCGCCGCCCTTCACCGTCGCGAACACCACCGGTTCGAGATCTAGGAAGCGGTTCGAGATATGTACCAGCAGCAGCCCGTCGGGCGCCAGCGCGCGCGAATAGGTCGCGAACGCCTCGCGCGTCATCAGGTGCATCGGCACCGCGTCGGACGAAAACGCATCGAGCACCAGCAGGTCGAGGCTGTTCGGCTGCTGCGCGGCGATCGACAGCCGCGCGTCGCCCAGCGCGATATCGGCATCGGGCAGGCAATCGCGCAGGAACCTGAACTTGCCCGAATCGCGCGCCAGGCCGATCACCGTCGGGTCGATCTCGTAGAAGCGCCAGCGCTGCCCCGGCTGCGCGTAGCAAGCGAGCGTGCCGGTCCCCAGCCCCACCGCCCCCACGCGCGCCGCCGGGCCATAGAGTTCGTTCAGCGCCTGCAGCGCCAGCCCGACGCCCGATCCGGGCATGTAATAGCTCGTCGCGGTGCGGCGGACGTTCGCATCGCCCAGGAACTGGGTGCCGTGCAGCGTCGTGCCGTGCGCCAGCGTGCGGATTCCCTGCGCGGGATAGTCGCGGATCGTATAGACGCCGAAATAGCTCCGCGTCCGCACGTCGCCCTCGATGCTCGACCGGAGCGCGCGGTAGCCGCCGAACAGGAACAGCGCGCCCGCCAGCACCACGACGAAGGGGATCCGCGTGCCGACAGTCACCATTCCCAGCGCCACCAACGCGATAAAGCCGATATTCTCGTGCTTCGCGCCCAGCACATTGCCGGGGTTGAACAGCCCGACATTGACGATGATCGCCACCAGCGCGACCACCCCCGCGGTCTTGACCCACACCGCGCCGCGATCGCCTTCCCACAGCCGCTCGACCACCGGCAGCAGGAACGCGCGCGGAGCCAAAATGCCTGCGGCGAGGATCAGGATCGGATATTCATAGGTCCAGTCGAAGATCACCGGCGCGACCAGCCCGGCGAACACCCCGCCGAGCGCGCCGCCGACCGACATCGCCAGATAGAAGCCCGTCAGCCGGTCGGGCTCGGGGCGCAACCGGTACATCTGCGTGTGCAGCGCCACCGCGACCATGAACAACAGCACCAGCGCCAGCAGCGCGTTGAGGAAGGGATAATCCTGGCTCCCGCCGATCATCGCCCCGCCGAAGGTGAGGATCGTCACCGGCGCGAACAAGGTCAGCGCGTCGGCCACGCGGCGCCCGGTGGCGAAGGCGACGGTGAAGCTCAGCAGATACAGCCCCAGCGGCAGCACCCACAGCAAGGGCACCGCGACGATGTCGGTGGTGAGGAAGGTCGAGGTCGCCAGCATCAGCCCCGACGGGACGAACGCCAGCACCACCCAATGCGCGAACCGCCGCGCGCCGGGCTTGGCGCTGGTCGGCAGCGCCGCCGTCGCCGCGGCCCCGCGCGGCAGCTTCCACGCGCACAACGCCACCAGCACGACCAGCAGCGCATAGCCCGCGCTCCACAACAGGCTCTGGCTCGAAAGCGCCATGCTCGGCTCGACCAGCAGCGGATAGGCGATCAGCCCGCCGAAGCTGCCGACGTTCGACGCTGCATAGAGCGCATAGGGGTTCTGCGCCGGCGCCGATGCGGCGAACCAGCGCTGGAGCAGCGGTGCCTGCGCCGATACCGCGAAGAACAGCGGCCCGATCGATGCGCCGAGCAGCCAGGGCACCCAGATCGCGGGCTCGGCATCGGGCGGCGGATTGGCCTGCATCAGCCCGATCGGCAGCCACAGGGCCGCGACCGCCAAGACGCCCAGATGGATCAACGCCTGCCGCTTGACGCTGACCCGCCCCAGCCAATGCGCATAGGCATAGCCGCCCAGCAGCAGCGCCTGGTACACCAGCATCGCCGAGTTCCACACCGCGGGCGCACCGCCCAGCCGGGGCAACGCCATCCGCGCGATCATCGGCTGGACCAGGAACAGCAGGAACGATCCGGTGAGGATCGCGACGACGAACAGCGATCGGGCGCTGGTTCGCGATGAAAGGTCCGGACCCGCCGCAGCGACATCCCCGACGGGTTGGGTGGTCATGCCGAGGGTTCTATCAGCCGATCGGGGATATGGAAGGCTCAGCGGTCGCGGTCGATCGCATAGACGATCATCGCGCCGATCGGGTCGCCGGGATAGTTGGGATGCTGGAAATCGAGATCGGCCCGCCGCGCCATCCCCAGCCGCCGCATCAGTCCCCAGGACCGGTCATTGCCCGCGCTGGTCCACGCCGCGATGCTGGTGCGCTGCGTGTTCGCCCAGGCCCAGGCGATGCTCGCCTCCGCCGCCTCGCGTGCGATCCCCTGCCCCCAATGCGCCTCGCCGATCCGCCAGCCGATTTCGAGCACATCGGGCACCGGCGTTCCCGGATAGCCGCTGCACCGCACCCCGCACACGCCGGCCACCTCGCCGCCCTGCGTCTCGACCGCCCACATGCAATGGCCGTCGCGCGCCTGGTTTGCGATTTCGCGGTCGATGATCGCATCGATCTTCGCGCGCGGCTGGACGCCGCCGAAATGCGCCATCATCGCCGGGGTGTTGATGATCGCGGCAAAGCCCGGCTTGTCGGCCTCGCGCCAGGGCCGCAGGCGCAGCCGTTCGGTCTCGATCACGCGCCCAGCAGGCGCGCCGCCAGCGGCGCGTGATAGCTCAGCACCCCCGAACACCCTGCGCGCTTGAACGCCATCAGCGTCTCGAGCACCAAAGTGTCGCGATCCCCCGCGCCGGCTGCGGCCGCGGCCTCGATCATCGCGTATTCGCCCGATACTTGATAAGCGAATACCGGCACTTCGAAGTGTTCCTTCACCCGGCGCACGATGTCGAGATACGGCAGGCCGGGCTTGACCATCACGCTGTCGGCGCCTTCGTCGAGATCGGCGGCGACCTCGCGCAGCGCTTCCTCGGCATTGGCGGGGTCCATCTGGTACGTCTTCTTGTCGCCCTTCAGCCGCCCGCGCGATCCCACCGCGTCGCGGAACGGGCCGTAGAAGCCGCTCGCATATTTGGCGGCATAGGCCATGATCTGGACATTATGGTGCCCGCCTTGCTCGAGCGCCATGCGGATCAGCCCGACGCGCCCGTCCATCATGTCGCTCGGCGCAACGATGTCGGCGCCGGCATCGGCCTGCGCCACCGCCTGGCGCGCCAGCACCTCGGCGGTCGCGTCGTTGAGGACGTAGCCGGTGTCGTCGGTCAGCCCGTCATGCCCGTGGCTGGTATAGGGATCGAGCGCGACATCGGTCAGCACCCCGATCTCGGGCACCGCATCCTTGATCGCGCGGATCGCGCTGCACATCAAATTGCCCGGATTGAACGCCTCGGCGCCGTCGTCGGTGCGCAGATGCTCGGGCGTATTGGGGAACAACGCGATCGCCGGAATGCCGAGATTGCGGGCCTCCCGCGCACGCTCGACAATCTGCGTGATCGACCATCGCGAAACGCCAGGCAGGCTGCCGATCCGCTCCTCGGCATCGCCCGCGGTGACGAACAACGGCCAGATAAGGTCGGCGGGGGTGAGCACCGTCTCGGCATGCAGCGCGCGGCTCCACGCGGCGATGCGGGGACGACGAAGGCGAAGCGCTGGGTAGGACGACATGGGGCAGGTGTAGGGCGAAGGCAGCGGCACATGCAATCCTTGCCCGGCAGAGCGAGCCCTCGATCCTCCCCCGGCGGGGGGGGGCGCCGCGTGGCGGTGATGGAGGGGGCGGGCACGGCCGGCTTGTTGGTGATCCTCCCCCTCCGTCAGCCCTTCGGGCTGCCACCGCCCCCTGGCGGGGGAGGATTGACGCTGCTCTGATCGCGCCAGTGCCCCAGCCGCTCAGCCCTGGCGGTATTCTTGGTATGATCGGTCCGCGCCAAGGTCTGCGCGAGGCTCCGACAAGCTGGCGATCCTCCCCCCAGGGGGAGGGGACCGCCGCGTAGCGGTGGTGGAGGGGGCGGGCACGAACGGCCCGTGGGTAATCCTCCCCCTCCGTCAGCCCTGCGGGCTGCCACCTCCCCCTGGCGGGGGAGGATATTCTCGGGTTACCTCAGGCGCGCCAGCGCCGCGCCCAGGCGCTCGGCTTCGGCGGCCTTTTCGGCATGATCCGCCCGCGCCTTTTCGACCGCTTCGGGCTTGGCGCGCTCGACGAAGCTGGCATTCGACAGCCGCCCGGCCAGCGCATCGCGCTCCTTGCCCGCCGCCGCGATCGCCTTGGTCAAGCGCGCGCGCTCGGCGTCGAGGTCGATCACGCCTTCGAGCGGCAGCACATAGGTCGCGGTATCGACCACCACCTGCAGCGCGCCGCCCGCGGCCTCACCCTCGCCCAGGTCGACCCGCGCCAGCCGCGCGATCACCCCGCGCTGCCGATCGAGCCGCGCTATCGTCGCCGCATCGGCATCGCGCACGTACAGCGGCAACCGCGCGCCCGGCGGCACGTTCAGCTCGGTCCGTGCACCGCGCACTTCGCTCACCAGCCGGATCAGCCAGTCGATCTCGGCCCGCGCCGCCGGATCGAGCGCGCGCGCGTCGGGCATCGGCCATTTTGCGACGATCAGGTCATAGTCGCGCTCGCCCAGCGCATGCCACAGTTCCTCGGTCAGGAACGGCATGAACGGGTGGAGCATCACCAATATCTGGTCGAGCACCCAACCCGCGACCGCCTTCGATTCGTCATCGACCACGCCGCGCTCGTCGCCCACCATCGCGGGCTTGATCAGCTCGAGATACCAGTCGCAGAACCGACTCCACGCGAACTGGTACACGGTGTTGGCGGCGGCATCGAAGCGCAATTCGGCCAGCGCCAGATCGAGCGCCTGCACCGTCTCGACCGTCTCGGCGATGATCCAGCGATTGACCGCGAGATCGGCGGCGGGCGGCTCGATCGTCTTCGGCGCGCCGATGCCGTTCGCCATCGCGAAGCGCGTCGCGTTCCAAAGCTTGGTCGCGAAGTTGCGATAGCCCTCGACGCGCTTCTCATCCATCTTGATGTCGCGGCCCTGGCTTTCCATCGCCGCCATGAAGAAACGCAGCGCATCGGCGCCATATTTGTCGATCAGCCCCAGCGGATCGACGGTATTGCCCTTGGACTTCGACATCTTCGCGCCATCGGCCGCGCGGACAAGACCGTGCAGATACAAGGTCTTGAACGGCACTTCTTTCATGAAGTGCAAGCCCTGCATCATCATCCGAGCATCCCAGAAGAACAGGATATCGAAGCCCGAGATGAGAACGTCGTTAGGGTAGCGGCCTGCGAGTTGCGAACGGGGTTTGTCCGATCCGTCGGTCACGGATGCAACCGCCCCCTCGCCGTTCGTTTCGAGCGAAGTCGAAACGAGGCCAAGCACCGGCTTCTCGACTTCGCTCGAAGCGAACGGTTCAGTTTCCGGCCACCCCAAGGTAGCAAACGGCCACAAGGCACTGGAAAACCACGTATCCAGTACATCCTCGTCGCGGCGGAGCGTCACCCCCTCGCCGGCCTGCGCCTGCGCATCGGCTTCGGTCTCTGCGACGAACACCTGCCCGTCATCGGCATACCAAGCCGGAATCCGGTGCCCCCACCACAACTGCCGCGACACGCACCACGGCTGGATATTCTCCATCCAGTTGAAGTAGGTCTTCTCCCAGGTCTTGGGCACGATCCGAACCGCGCCCGATCGCACCGCCTCGATCGCCGGCTTGGCGAGCGTCGCGGCGTCGACATACCATTGGTCGGTCAGCCACGGCTCGATCACCGCGCCCGAACGATCGCCCAGCGGCGTCTGGATCGTCCGCGGTTCGGCATCGTGCTCGACCCCTTCCTTGTCGACATGCGGGATCAGGAAGCCTTCGTCCTTCAGCCGCGCGACCACGGCCTTGCGTGCCTCGGCGGTCGTCAGCCCCAGCAGCTCCTCAGGGATCAGCCCATCGGCGACCTGCACCACCCGCGCCTTGGCATCGAGCATGTTCAGCATCGCGCCCGCTGCGATCCCGGCACGCTTGCCGACCTCGAAATCGTTGAAGTCATGCCCCGGCGTGATCTTCACCGCGCCCGACCCAAGCGCCGGATCGGCATGGTCGTCGGTGATGATCGGTATCAGCCGCCCGGTGATCGGCAGCCGCACCTGCCTGCCCACCAGCGCGGTATAGCGTTCGTCGGCGGCGTTCACCGCCACCGCCATGTCGGCGAGCATCGTCTCGGGCCGCGTCGTCGCGACCTCGATAAAGCCCGATCCGTCGGCGAGCGGATAGCGCAGATGCCAGAAGCTGCCCTTGATCTCGCGCGTCTCGACCTCGAGATCGCTGATCGCCGTGCCAAGGCCCGGATCCCAGTTCACCAGCCTCTTGTCGCGATAGATCAGCCCTTCGCGGTGCAGATCGACGAACACCTTCAGGACGGCCTTCGAAAAGCCTTCGTCCATCGTGAAGCGTTCGTTTTCCCAGTCCATCGAACAGCCGAGCCGGCGGAGCTGCTGCGTGATCTCGCCGCCGCTTTCCTCCTTCCACGCCCACACCTTCGCGACGAAATCCTCGCGGCTGAAATCGGTGCGCTTCTGCTGCTTGAGCCCCATCTGGCGCTCGACCACCATCTGCGTCGCGATGCCGGCATGGTCGGTGCCCACCACCCAGCGCGCGTCCTTGCCCTGCAATCGCGCATGGCGGACGAGGATGTCCTGCAAGGTGTTGTCGAGCGCATGGCCGATGTGCAGCGATCCCGTCACGTTGGGCGGCGGGTTCACGATCGTCCAGGGCTCGGCGCCGGGCCGCTCGGGGCGAAACTGGCCCTTGGCTTCCCAATGGGCATACCAGCGCGCTTCGATGGCGGCGGGGTCGAAGGTCTTGGGCAATTCGGTCATGCCCTCGGCATTACCGACCGAAACAATTGGTGCAACCCGTCAGGTGACGCCGCTCGGCCCTTCGAGCAATTGATGGACGCGCTGCGACAGCTCCGCACGGCGATAGGGCTTGCGCACCAGATCGAAGGTGCGGCTCTCGGCATCGAGCGTGCGATCCGAATAGCCGGTGGTCAGCAGGATCGGCAGCGAGGGGAATTCGCGCCGTACCGCTTGCGCCAGCGCGACCCCGCTCATGCCGGGCATGACGATATCGGTGAACAGCAGATCGAAATGGCCATCGCTCTCGCGCAGCTGCTCGAGCGCCTGCTGCGCATTGTCGACATGGACGACTTCATAGCCCAGATCCTCGAGGATCGCCTTGCCGAGTTCGGCGACCTGCGGCTGGTCTTCGACCATCAGCACATGCTGGCCCTCCCCGCGCGAATGTGCCACCGGTTCGCGGGTGCGCTCGACCATGCCCTTCGATCGCGGGAAGAACAGCGCGAAGCGCGCGCCGCCGCCGTCGCGATTGCTCGCCGCGACGCCGCCGCCCGACTGGCGCATGAAGCCATAGACCATCGACAGCCCCAGCCCGGTGCCCTTGCCGACGCCCTTGGTCGAGAAGAACGGGTCGAAAATCTTGGGCAGGCTCGGCGGATCGATCCCCTCGCCGCTGTCGGTCACCGACAGGCTGACATATTCGCCCGCGGGCAGCGCCAGCGCCAGCGGCGCCTCGTCGGTCGACACGACATTCTCGGTAGCGATCGTCACCACCCCACTGCCGCCCATCGCGTCGCGCGCGTTCGATAGGAGGTTGAGCAACGCCATTTCGGCCTGCACCGGATCGATCCGCGCATTCCACAGATCGTCGGCCAGGTTGCGCCGGATCGTCACCTTGTCGCCGACATTCTTGTCGATGATCGGTTCGAAATCGGTGATCAGCGAGTTGAGGTTCAGCAGCCGGTCGCGCAGTTCCTGCTTGCGCGCAAAGGCGAGCAATTGCTGGGTCAGGGTCGCGCCGCGGTTCGCCGCCATGCCGATCGCGTCGATCGCGCGCCGCGCCGAACGATCGGCCGGATCGACCCGCGCTTCGAGCAGGTCGACATATCCGAGCACCACCTGGAGCAGATTGTTAAAGTCGTGCGCAATGCCGCCGGTCAACTGGCCGACCGCCTCCATCTTCTGCGCCTGGTGCAACGCCTCCTCGGCCTCGCGGCGCCGCGAAATGTCGAGCTGGCTGGCGAAGAAATATTTTAGCGCGCCCGAATCGTCATAGACCGGCGACACAAACAGCGCGTTCCAGAAGGTCGATCCGTTCTTGCGATAGTTCAAGATTTCGAGCGCCACCTCTTCGCGATTGCGGATCGCCTGGCGGATCTGGTCGATCGCCGCAGGGTCGGTTTCGTCGCCTTGCAGAAACCGGCAGTTCCTGCCCACGATCTCCTCACGCGAATATCCGGTCATCCGGATGAAGGCGGCGTTGCAGAAGATGATCGGATTGTCAGGCTCCGCTGGATCGGTGACGACCATCGGCATCCGCGTGGTTTCGACCGCAGCGAAGAAGATGTCGTGCTGTGCGTTGCTCGGGCTAGAACCGTCACGGATCGGGGGAGCGGGCGGAATATGCCCGCCCTGACCGTCGTCGAAATTCCTGCGCGGATTGTCGAAATTGTGCGTCATCGTAACGAAAACCGAAGACGCACCAAAAGGTTGCCGCCCGTTGCGGTCAGCAGTTACGCCCGGTGATCCGCGCGATTTCGCGTGCGACGATCGTCTCGACGATGCGCGGCAGGTTGGCATCGAGCCACGCGCTCATCATCGGCTTGAGCATTTCGCGCACCAGCCCCTCGAGCGAATCATTGCCCGCCGGGCCGGGTTTGACGATCAGCCGCGACAGCGCGTCGATCTGTCCGCGCGTCGCCTCGGCAGTCCGCGCCGAGAGGATCGCGTCGATCGCGGGGGCCTTTTCCTCGGGTGCGAGCTCGGGTGCCGATGCGCGTGGCGCCGGCGCTTCGATCCGCGGCGACGGCACCGGATGATCGAGTTCGAGGACGGTGTCGTCATCGTCATCGAGCGATGCGTCGTACACCGGCTCGGGCGGCGGCGGTGCCGGGCGGCCGATGCGGCGGCCTCGTGCCGGGGCGGTGCCGTCGCCTTCCTCGGCGATGATCCGTTTGATCGAGGACAGAATGTCCTCCATCGACGGCTCGTTGCTCAAATCCCCCATCGCCCGCTTCCCCATCTGCCGCCCCCTGCACTCGCTTCGTCAGCGAGGCGTATTGACGCCACCTGAGGGATTTGCCGGGTCGGTGTCAACGGGGCGCTGCAGATCGGGCTCGAGCGCCTTGTTCACAATCGGGGTTTGCGCCGGGACATCGACGGTCCGCGTGCCCACCGGCTGCGGCTTCGGATCCGAATCCCAATCGATCCAGCGCTTGTCGACCCGTTCGTAATTGGTGATCGGATCGTACAGCGCGCCGCCGTCGAGCCCCAGGTCGTTCGCCTCGGCGCGCCCCATCGACGCCAGCAGCGCGAAGCCCGCGACATAGGCATCGCGCCGCGCGGTGACGAGCTGCACCTGGCTGTTGAGCAATTCCTGTTCGGCGTTCAGGATTTCGATGATCGTGCGATTGCCGACGCTGTTCTCGGCGCGCACGCCTTCGAGCGACAGCCGGTTCGCGTCGACCGCGGCTTCGGAAGCCTCGATCACGCGCAAGGCCGATTGCCATGCGGCGAACGCGGTCCTTGCCTGCGCCACTACATTGCGTTCGGTCGCGGTTACCTGTTCGATCGCCACGCCTTGCCGCGCTTGCGCCTGCCGTACCTGCGCTGCCGGCCGACCGCCCTGATATAGCGGCACGGTGAAGCCCAAGCCCGCCTGTGCCGCGGTACCGGTCTGCGGCACCGAAGTGCCAATCTGCGATGAAGTCAAAGTGTTGAGATAATTAAAATAATTGCCCCCCGCGACCAGGTCGAGCTGCGGCAGCCGTGCGGCGCGCGCGGTGCTGACGTCGATTCGGGCCGCATCGCGGTTGCGTTCGGCGGCCTGCAGCGCCGGATTGTTGTTGAGCGCGGTGACGACCGCAACCTGCGGATCGCCCGGCAGATTGGGCAAAGGCGGCGGCGGCGCCAGCGTCGCCGGCGCGCTGCCGACGACCGCGATGTAATTTTCGCGGCTGCCGATCAACGTCGCCTCGGCCTGGCGCAGCTGTCCGCGCGCGACCGCCAGCCGCGCTTCGGACTGCGCGACGTCGGTGCGGGTCAGGTCGCCGACCTCGAACCGGTCGCTGGTGGCGTCTAGATTGACCTCGAGCCCGCGGACATTCTGCTGGTTCAGCTGGACGATCGCCTCGTCGCGGATGACGTCGTTATACACCGCGACGACATCGCTGAAGAGATTGGCCTCGGCACTCCGCAGATTGGCGCGCCCCGCGAGCACCCGCGTCTTGGCCGCCGCCACCGAGTTGCGCACCCGACCGCCCTGATAGATCGGGTAGCTGGCGTTGAGGTTCGCGGTCAGCGCGCGGTCGGGCTGCAGGAAGGCGTTCTGCCCCTGCACCACATTCTCGATGAAATTGCCCTGCACGCCCAAATTGGGCAGCGCATCGGCGCGCGCCAGCGGCACCCCCTCGTCGATCGCGCGCAGATTGGCGCGTTCGCCGGCGAGGTTCGGGTTCTCGTTATACGCCTCGACCATTGCCTCGCGCAGCGTCTGCCCGTGCGCCGCGCTCGCGAGCGCCATGCTGCCGACGCTCAACGCCAGCCCGATTTTCCACCCCCCGGCCATCGGTTAGAACCGAAAGCTTGTGGGCCGGGCGAAGCCCGGCAGCACCACGCAATCGATATCGGCGAAATCGAACAGCCCGAAGCCGCCCTGCGTCCGCTCGCCCGCCGCCAGCCGGGTCACGCCGCGATCGACCACCCCCGACACGATGCGCCCCCCCGGGCGCACCTGCTCGGCGATGGCCGCGGGCAGCTCCTCGACTGCGCCGTCGACGACGATCACGTCATAGGGCGCGCCTTCGGCCCAGCCGGCGTTGAGCGGCCCTTCGACCAGTTCGACATTGGCGATGCCGGCCAGTGCCGTGCGCGCGTCGGCGGCAAGCGCCGCATCGCTTTCCAGCGCGACCACCTGCCCCGCCAGTTTCGCCAGCACGGCCGCGGTATAGCCCCCGGTCGCGCCGATCAGCAGCACCCGGTCGCCGGCCATGATCCGCGCTTCGTTGAGCAAGCGGCCGGTCGCCAGCGGCAGGTTCTGGAAGCGATCGGTGCCGAGCGCGATCATCGTGTCGCGATAGGCGAGGCTACGCACCTCGGCGGGCAGGAACGCCTCGCGCGGCACCTCGGCCATCGCCGCGACGATCCGCGCGTCGCTGACCCCGCTGGTGCGCAACTGGCTCGCCACCATCGCCTCGCGTGCGATCTCGCTCGGCGCGGCAGCTATGTCGTCGGTCGCGCCCGGCGCGGTTCGGCTCATCAGGTTCGTCATCATACCCACTCTGTTCGCACAACTGTTTTAGTCACGCAATACACTTAATTGCCCGTCATCGCTTCTTATAACGCGCATCGATCCGCGCCAAGCGCTCGCTGGCAGGTGAACCAACCGCTTCGAAAGCGTCCGCCATTGACAAGCGGTTCGCATCGCCGCATTTGCGCCCGCTCCGGCCCGATGGCGGAGTGGTTACGTAGAGGACTGCAAATCCTCGCACGCCGGTTCGATTCCGGCTCGGGCCTCCATCACAATCTTTGTTCGAAACGGCGAGCAGCGCGCGCGAAACGCCAGCCGTTACCGGCTGCCCGCGTATGTGGCGGGTCGGTCGTGATTATTGTGGTCCGTAGGCTTGCGGTGCCGCAAGCGGCGGCTGGTTCAGCGCATCGCGATCTGCGATTTGCCCGCCCAGGCCGCCATCCGGTCGCCTGCTTGGGCACGAACGAAGCAATTGCCCCCCTCGGCGCGAACCGATCGGCAGACGCGATCGGCATCGGCGCGCGCGAAGCCGCCCACCGACAGCCGATAGAAATTCCGCGCGTGAACGTTGATGCTGGCGCCCTGCGGCGTCATCGCCCCTAGCGTATCGACCCGGCGCGCCATTCGGCTCCACGCTGCCTGCGCCACCTGCGCATCCGCGTACGCCCCCAGCTGGACAAAGAAATCACCGCGCAGGGGACCAGCCGCGGCGAGGCGCGCAGGAACTTGCGCCCGTGCGGCGGCGCGTGGCTGCGGCCGTACCGCCGCCATGCGTACCCGCGACGCATAGGCGGTGGGTATTGCCTGGACGATCTCCCGACGCTCGGCGAACACGATCCGTGCCGCGCTCGTCATGCGCCCGTCGCCGGGTGGCGTCGCGGGCACGGGCACATCGATGAATGCCACGGCCGACGGTTCGATCACGCTCGCGTCGGCTGGCTCGGTCACCACGGGCGGTTGCGGCACCGTCGCGAGGTGCTCGGCCGGGGCATTGAGCGCCAACCCGACAGGACGCCCTTGATCGGCGACGGGCACGATGCCCATCAACGCCGCGACCTGGTCCGACGCCGTCGTCGGCCGCGCGAACGCCGCCCATTGCATGATCCGCTCCTGCACCTGGCCCGCGGGCAGATCGATCTCGGCGATCGTCTTGGCCTCCATCCAGCGGCCCGACAGCGCGAGGCTGAGCGCCAGGTTCTGGCGGACCTTCGCGTCGGCATCGGGCAGCCGAGCCGCCTCGCCCAGCAGCTGTACCGCCCCGACCGGATCGCCCGCCAGCGCCAGCGCCAGCCCGCGATCGGCCGCGCCGATATAGGCGGCATGCGACGCCAGCGTCGCGCGCGCGCCTTCCCACTGCCCCATCGCGGTCTGCGCCAGCGCCAGGTTCAGCGCGGCGCGGCCATTCGTCGGGTCGAGGCTCAGCGCCTCTTCGAGCGCCTGCGCCGCCGAGAGGAACCGGCCGCCGCTGAGATAGCTCTGGCCGAGCAACGCACGATAACCCGCATCCTGCGGCACCATCGCCACCGCCTGCTCGGCATGGCCGATCGCCCGGGCAAAGGCGCGGCTGCCGAGCGCCTTTTGCGCCGCCCGCGCGTCCTTCTCGGCCTGCCGGGCCGCCGCGCTCGAATCGGTCTTGCCGGCAAAGGCTGCCGACAGATGCATCGAGGTGCCGCCGATCGCCGACACCGTCATCACGGTGGCGACGGCGCCCAGGCCGATCTTGGTTACGGTCTTCATCGCGCTTTCCTCAGCTTCATCGTTTGGCCGGCGGCAGCTGGCTTGCCAGCGCTTCGGCCTCGGGCACGGTCTTCAAAAAGGCGTCGAGCGCCTGCGTCATCAAAATCTGCGCCGACTGGTTGCGCACTGCCGAGGCTAGGCGCAGCCGCAGATGCCGGTCGGCATCGAGCCGCAGCGTGAACGCCGCCTTGGTCTTCTTGGCCTTGGTCTCGCGCGCCATCCGCGCGACGGTGTTGGCCGAAACGGGCCGCGAGACCGGCGCGGCATCCTGCACCCCGGCTTCGCGTGCGCGCAGTACCGGCGGCACCGGGGCGTCGACATCGGGCTCGGGCGCCGGCGCAGCCGGCTCGACCGGCGCGGGCGAGCCCATGTCGTTCCAGCCGAGATCCTCGGCCAGCGAATTAAACCCTACCAGCCCCTGCGGGCGCATCGCGGGCTTGGCCTGCCCCTTGCGGGCGAGCAGCCCCGACGACAGCGAGGCGATAGGCTTGGCATTGCCGAACATCGCCATGTCAGCCCACCACCCGGCGACCGAAACCGCCCGCCGGCCGCGCCGCGGCGAAGCCGTTGGTCATGGCGGGGGCGGCAAACACGGTGCGGCGGAAATTCTTCTCGAGCCGGTCGGAGACATAGCTCCACAGCGCAGTGACCTCGGCGGCCGACTTGCCCTTGGGATCGACCTCCATCACCGTGCGGCCATCGATCATCGATGCCGCGAAATCGGTGCGGTGATGCAGCGTGACCGGCGCGACGGTGCCGTGCTGCGACAGCGCGACCGCGGCTTCGGCGGTGATCCGCGCCTTGGGCGTCGCGGCGTTGACGACGAAGATCAGCGGCTTGGCGGCACGATCGCACAGATCGACCGTCGCGCCCACCGCGCGCAAGTCATGCGGGCTCGGCCGCGTCGGGATGACGATCAGCTCGGCAACCGCGATCACGCTCTGGATCGCCATCGTGATCGCCGGCGGGGTATCGATCACCGCGAGGCGGAAGCCCTGCTGCCGCAGCACTTCGAGATCGGCGGCGAGCCGGGCGACGGTGGTTTGCGCGAAGGCGGGCATCTCGGTCTGGCGCTCGTTCCACCAGTCCGACAGCGAACCCTGGGGATCGATATCGATCAGCACGACCGGGCCGGCACCGGCCAGCTGCGCCTGTACCGCCAGATGCCCCGACAAGGTCGTCTTGCCCGAACCGCCCTTCTGCGATGCCATCGCGAGTACGCGCATGTGATCCCCTGAAATGCCGCTATTCCAGCCTCGGGTTATCCACGACATCCCATAAGAAGCCGTTAATGTAGGTGCTGCCCGCGCCGTCGATGCGGTGCTATGGTTTAGGAAAGCTTTGCCAATCATCGATAATCCGCATTATCCTTGGGCCAGTTTATCGGGTGGGGTCGTCGTGATGAAGAATCGTCTATTGCTGGCAGCGGTCGCGGGACTGTCGCTGCTGGCGGCAGCGCCGATGCAGGCGGGCAATGTGAAGGCCGGGGTCGATGCCTGGGCGCGCGGCGATTACAAGAAGGCGGTCGACCAGTGGCGCGGCCCCGCGGTGAGCGGCGATGCCGATGCGCAGTTCAACCTGGGCCAGGCCTATAAGCTGGGACGCGGCGTGCCGGTCGATCTGGCGATGGCCGAGGAATGGTATCGCAAAGCGGCGCTGCAGAACCACCCGCAGGCCGAGGATAATTACGGCCTGGCGCTGTTCCAGAACGGCAAGCGCGCCGACGCGATCCGCTGGCTCGAGAAGTCGGCAGCGCGCGGCGAGGCGCGATCGCAATTCGTGCTGGGGACGATGCTGTTCAACGGCGATGCGATTCCCAAGGATTGGGTGCGCGCCTATGCGCTGATGGTGCGCGCCAACGCCGCGGGCCTGCCGCAAGGGTCGCAGACGCTGGCGCAGATGGACAAATATATCGGCCTGGCCGACCGGCAAAAGGGGCTGGTGCTCGCGCGGCAATATGAGAGCCAGATGACGCGCGCGCCGTCCTTGGCGGTGGCCGATGCGCCGACCGCGCCCGCCGCGATGGCCCGCGCCGACGTGCCGGCGTCGCGCCCGGCCCCGCCGCCTGCCGCGCCAAAGCCTGCACCCGTACCGGCACGCCCGACGGTCGCCAGCGCGCCAGCCGCACCCAAACCCGCCGCACCCGCTCCCGCCGCGCCCCGCACCAGCGGCGACTGGCGGATTCAGCTCGGCGCCTTCCGCGACGAGGGCAATGCGCGATCCTTGTGGGGCAAGGTATCGGGCATCAGCGGCCTGGCGGGCACCAAGCCCTATTACGTCAAGTCAGGCTCCGTAACGCGCGTGCTGGTCGGCCCGTTCGGCAGCAGCGCCGAAGCGACGCGCGCCTGCGCCGCGGTAAAGCGGACGGGCCAGGCCTGCCTGCCGACCAAGGGCTAACCCGTCGTTCGTCCTGAGCTTGTCGAAGGACCGTCCTTCTTTTGCCCCGCACGCGAAGAAAAGAACGGTGCTTCGACAGGCTCAGCACGAACCGAATTGAGGGTGCCCTACCCCGTCACCCAGTCCGACCGGCCGATCCCTTGCGCGTACAACAACGCGGTGAGATCGCCATGCTCCACCCGCGCTGCGGCAGCCGCTGCGACGATCGGCTTGGCGCGATAGGCGACGCCCAGCCCCGCCGCGCGGATCATCGGCAGGTCGTTGGCGCCGTCGCCTACCGCCATCGTCGCTTCTGCCGCTAGTCCCAGATCGGCGATCGCCGAGCGCAACGTCGCTAGCTTGGTGCCCGAATCGACGATCGGCTGCTCGACCGCGCCGGTCAGCGCACCGTCGGCGATCACCAGCCGGTTGGCGATCACCCGGTCGAAGCCGATCTCGGCCCCCACTGGATCGGCGAAGCGCGTGAAGCCGCCCGAGACCAGGATCGTCGCCGCCCCGCGCGCGCGCATCGTCCGCACCAGCGTCTTGGCGCCCGGCATCAGCGTCACGCGTTCGGCTAGGCAGCGGTCGATCGCCGATTCCTCGAGCCCGCGCAGCAACGCCACCCGCGCGTCGAGCGCCGCGGCGAAATCGAGCTCGCCGCGCATCGCCCGCTCGGTGATCTCGGCGATCTGCGGCTTCACCCCGGCATAGTCGGCGAGTTCGTCGATGCATTCGACGGTGATCATCGTCGAATCCATGTCGGCGATCAGCAGCGCCTTCGCCCTGCCCTCGCTCGGCTGGACGATGACGTCGATCCCTGCGATCACCCCCTCGAGCGCGTCGCGCGCGAGGGTCGGTTCGCCGTCAAACTGCAGGTCGGCGGCGATCCCTTCGTCGATCCATTCCCAGTCGCCGGGCAACGCCAGTGCATCACGTGCCGCGGAAATATCCCCCGCGCTAAGGGATTCGGATGCTATCAGCGTCGCTGTGAACAAGGCGTCTTCCTCTGGCCGGCCAATCGTGGCGCTCATTGCAGGGCCGACCGCCAGCGGCAAGTCCGCGCTCGCGTTGACGCTGGCCGAGCGCCATCGCGGCACGATCATCAACGCCGATTCGGCGCAGGTGTATCGCGAGCTGCGGGTGCTGTCGGCGCGCCCCTCGATCGAGGAAGAAGCGTGGGCACCGCATCGGCTCTTCGGCCATGTCGACGGCACCCAAGGCTATTCGGCGGCGCGCTGGGCCGCCGAAGCCAGTGCCGCGATCGGCGACGCGCACGCCGCGGGCCGCCTGCCGATCCTGGTCGGCGGCACCGGCATGTATATCCGCACCCTGCTCGACGGCATCGCCCCGGTGCCCGAGATCGACCCCGCGGTCCGCGAAGCAGTCCGCGCGCTGCCGGTCGCGCAGGCGCACGAAGCGCTCGCCGCGCTCGACCCGCCCGCCGCCGCCCGCCTTGCCGCCGCCGACACCACCCGCGTCGCGCGTGCGCTCGAAGTCGTCCGCTCGACCGGCAAGCCGCTTGCGGCATGGCAGGCCGAACGTAGCGGCGGCATCGCCGACGCGATCGATCTGCGCCCGCTGATCCTGCTGCCCGACCGCGCCTGGCTGCTCGATCGCTGCGACCGCAGGCTCGACACGATGTTCGAAGAAGGCGCGGTCGACGAGGTCGAAGCCCTGGTCGCGTGCCGCGACATCCCCGCATTGGCGCCGGTCCGCCAGGCGATCGGCGTGCGCGAGATCGCGGCGTGGCTGGCGGGCGACACCGACCGCGAAACCGCGCTCACCCTCGCCAAAGCGGCGACGCGCCAGTATGCCAAGCGCCAGTTCACCTGGTTCCGCAACCAGCCCCCGCCAGAATGGCCGAGGGCAGCCGAGATAGAAAAGAACGATATCGATCGTCTTTTCGGCATTTAATTACGCGATTACGGGTTGACCTGTAGTTTTCATGCCGGTAGCAGCGCCCCTCGCGGCCCTGTTGCGGCGCAATGAGGAGACGATCTGTGACGCAGAAAAGTGGAGCCGATATCCTGGTCGAGGCGCTGTGCGATCTCGGCGTGGAAATCGTGTTCGGCTATCCCGGCGGCGCGGTGCTTCCGATTTACGACGCGCTGTTCCGCTCGAAGCGGATCCGCCACATCCTCGTGCGCCACGAACAGGCGGCGACGCATGCCGCCGAAGGCTATGCCCGATCGACTGGCAAGCCCGGCGTCGTCCTCGTCACCTCGGGCCCCGGCGCGACCAATGCGGTGACCGGGATCACCGACGCGCTGCTCGATTCGATCCCGATGGTGGTCATCACCGGCCAGGTGCCAACCAGCCTGATCGGCACCGATGCGTTTCAGGAAGCCGATACCGTCGGCATCACCCGCCACTGCACCAAGCATAATTATCTGGTGAAAGACCCGGCCAAGCTGGGCGCGGTGATTCACGAGGCATTCCATATCGCCACCTCGGGACGCCCGGGGCCGGTGGTGATCGACATCCCCAAGGACGTCCAGGTCGCGACCGCGCGCTACACCAAGCCCGGCCCGATCCAGCACAAGACCTATCGCCCGCAGGTGAAGGCCGATCGCGGATCGATCGAAGCTGCGGTCGACATGCTCGCGGCGGCCGAGCGCCCGATCCTCTACACCGGCGGCGGCGTGATCAACGCCGGCCCCGGCGCCTCGCAGCTGCTGCGCGAACTGGCGCGGATCACCGGCGCGCCGGTGACGTCGACGCTGATGGGGCTCGGCGCCCTCCCCGCCTCGAGCCCGCAATGGCTCGGCATGCTGGGGATGCACGGCACCTACGAAGCCAATATGGCGATGAACAAGGCCGATTTGATCGTGTCGGTCGGCGCGCGCTTCGACGATCGGGTGACCGGCCGGCTCGACGCCTTCAGCCCGCTCAGCCGCAAGATCCACATCGATATCGACCGGTCGAGCGTGAACAAGAATGTCCGCGTCGACCTGCCGGTGATCGGCGATGCCGGGCGCGTGCTCGAAGACATGATCCATGTCTGGAAGAGCCGGCATTATCCCAAGCCCGATCTCGCCGAATGGTGGAACCCCATCAACGGCTGGCGCGCCGCCAAATGCCTCGACTTCACCGACACCGACGATGCGATCATGCCGCAGCGTGCGATCCGGCAGCTGTACGAAGCGACCAAGCACCGCGCGCCGATCGTTTCGACCGAAGTCGGCCAGCATCAGATGTGGGCGGCGCAGCATTTCGGCTTCGAAGCGCCGAACAAATGGCTGACCTCGGGTGGGCTCGGCACGATGGGCTATGGCCTGCCCGCCGCGATCGGCGCGCAGCTCGGCAATCCGGGTGCGCTGTGCATCGACATCGCTGGCGAAGCATCGATCCAGATGAACATTCAGGAGCTGGCGACGGCGACGCAATATCGGCTGCCGGTGAAGGTCTTCATCCTCAACAACGAATATATGGGGATGGTCCGCCAGTGGCAGGAGCTGACCTATTCGAGCCGCTATTCGGAAAGCTATTCGGACTCGCTGCCCGATTTCGTGAAGCTCGCCGAAGCCTATGGCTGGAAGGGAATCCGCATCGAAACCCGCGACCAGCTCGACAGCGGAATCGCCGACATGCTCGCGCATGACGGGCCGGTGATGGTCGATTGCATGGTGTCGAAGCTCGCCAACTGCTTCCCGATGATCCCCTCGGGCGCGGCGCATACCGAGATGATGCTCCAGGCCAATGAAGTCACCGGCGAAATGGACGACGAGGCCAAGGCGCTGGTGTAGTCCCCCTCCCGCTTGCGGGAGGGGTCAGGGGAGGGCCTGTCCTCACCCGCCCCGCAACGCCCGCCGGCTGACATCCCCTCCCCCGACCCCTCCCGCCAAGCGGGAGGGGGGAGATTTAAAATGAAGATCCACCAGGAAATACAGGAACGCCACACCCTTGCGGTGCTGGTCGACAACGAACCGGGCATCCTCGCGCGCATCGCCGGACTGTTCTCGGGTCGCGGCTATAATATTGAAAGCCTGACCGTCACCGACGTGTCGGAGGACGAGAGCGTCAGCCGGATCACCATCGTCACCAGCGCATCGGCGCATGTGATGGAACAGATTATCGCCCAGCTCGACCGCTTGGTGCCCGTCCACAAGGTGACCGACCTCACCGCACTCGGCCCGCATGTCGAACGCGAGCTCGCGCTGCTCAAGGTCGTCGGCGTGGGCGATCACCGGATCGAGGCGCTGCGCCTGGCCGATGTCTATCGCGCGCGCGTCGTCGATGCGACCACCAGCAGCTTCGTGTTCGAAGTGACCGGCGGCAGCGAGAAGATCGACAAGTTCGTCGAATTGATGCGCGAAGTCGGCCTGATCGAGGTCGCGCGCACCGGGGTTGTGGCGATCTCACGCGGGAAAGAAGCCGCCTGAACCAGATTACAACCAAACCGTCACCCCAGCGAACGCTGGGGTCTCCCTCCGCAAGCGCGCGCTTGGGGGACAAGATCCCAGCTTTCGCTGGGATGACGACAATGAAAAAGGGACTGAACAACATGCGTGTCTATTATGATTCCGACGCCGACCTGAACCTGCTGACCGGCAAGAAGATCGCCATCCTCGGCTATGGTTCGCAGGGCCATGCGCATGCCCAGAACCTGCGCGATTCGGGCGTTACCGACGTCGCGATAGCGCTGCGCGAAGGCTCGGCGACCCGCGCCAAGGCCGAGGCCGTCGGCTTCAAGGTGCTGTCGAACCGCGAGGCCGCCGAATGGGCCGACCTCATCATGATGGTCGCCCCCGACGAGCATCAGGCGGCGATCTGGGACGCTGACCTCAAGGGCCATATGAAGCCCGGCGCGGCGATCGCCTTTGCGCATGGCCTCAACGTCCATTTCGGCCTGATCGAGCCGCCCAAGGACATCGACGTCATCATGATCGCGCCCAAGGGACCCGGCCACACCGTGCGCAGCGAATATGTCCGTGGCGGCGGCGTGCCCTGCCTGATCGCGGTCCACCAGGACGCGACCGGCAACGCGCACGACATCGCGCTTGCCTATGCCAGCGGCGTCGGCGGCGGGCGTTCGGGGATCATCGAGACCAATTTCCGCGAAGAATGCGAGACCGACCTGTTCGGCGAGCAGGCAGTGTTGTGCGGCGGCATCACCCATTTGATCCAGGCGGGGTTCGAAACGCTCACCGAAGCGGGCTATGCCCCCGAAATGGCCTATTTCGAGTGCCTGCATGAGACCAAGCTGATCGTCGACCTGCTGTATGAGGGCGGCATCGCCAATATGCGCTATTCGATCAGCAACACCGCCGAATATGGCGACATCACCACCGGCCCGCGGATCATCACCGACGAAACCAAGAAGGAGATGAAGCGCGTGCTCGACGACATCCAGTCGGGCCGCTTCGTCAAGAACTTCGTCCTCGACAACCGCGCCGGCCAGCCCGAGCTGAAGGCCGCACGCAAGCGTGCCGAGGCGCACCCGATCGAAAAGGTCGGCAGCGAATTGCGCGCGATGATGCCGTGGATCGGTGCGAACAAGCTGGTGGACAAGGAAAAGAACTGACCGGGTAAATACAGGCCCTCACCCTATCGGCGCTGCGCGCCTCTTCCCTCTCCCGCCTGCGGGAGAGGGAGGGAGCGGCGTAGCCGCGGAAGGGTGAGGGCCTGTCCGCACTTGAGCACCAACCCGGAAACGCTGCGTTCGCAACCCGGCGTTTGACTCCGCCGCGCGCAAACCCGACCTTCCCGTTCGCCATCAACGAACAGGGAACCCCTATCATGCGCACCAGCCTGACCGTCCTCGCCTTGCTTGCCGCGACCCCGCTGCTCGCCCAGTCGACCCCCGGCCTGCCCGGCCAGCAGGACGCCAGCCGCGTCACCGCGGGCACCTACACCGCCGATGCCGGCCATTCGCTGATCGGCTGGGAAGTCGACCATTTCGGCTTCAATCCGTATTTCGGGATCTTCGGTGACGTCGCGGGCACGCTGACGATCGACCCCAAGAACCTTTCGGCCGCCAAGGTCGACGTCACCATCCCGGTGTCGAAGGTCGTGACCGCCAGCGCCGGCCTGACCGCGCATCTGACGCGTGCGGGCAAGGACGGCGGCAAGCCCGACTTCTTCGGCCCCGGCGCAACCGACGCGCGCTTCGTCTCGACCTCGGTGATGGCCAAGGGCAACGAGGCGCAGATCATGGGCAATCTGACGCTCAACGGCATCACCAAGCCGGTGACGATCGACGCCGAATTCGTCGGTGCGGGCGCGAACCCGATGAACAAGAAGCTGACCGTCGGTTTCGAGGGCGACACCACGATCAAGCGCAGCGACTTCGGCATCATGGGCGCGCTGCCCGTCGTATCCGACGAAGTCGAACTCGACATCACGATCGCGTTCGAAAAGAACTGATGCCGTCGCCGCGTCGCCGCTCAGGCGACGCGGCGAAGCTCGACGAAGCTTTCGAAGGTCGCGCGGACATTGGGCGAAGCGTGCTGCGTCAGCAGCTGCACCCGCCGGACGAAGCTGTTCGCATCGGCGCCGGTCGATCGGTGCGCCATCTCCCAATCACCGAACTCGCGCGCCTCGATCTCGCGCCGCGATAGGACCACAATCGCCCAATGCCGGGGATCGGCCTTGATGCGCTCGAACGCCGCCTCGACGCAATCGGCCGGCCCCTCGATCGCCTGCAGGAACCGAAGCCCGTCCGAATAGAGCAGCCCGGTAATGCCGTCGCGCGCGTTGTTGCGCTGCGACGCCAGCAGGATGTCACGGAGCGCCGCCGCCGGATCGGTGCCGCGCGCGCTGCTGATATAGACAAGCTGTAGCATTTGAATTCGCCCCGGCGGGTTGACGGCAAAGGGTTAGCTTAGAATGGGTTAACGAAAAGCCTCAGCGATCGTTCGCAAACCCGCTGGACGCAGCCGCGCCGGCGGGGCATAGCGGTCGTCATGACCCGGGCACCGATCGCATCGCTTCGACTTACGCGCCCTTAAGGCGCGACGCGACGATCCTGCGCGCCCCTTAAGGGTGACTTTCGAACCATCGACCTTCCCGCCGGGCGCTCGCGAAGCCCCGAGCATGAGCGTTCAGAAAGGCCAGCGATGCTGCGCGATCCATCGACCAAATACCGCCCCTTCCCCGCCATCGACCTGCCCGACCGGCAATGGCCGTCGCGCAGCATCACCCAGCCGCCGCGCTGGCTGTCGACCGACATGCGCGACGGCAACCAGGCGCTCATCGATCCGATGGATGCCGAAAAGAAGAACCGCTTCTTCGACCTGCTGGTGTCGGTAGGCCTGAAGGAGATCGAGGTCGGCTTCCCGAGCGCCGGCGCGACCGAGTTCGACTTCATCTCGGGACTGGTGCGCTCGGGCCGCGTGCCCGACGACGTGACGGTGCAGGTGCTGACGCAATCGCGCCGCGACCTGATCGAGAAGAGCTTCGAAAGCCTCGAGGGCGCGCACCGCGCCATCGTCCATCTCTACAACGCGGTGTCACCGGCATGGCGGCGGATCGTGTTCGGTATGGGCCGCGACGAAGTGCGCGACATTGCGGTGACCGGCGCCAAGATCCTGCGCGACGAGGCCGCCAAGCGCCCCGCCACCGACTGGCATTTCGAATATAGCCCCGAGACCTTCTCGACCGCCGAGCTCGATTTCTCGCTCGAGGTATGCACCGCGGTGATGGAGGTGCTGCGCCCCACCCCCGATCACCCGCTGATCCTCAACCTGCCCGCGACGGTCGAGGCGTCGAGCCCCAATATCTATGCCGACCAGATCGAATATTTCTGCCGCAACGTGCCCAACCGCGACAGCGTGGTCATCAGCCTGCACCCGCATAACGACCGCGGCACCGGCGTCGCCGCGGCCGAGCTCGGGCTGATGGCGGGCGCCGACCGGATCGAGGGCTGCCTGTTCGGCAATGGCGAGCGCACCGGCAATGTCGACCTCGTCACGCTGGCACTAAATATGTACACGCAAGGGATCGACCCCAGGCTCGACTTTTCGGATATCGACCGGGTGATCGGCACCGTCGAATATTGCAACGCGCTGCCGGTGCATCCGCGCCACCCTTATGCCGGCGAACTGGTGTTCACCGCCTTTTCGGGCAGCCACCAGGACGCGATCAAGAAGGGCTTCGCCGCGCAGGAAGCGCGCAACGACGAGATCTGGGAGGTCCCCTATCTGCCGATCGACCCCGCCGATCTGGGCCGCAGCTACGAAGCCGTCATCCGGGTGAATTCGCAGAGCGGCAAGGGCGGCGTCGCCTGGGTGCTCGAACAGGACAAGGGGCTCAAGCTGCCCAAGCGGCTCCAGGCCGATTTCAGCCGCCACGTCCAGGCGATGGCCGACGAAACCAGCCGCGAGCTCAACGCCGGCGACATCTGGCACACCTTCAACCGGGTATATCGCCTCGACCCCGCGCAATATTTCACGCTCGAAGCCTATGAGGAAACCCGCGCCCCCAATGGCGACCGGATCTTCGCGGGCCATGTCGGGATCGGCGGCGTGACCCGATCGGTGAGCGGGCGCGGCAATGGCTTGATCTCGAGCGTGCTGGCGGCGCTGCGCGACGGCTGCGGGATCACGCTCGACGTCGCCGACTATAGCGAACACGCGATCGGCCACGGATCCGACGCGCGCGCGGCGGCCTATGTCGAATGCGTCGACGCCGATGGGCGGACCTTGTGGGGGGTAGGCATCGACGAGGACGTCGCCACCGCGAGCGTGCGCGCGGTGCTGTCGGCAGCGAACGCGGCCCGCGGCAAGGCGTAACCCATCTTCTTCTCTGAAGCCCTCTCCCGCCTGCGGGAGAGGGTTGGGTGAGGGCCTTCTACTTCTTCAACCGATCGCGAGGAAGAACAACCCTCACCGACTACGACCAGGCCGCGCAAGTGCGCGACCAAGTCTGCGTTGCCCCTCCGCAAGCGGGAGAGGGCAAAACCATCACATTCCCATCAGCGACAACACTTCCTTGCGGCTGCGTTCGTCGTCGCGGAACACCCCCATCATCCGGCTGGTGACCATCGACACCCCCGGCGTCCGCACCCCGCGCGCGGTCATGCACGCGTGGCTCGCCTCGATCACCACCGCGACGCCGCGCGGCTTGAGGTGCGTCCAGATGCAATCGGCCACCTCGGCGGTCAGCCGCTCCTGCACCTGCAGCCGCCGCGCAAAGGCGTGGAGCACGCGCGCGAGCTTGGAAATGCCCACGACATGGTTTTGCGGCAGATAGGCGATGTGCGCCTTGCCGATGATCGGCGCCATGTGATGCTCGCAATGCGACTGGAACGGCACGTCGCGCAGCAGCACGATCTCGTCATAGCCGCCGACTTCCTCAAAAATCCGCGACAGATGATGCCCCGGATCATCGCCATAGCCGCTGCAATATTCCTTCCACGCGCGCGCGACGCGCTTGGGGGTGTCGCGCAGCCCTTCGCGCGTGGGATCGTCGCCGGTCCAGCGGATCAGCGTGCGGATCGCCTCGGCCACGTCCTCGGGCACATCCAGCTTGGGCGGGGAAGCAACCAGGTCGCCATTGCCCTTGGTGGCTTCGTCTTCGATAGTCATCATCCCTCCCCATAAGCCCGGCCGCACCGCACCAGCAACCCGGCGACCCGGCGACCCGGCAACATTGCCTGCGCCCGTCGCGCCGGCCATTACGCTTCCGTCTGGCGCGAGAAGTGGCATCGTCGATCGGCGATACAAGCACATATGGCGTGACCTAGCCCAAAGCCCATTGGTGCCCGCCCCCCACCCCGCGGCGCGCCGGACACGGTTCGACGCAAGATTTGCGCTGTGGCTGTTTCGTCACACGCCATGTTCTTGCAACCACGCGCGATCGCGCTACGCTATTTGTTGCTTGATCTTCGGCCGTAAGGCTAGGAGACACTGAATGTTGAAGCATGGCGCGCTGTTGCGTGATGCCGGTACTGGGGGGCGTATGGCCAAGGAAACGACTGCAAAGACTGCTGCCAAGGGCGGCCTCGCCAAGCCGGTGACGCCGTCGCCCGAACTCGCCGAGATCGTCGGCAAGGCGGATCTGCCGCGCAGCGAAGTCGTCAGCAAGATGTGGGAATACATCAAGAAGCACGACTTGCAGAATCCCAACGACAAGCGCGAAATCCTCGCCGATGAAAAGATCGAGAAGATCTTCGGCAAGAAGCAGGCGAGCATGTTCGAGATGAACAAGCTGCTGAGCGCGCATCTGAAGTAAGCATATCCGGCGGCCGGGGCACCATGTTCCGGCCGCTGGCATAGCTGGTTTTTCCAGACCCTCGTTCCCAGGCGGCAGCGGGAAGCGTATCGCGAGCGCCATGACCCGCCTGACCGTCAACAACCAGCCCGTGCAATATCGGCTCGACCCGGCAACGCCGTTGCTGTTCGCCTTGCGCGACGCGTCGAACCTGACCGGCACCAAATTCGGCTGTGGCACCGGCGAATGCGGCGCCTGCACCGTCGATATCGATGGCCAGGCGGTGCGATCCTGCCGCATCACCCTCGCCGCGGTCGAGGGCACCTTCGTCACCACGATCGAGGGGCTGTCGCGCGATCGCGGGCATCCGGTGCAACAGGCGTTCCTCGCCTCGAACCTCTCGCAATGCGGCTTTTGCATCCCCGGCATGGTGATGACCGCCGCCGCGCTGATCCGCGCCAATCGCGACCCGTCCGACGACGATATCCGCGCCGCGATGACCAATTTATGCCGCTGCGGGGTGTACCCCAGGCTGCTCGAGGCGGTGCGCCGCGCCGCGCGGATCGCGCGCGGCGACGAAAATGTGGTGCCCCCGGCCTCGCCCGACATCGATGCCGTCGACGCCGCGCGCGCGGTGCCGGCGCTCGCGCCCCCCGCCCCGCCCCAAAGCTGACAGACTCCTTTCATCTCAATTCAGCCACCGCTCATCCGCCGAATGGCAGAAGCAACTTGTCGAGCCAGCCGGTTGGGCGCGCGCCGACGGAGGATTGCGTGATGATGAACAAGTGGATGGGTGCATTGCTCGCAGCGACCGCGCTGATCCCGGCAACCGCGATGGCGCAGGACGGCACTCGCCGCGAAGCACGCCAGCAGCAGCGCGCCGAGCGGCAGGCGATGCGCGCGCAGCCGCAGCGCGAGGCAGCGGCCGCACCGGCGCGCGCGCAGCGCCAGGGCGGCGGCGATCGCCAGGCGGTTCGCGCAGAACGCCAGGCGCAGCGGCTGGCGAACCCCCAGCAGCGCGAGCAATTCGTTCGCCAGCGGCAGGCGATCCAGGAACAGCGCCAGGTCGTGCGCCCCAATCGCACCGTCAACGGCCAGCCGATGCGCCCAGAACTGCGCCCCCAGGGCCAGGTCGCACCGCGCCAGGCGTTCCGCGCCGAACGCCGCGATGATCGCGGCGATTTCCGCAACGAACGCCGCCAGGATCGCAACGCGCTGCAATCGGGCGCGGTGAACCAGCGCCAGTTTCGCGCCGACCGCCGCGACGACCGGCAGGATTTCCGCCGCGATCGTGCCGATGACCGGCGCGACTTCCGGCAGGATCAGGGTCGGTTCGACAATCGGCTGAACCAGCAGCGCCAGTTCCTCGGCAACAACCGCGGCAATGGCTGGGCCGGCGACAATTGGCGCGGCAATAACTGGAACGGCAACCGCAGCTTCCTGGGCAACAACGGCGGCTGGAACCGCGGCTGGCGCAACGACAATCGCTATGACTGGCGCGGTTATCGCCAGATCAACCGCAACGCCTTCCGCCTGCCTCGCTATTACGCGCCGCAAGGCTATGGCTTCGGCTATCAGCGGTTCGGCATCGGCGCGACGATCGGCTCGATCCTGTTCGCGCAGGATTATTGGATCAACGATCCCTGGTCGTACCGCCTGCCGCCGATCGACGGACCGTTTCGCTGGGTGCGCTATTACAACGACGCGCTGCTGGTCGATCTCGAGACCGGCCAAGTGGTCGATATGGAATATGACATCTTCTGGTGAACCTTCACCGAGGAATGCGAGCGGGGGGCTCGGTGCATCGGCACCGGGTCCCCTTGCTTTTCGAGCGCCGCGCGGCGACTTGGGAGCCATGGCAACGCAAGTGAAGAAGCCCGGCACGCCCTCGGCGGTCCGGCAGGCGATCGGATCCGCCACCGCGGCGACGCTCGAGGCGAACCCCGCAATCAAGCGGCTCGCGACCGACGCGGCGCAGGTCTATTTCCACCGCGATTTCCTCACCAACGCCGAATGCGCGACGCTGATCGCGATGATCGACGAAGGCCGCCGCCCCTCGACCTTGCTATCGCGCACCGAGGACCGCAATTTCCGCACCAGCGACAGCTGCGACATGGATCGCTATTCGCCGATCATCCAACCGATCGACGAGCGCGTCGCCGCCTTGCTCGGCATCCAGCCCGAACATGGCGAGACGATGCAGGGCCAGCGCTACGCCCCCGGCCAGCAATTCCGCGCGCACCATGACTATTTCCACGAGGGCGAGCATTATTGGCCCAAGATGCAGCAGGCGGGCGGCCAGCGCACCTGGACCGCGATGTGCTATCTCAACGAGGTCGAGGAAGGCGGCGCGACCTGGTTCCCGCAGGCCGGCATCCGCGTGCCGCCGCGCAAGCGCATGCTGCTGATCTGGAACAACATGAACCCCGACGGCAGCCCCAATGAACATACGCTCCACGAGGGCATGGCGGTGGTGCGCGGCACCAAGTACATCTTCACCAAATGGTTTCGCGAGCAGCCCTGGCTGCAGGGCTGACCGGGCGATGCAGCCACAGCCGTTCGTTCTGAGTAGGGACTGAGCGAAGGCGAAGGCCCGTATCGAAGGAGCTCGCCGCAACGAGACCTTCCCAGCCCGCCGCCAAGCCCGCTTTCCGCTGGCCCCCTCCCCCGCCGCTTGGTACCCCGCGCTCCATGTCACCGGTCTGTAACGTCACCGCCTCGATCCTCGGCCAACCCTGGCGCTGGCGGGGGCTGGCCAGCGATACTTTGGGCGGCGGCTTCGTGCCCGACGATCTGGTGACCGGGCTGTTGCTGTCGCGCGGCTGCCCGCGCGAGGCGCTCGAACTGCACCGCAACCCGTCGATCCGCGGCTTCATGCCCGATCCCTCGATCTTCCGCGACATGGACCGCGCCGCCGATCGCCTTGCCGATGCGGTGCAGGCGGGCGAGCAGGTCGCGATCTTCGGCGATTACGATGTCGATGGCGCCACTTCGGCGGCGCTGATGGTGCTGGTGCTGCGCGAGCTGGGCATCGAGGCGCGGCCCTATATCCCCGATCGGCTGATGGAGGGCTATGGCCCCTCGGGCGCGGCGTTGGTGCGGCTGGCGCGCGAGGGCGCGTCGCTGATCGTCACCGTCGATTGCGGCGCGCAGGCGTTCGAGGCGCTCGACATGGCGCGCGACGCCGGGGTCGAGGTGATCGTGGTCGATCATCACAAATGCTCGACCGCCTTGCCCTTCGCACACGCGCTGGTGAACCCCAACCGGATGGACGAGGACGAAGGCGCGGCGCACGGCCATCTGGCGGCGGTGGGGGTCGCATTCCTGCTCGGCGCGGCGCTGATCCGCACCTTGCGCGCGCGCGGCTTCTTCGCCGGGCGCGACGAGCCCAAATTGCTTGAGCTGCTCGACATCGTCGCGCTCGGCACCGTCGCCGACGTCGCGGCGCTGCGCGGCCTCAACCGCGCCTTCGTCGCGCAAGGGCTCAAGGTGATGGCCAAGCGCCGCAACATCGGCCTTGCCGCGCTGATCGAAGCGTCGCGGCTCACGCGCGACCCGACCTGCACCGATCTCGGCTTCGCGCTCGGGCCGCGGATCAACGCCGGCGGGCGCGTCGGCCGTGCCGATCTGGGCGTCCGCCTGCTCACCACCCGCGACCCCGCCGAAGCGCGCGCGATCGCCGAGGAACTCGACCGGCTGAACGAAGAACGCCGGATGATCGAGGCGGCGGTCCAGGAAGGCGCCGAACTGCTCGCCGAACGCCAGGCCAATCGCGCGGTGATCGTCGTCGCCGCCCCCGGCTGGCACGCCGGGGTGATCGGCATCGTTGCCGGACGGCTCAAGGAATCGCTCGGCCGCCCCGCGATCGTCATCGCGCTCGACGAACACGGCGTCGGCAAGGGTTCGGGCCGCTCGATCCCAGGCGTCGACCTCGGCGGTGCGGTGCTCGCAGCCAAGGAAGCCGGGCTGCTCGCGGCGGGCGGTGGCCATGCGATGGCGGCCGGGCTGACGGTGGCCGAGGGCGATATCGACGCCTTCTCCGCCTTCCTCGACGAACGGCTGTCGGCCGCGGTCACCCGCTCGATCGCCGATCGCGCTTTGCTGGTCGATGCCGTGCTCGCGCCCGGCGGCATCCATCCCGGTCTGGTCGACGCGCTCGAAGCCGGCGGCCCCTATGGCATGGGCTGGCCGAGCCCGCGAATCGCCGCCGGCCCGGTGCGCGTGATCAAGGCCGATCGGGTCGGCAACGGCCATGTTCGCGCAATCGTCGCGGGCGACGACGGTCGCAGCCTCAAGGCGGTCGCCTTCCGCCAGGCCGACACCGCGCTCGGCGCCGCGTTGCTCGGCTGCCCGCCGCATCGCCGGCTGTGGCTGGCCGGCCGCGCCAAGCGCGACGACTGGGGCGCAAGGCCCGCCGCCGAGCTGCATATCGACGACGCCGCCTGGGTAGAATGAAATACCGCCAAACAGCCCCTTGACCACCACCCCCACCATCGCCTAGTCCGCCCCCTCGCTGACGGCCCCTTCGTCTAGCGGTTAGGACGCGGCCCTTTCACGGCTGAAGCACGGGTTCGATTCCCGTAGGGGTCACCAAAACACTATCCCAGAACTACCGACAACGTTCCATAATCGGCTGTTTTCTGCGGTTTTTTGTGGTATAACCATCCCAGTCGGATCGGCGGAATACCACTCCATACCAGTAATCTGATGGTATCCTTGATGGCACTGAGCCGGTCGCTTGGGTGGAGATACCATCATGGCGTTGTCGGTTGTGGCAATCAAAGCAGCCAAGGGTCGCCAGAAGGCGTACAAGCTTAGCGATAGCGACGGACTTTACCTGCTCGTAGCACCGTCCGGCGCTCGCTGCTGGCGGATGAATTATCGGCATTCAGGCAAGCAGAAGACCCTGGCCTTCGGCGTGTGGCCAGATACCGGGCTAGCCGAGGCTCGCGCAGCGCGCGACGCGGCGCGCAAGGTGTTAGCTCAAGGCGATGATCCATCTGAACGAATCAAGCTCGATCGGATCGCCGCCACCGTAGCGGCGTCCAGCAGCTTCAAAGCCGTGGCCGACGAATGGCTGCTCAAAGTCGAGAAAGAGGGCCGCTCGCCGGTCACGATGAAAAAGCTGCGCTGGCTGCTGAGTTTCATCATCGCAACCATTGGGCAGCGCCCTGTCGCCTCGATCTCGGCGCACGCGTTGCTCATCATGCTGCGCAAGATGGAGGCAAAAGGCCGGTACGAAACGGCAAAGCGCCTCCGCAGCACCTGTTCGCAAATTTTCCGCTATGCCATCGCTACGGCGCGGGCCGAGCGCGATGTCGCGGCCGACCTTCGGGGCGCGTTGATCGTACCCAAACACGTCCATCGCCCCGCGATCGCCGTCCGAAGCAGGCGCGTTGCTCCGTGCCATTGAAGCGCTGGAAGACCATCCGACGACCGGCGTCGCGCTTCGCTTCCTGCCGCACGTGTTTGTTCGGCTTGGAGAGCTTCGTTCTGCCGAATGGGCGGATCTCGATTTTGACAAGGCGGTTTGGACGATCCCGTCACACAAAACCAAGATGCGGCGAGCACACTCAGTCCCGCTCTCTCGTCAGGCACTTCAAATCCTCGAATCGATCAAGCACGACGCCGAGCACAGCTCGTATCTTTTCCCGTCGCTACGATCGGTGGAACGGCCGATGTCAGAGAACACCATCAACGCGGCGCTTCGTAGAATGGGCTATGCGCAGGACCAAATGACCGGCCATGGTTTCCGCGCCCTGGCAGCGACGCTGCCGAATGAGATGGGGCTGTGGCATGCGGACGCGATCGAGCGCCAACTTGCCCATCGCGACAACAATGCCATGCGCCGAGCCCATAGCCGCGGAGAATATTGGGAAGAGCGTGTGCGCATGATGCAGCATTGGTCAGATCATCTCGAATTTCTGCGCGACGGAGCCAAGGTCCTCGATGGAAAGTTCGGGAAGGCGAAGAGCCGATAGCACCGGCCAAAAATGGCCGCTTGCTGCGGGATCGCTTTCCCGCCCAGCAACGGCCAGTCAGCTTTCAAGAGCGTCGCGACGATTACCCGCGCCCGAACGGCGGTAGGTGGTGGGAAGATGACTGTCCGCTATTGAACCGCTACACCACATAAATGGACATGCCATCAGCCTCCGACGCGTCGACGTTAGAGTTCTATCAGACGAACGCGCCTTCATATATTGGTGCCCGCCCCGACGAGGTTTCGCCTGACCTTCTGGCCTTCCTCCCTCACGTTCCTGCGGGCGCTAGGATTTTGGAGCTTGGTTGCGGGGGCGGTAGCGATGCTTTGGCAATGGAACGGCTTGGCTATCGTGTTGACGCGACCGATGGTGTTGCGGCCATGGCGGCCATTGCCAACGAACGTTTGTCACACGGGGCGCGAACGATGCGTTTCGATCAACTCAATGCCACGGCCGAGTACGACGCGGTCGTCGCGTGTGCATCACTGCTGCATGTCCCGGCGAAGGAATTGCCAGTTGTCCTTCGCCGAATTCACGAGGCGCTTACGGCTGAAGGCTGGCATTTTGCTAGCTTCAAAACCGGTGGTTCGCCTGGATGGGATCAGCATGGGCGCTACTATAATTATCCGGACGAAGACGATATGGAAGCGGCGTATCGATCCGCGGGACATTGGGCCAGGCTGGCTTTCGAAACCTATGACGGGGTCGGATACTTCAGTGAGCCGGCTCGATGGCTGACCGTGACCGCACAAAAGTCGGGGTAACGAACGACAACTTCCGTCGTTTGTTACGGTCCTGTGGGACGACCGCAACTGGGCGAAAACCGCTTGGCCGCTTCCAGGCCGAAAGGACCCATTTGCGGTCACTAAAGCTCGGTTGGCCACGCCCCGAAACCGGTCATTCGTTCATATGCTTTCCAGCTGGAATTGGGCCGCCAGCTGACCTGCAGCTTTTGGCTGAAGTTTGCTCGACGCTGCCGCCTTGACGCCCCCCGGGGCTCCAGCCCACGCCTCCGACTGATCGAAGAGCCGAATGATGTAAAGGAAACTTGTGTAAAGCCTCCTTGTCATCAACGGCGACTTGGTCTATGGAAAAGAGGCTTTCCATAAGCGGGATACTGAAATGCACGCTGAGCTTCGTCGCGAAATCGTCCGCGCATTGCTGATCCAGCTCGGCTGGACGACGGCCTTCGTCATCACGCTGAGCCTCTCGATCGGTATCGTTTTCAACATGCCGCGACTCGGCGGGTGGCGCACCGCGATCATCCTGCTGCCGTTGTTCCCCGCGCTGGGAATCCTTCGCTTCGCGCTCCGCCAGTTTCGCAAGAGCGACGAGATGCAGCGCCGCAGCCAGATGGAAGCGGTGGTCTGGGCGTTCGGTGCGTCGCTGGTCCTGATGATCGGCTATACATTGCTCGAAGTCATCGGCTGGCCGCGGCTGCCGATGTGGGTGCCGCTGGTGGTCACGCAGTCGGCTTGGATCGCTGCGATCTGGGTACAACTGCTGAGGTTTCGGTGAGGAATCTGCTCAAGGAATTGCGCGCCGAGCGCGGCTGGTCGCAGGTTGACCTCGCCGAGCGTCTCAAAGTCTCGCGCCAGACGGTGAACGCGATCGAAAACGGCCGGTACGACCCCAGCCTACCGCTCGCTTTCGACATCGCCGAACTCTTCGGAAGGCCGATCGAGGCATTGTTCTTCAAGGATTGAGCAACTCTCAAGGGGACGAATGATGGCATATGCAAAGCGCCACCTGGCGCTGACGGTGACGCTCGCTCTGGTGACCCCGGGCTTCGCTGCACCCCAGTCCGCCGATCCCGAGCGGCTGGCGATCGAAGCGCGCGAAGCAGCGGTGTTCCCCACCGCGACGCGAACAATAGGAGGCGGTAAAGGGGTGGTCTCCGGCAGCGCATCGCCGATCGCGGTTGAGGCAGGCGCGAACGTTCTGCGCGAGGGCGGGACCGCCGCCGATGCTGCGGTCACCACGGCATTCGCGCAGGTCACGGCGATGCTCGGCGCCAATGTCTCGTTCGCGGGGGTCGCCCAGCTAGTCTATTACGAAGCGCGCAACGGGCGGGTCTATGCGATGGACGCGGGCTGGGGCAGCTGGCGCGGCGAGACGTCGCGGGCGACCATCCCGGATGCCGATTTGAGCCTGGTGACCGGCATGGCGCCGCCCGCCAACGCCTCCGGGGCGCTCGGACGAAAGATGCTGGTGCCGGGCTTCATGGGCGGCATGGAGGCGATGCACCGCCGCTTCGGCAAGCTGCGGTTCGCGCGGCTGCTAGCACCTTCGATCTGGTATGCCGAGAATGGCGTGCCGGTCACGCCGCTGCTTGCTGGCTATTTCAGCATCGCCACCGCGCCGCTCCGGAAGACCGAGTCCGGCCGAGCCTTCGCGCTACCCGGCGGCGCCAGCCCCATAGTCGGCAGTCGCTTCGTCCAGCCCGAGCTTGCGGCCCTGCTGAAGTCGCTCGCGAAGGACGGTGCCCGTTACATGTACAGCGGCGCCTGGGCGCAGCGTTATGTCGAGACGGTGCGCGGCGCAGGCGGCGCGGCGACCCTGGCCGAGATGCGCGCCTACGCTCCAAGCTGGGGCGAGCCCCTCCTTTACAGTTCGGCGGGCGCCACCCTCGCCGGACCAGCGGCGACCAACACCAGCGGCTGCGCCGTGCTGGAAGCGCTCAACCTGATCGACCATTCCGGAAGCGCGAGGGAGGGCGGCGAGGCGTTCCGCACGACTGCGCTGGCGCTGCGCACTGCGATCTACGGACATCATGGCCCCGCCGCCGCGGCGTTCGAAAAGCGTGTAGGCGTAGGCGGGACCTGCGCCGCCCGCGTGACCCCGGAATATGGCGCCGCTGCCGCGCTCGCGATGGAGGAGATGCTCGGTGCCGACGTGCCGACCGACCCCGGCCACCACAGCGCATCGGTAGTCGCGGTCGATCGCTGGGGCAATGTCGCGGCGCTGGTCCATTCGAGCAACACCGCCGTCTGGGGTGATTCGGGGCTGGTGCTCGGCGGCGTGCCGCTGCCGGTCCCCGCGAGCATCTATCGCCACCTGCTCACCGCCATCGCGCCCGGCGCGCGCCTGCCAAGCGACATGACACCGATGATCCTTCTCGAACGCGGGAAGCCGGTCGCCGCAGTTGCTGCTATCGGATCTTCGGTTGTGCCCGAGACGCTGCGGCTCGTGAGCGGTCTGCGCCGCGCGGATGCCGACCTGCCTGCGCTCGCCGCTGCTCCGCCGCTGCTCCTCAACTACGAACAGCTCGGCGTGCCGCTGCTCGCCCGCGACGAGCTGGTCCCGGCTGGGCGTTACCCCGTCGACATGCTCGAGGCGCTGCGCAAGCGCGGGTTACCGATTCGCGAGGTTGATGCCCAGCGCGTGCTGTACGTCCGCGGAACCGCCGCCTTCGTGGCCCTTCGCGGTAGCACAGCCAGCGCCGAAGTGCCGGGCGTTCTCGTTTTCGCCGCCGCAGAATGAATCAATGGTTTCGTCGGCCTTCGGGCCGCTTATCGCCGTCATTCTGACCGGATTGGTGGCAGGCCACAACAGGTCGCGCAGCTTAAGTATGCGGCAGCATGAAGCTAAGGGAGCGTCTGCTGTGGGGTATGCCCTAGGGGCGCCAATATGGCTGGATATTGGGGCGCAAATCCGAACGGCGGCTACTCGGCATCATGACCCAGTTCCCGACATTGGCACAGCCAAGCGGTATGCCCGACACCGGACGCTTGTTCAGGTGCTGCAATCGGGATTGTCCGTGGGATCACTTCCAGCTCCGCCAAGGTGAGCGACGACCGGTACGCTCATGAAGTCCCATGCGCTTACCGGTCGTCGCCGTCCGCGCGTGCCTCAGGCGACCGCGGCCGCCTTAGGTGCCACCGCCGCCTCATGCTCAGCCGCGAGTGTTGCATCGAGCGCGTCGATTTTCCGCACCGCGGCTCGTGCGCCAATTCGATCCGCATAGGCGGCGAACACTGGCCGCGGCGGCACGATCCCGAACATCATCGTCCAGCGCAGCGACCCGCCCCACAGAATGTCGGCGGCGGTGAACGCGTCCCCGAGCAGGTATGGGCCCTCAGCGAGCTGCGCCTCCAAAATGTCCAGCATCGTGTCGAAGTCGCGGTAGATCGACTGGCCGGCAGGTGGCGTGTGCTGCAGAAATCTATCCACCACCGCAGGCTCGAAGCACCCGGCGTAGAAGGCGAGCCAACGAAGATAGGCACCCCGCCGTGGATCGCCGAGCGCGGGTGCGAGCCCGGCCTCGGGAAAGCGGTCGGCGAGGTGGATGACAATGGCGACCTGCTCGGTCACCAGTACCCCGCAGTCGAGAATTGCGGGCACTTTGCCCATAGGATTGATAGCAAGATAGTCAGGCCGACGCTGGTCGCCCGCCTTCATGTTGAGGACCTTTAGCTCGTAGGGTGCCCCCAGCTCCTCTAGCAACGCGAGCGTCGCGGACGAGCGAGTCTGCGGGGAATGAAATAAGGTGATGGTGCGGTCTTCGGTCATGAACAGCTCTCCTGATCGATCTTCCCGCAGCGTGAGTCGCAACGGGTGAAGCCGCTATGCGCGCCCTTACCTGTCATCTTGTGTCAGGTTGCCTTATGCTAATGCGATGCGAGCAAGCCGACTCCTCTCGATCCTGACCACCCTGCAGGCGAAGGGCCGCGTCACGGCGCAGGCGCTGGCCGACGAGTGTGAGGTGTCGCTGCGCACCATTTACCGCGACGTCGACGCGCTGAGTGCGGCGGGCATTCCGGTCTATAGCGAACGCGGGAACACCGGCGGCTACCGCCTGCTCGACGGTTATCGCACGCGGCTGAACGGCCTGTCGTCGGCCGAGGCCGAGGCTTTGTTCCTCGCCGGCCTGACGCGGCAGACCGCCGATCTCGGGCTGAGCGGTGTGGCAGCGACAGCGCGGACCAAATTGCTGGCGGCGATGCCCGCCGAGGTGCGCGCCGGCGCGGATCGGATGCGCTCGCGCTTCCACCTCGACGCCCCGGCCTGGTTTGGCGAGGGCGAGAGCCTCGACCACCTGCCCACCGTCGCCGATGCGGTCTGGCGCGAACGCCCGCTGCGCATCCGCTACCGTAGCTGGACGGGGGAGCGGGACCGCCGCGTCGAACCACTCGGCATCGTGCTCAAGGGCGGGGCTTGGTATCTCGTCGGCCAAGTCGAGGCGAGCGTGCGCACCTACCGCATCTCGCGCATTCTCAGCCTTGAGGTACTCGACGAGCGGTTTGCGCGGCCCGACCCGTTCGACCTTGAAGTCCACTGGACCGAGAGCGTCCAACGGCTCGATGCCGAACTGCACCCGCACAAGGCCACGGTCCGCCTCTCCCCGCGCGGCATTCGGATGATGGACTCGATCCTGCCCGCCTATGTGAGAGCCAGGGCGGTGATAGATGCGCCCGACGCGGACGGCTGGCGGACCGCGACGATGCCCGCCGCGACGCCAGAGCACGCCGTTGTCGAGCTTCTGCGCTTCGGCACCGAGATCGAGATCCTCGGGCCACTGGAGTTGCGCGTCCACATGGTCGCGACGGTCGGTCGGCTCGCGGAGACATATCGCGAGCTGGAAGGTCGGCCCGTCTCAACCCCGCTGACCTCGTGAACGCACCGGCTGCCCACGAACGTCATCGAAGAACGTGACCACGCCTTAGATTACTTTTTCAACCCTTAGCGAGATGCTAGGCGGCGTGGACAAATTTGAGCCAGTATCTGGCGGCGGCGATGTGGACCATGCTGAGGAAGCTTTCGGAGAGTTGGTCATATCGGGTTGCGATGGCGCGGTTGGTTTTCAGGCGACCGAAGAAGCGCTCGATGTGGTTTCGCTCTCTGTAGAGCCCCCGGTCATGGTCGATCTTGATACGGCGGTTCGAACGGCCCGGGATGACCGCCTGGATGTTGCGGCGTGCAAGGTCAGCGCGGATGGCGTCGGCGTCATACCCTTTGTCGGCTAGCAGCGCCTTGGGCACCTGCTCGGGCAGGGCGATCAGCGTATCATAGGCCTTGCAATCGGCCGCTTCGCCAACCGTCAGGTGGAAGGCGAGCGGTCTTCCTCGGGCATCTGCCAGACAGTGAAGTTTACTGGTAAACCCGCCCCGCGAGCGGCCAAGAGCGCGTCGATGAGCCCCCCTTTTCCGCCCGCTGCCGAGACGTGAGCGCGAACAGTGGTGCTGTCGATGCTATAGTGGCCGCTGTCGGCCATCATCTCCGCCAGCGTGACCGATACGGCCTCCCACACCCCGGCCTCGCTCCAGCGCCGAAACCGCCGGTAAATCGTGTTCCAGTTGCCATATTTGGGCGGCACATCGCGCCAAGGCGTGCCGCACCGTAGCCGCCAGAGGATGCCGTTAATGATCGAACGGTTCTCTTCGGGCGGCCGCCCAGGCCCCCGGTTTGCCGCATCAATCGGCAGCAAACCCTTCAAAACACGCCACTCAGCTTCGCTCAGATCGCCCCGGCTCAACCCCGCCTCCAAAAGGAAGCCTTGAATCAACCACCAAGTTTCGCGTCAAACAATTTGTCCACGCCGCCTAGCCGATCGAGCTCGGCGTCGAGGCCTGCGCGATCGAGCGCGAGCGCGTGCCGCAGGATATGTTCGCGAGCCATCGCGGGTCGGCATCGATCGCGCTTTCGGCGGGAACGAAGGGCCGCAACACGCCGCGCGCGGGCGCCGGGCATAGTTCGAGGTCGCGCTGCACGCGATCGAGATCTGGGCCTATGCGGTGCTACGCCGCGGCGGGCGCTGTGGGGCCGGTCGAGGGGGCAATGTAGTTCGGATACGGCGGCGGCTGGCGGCGGGAGCAGGCGGCAGGGTCGATACCCCAGCCCTGGTCACGCATCATTTCCGGCTCGACGATATCAAGACCGCCGACGACCTGTTTGCGCACCAGCGCGAGGGGTGCGCAAGGTGGCGATCCGCCCCTGACGTGCTTAGCGCCGCGTCGCGGGCAATGTCACTTTCACCCCGTCGGCCACCTTGTCGCCGGGGTGAAGGACCACCCGATCCCCCGGCGCGAGCCCGCCCAACACCTGCGCTACCTCGGCATTCATCCGCCCGATCGTGACCGGCACCGCGCGCGCGACTCCCTGGCTGATCCGAAACACCTGCCATGCGTCGCCGCTGCGGAACAGCGCGCCGATCGGCAGCAGCACCGCGTCGCGCGCTTGCCAGGTCGCGATCCGCACCGTTGCCCGAAAGCCATGGCCAAGGCTTGCCCATGCGGTCCGCGGCTCGACGAAGTCGATGACCACGTTGACCCGCTGCTCCTCGACGCCGAGCGCCGAAATCTTGAGGAAGCCATAGGGTTCGACCAGCCGGACGCGCCCCTTCAACCGCCGCTCACCGCCCCAATCCTCGATCGACACTGCCGCACCGGGTTTGACCTGCACCGCGTCGGCCGACAGCAGATCGGTCACCATTTCGAGCCGCGCCGGGTCGCCCACCGCGACCAGCGGAGTCCCCGCGAGCACCACCCGCACGCTTTCCTGCGGGACCGTCAGCACCGTGCCCGATACCGGCGAGCGGATATCAACGACGCCGCGCGCGATCGCCCCGGTGCCCGGCGCGATCAGCCCCGCACGCGCCGCATTGACGCTCTCGCGTGCCGCGGTCGCTGCCCGCCGCGCCGCCTGCACCGCCGCACCGGCACGGTCGCGCGCCGCGCGCGCGGCATCGAGCGCAGCGGGAGCGGCGAACCCGCGCGCACGTAAAATGGTGGTGCGCGCAAGCTGGCGCTCCGCAAGGTCCTGCGCCGCCGATGCGTCCTCGACCTGCGCGCGCGCCGCCGCGGCCTGCGCCTCAAGCGCGCGGACATTGGCAGCGATCTGCGCCAGTGCCCGCGCGTCGAGTGCGCCGGGCTCGGCGGGGCGGAGTTGTGCGAGCACCGTTTGGCCCGCGATCACCTGCGCGCCGGGCTTGAGCGGCACGCGCAGCAGCTCGCCCCCGATCGGCGCCGAGACGGTGTAGAGATCACGCACGCGGGTCTCGGCCAGATCGTCGATCGTGACGGTGATCGGGCCGCGCGTGATGCGTGCCGCCTCGATCTCGACCGCGGGGGTGCGCGTCGCGACGAACAGCGCGGCGCCGAGCACCAGCGCGATCAGCACGATGACGATCCTCGGGCCAGTCACGATCTTGCGGTGCATGGTCATTCCCTGGTCTTGAGCGCGCGGATCAGGTCGAGCCGATCGACGCGGTAGCGGATGAGGAACGCGGTGCCCGTCGCCGCTGCGGCGACCACCAGCACGCCGCGCGCGGGAATGCGCGGATCGATGAAGAAGGGGATGGTGAACAGCTCGGTACTGAATTCGCCGATCAGATAGTGCCAGAGCTCGATCCCGGCCCAAATACCTAGCGGCAGCGCGAGCATCACCAGCAGCGCCTGTTCGCCCAGCAGGATGAACGCGACCTCGCGCCGGCGGAAGCCGAGCACGCGCAGCGACGCGAGATCGCGCGCGCGTTCGGACAGGCTGATCCGCGCGCTGTTATAGACCACCCCGACCACCACCAGCATCGCCAGCCCAACATAGAAATAGGTCTGGATCGCAAAATTCTGCTCGACCGTTTCGGTCATCGTGCGCAGCAAGGCGCTACGGGTAGTGACCCCGGCGACCATCGGACTGGCATTGAGGCGCGCATAGACCCCCGCCAGCGCCGCGGTATCGATCCTGAGATACGCCCCCGACAGCGTGTCGCCTTCGCGCATCAGCCGGTTGAGCTGCGCGCGATCGAGGCTGGCGGCGCTGCCGAACGGGCTGTCGAGCACCGCGGCGACCGACAGCCGCAGCGCGGGACGCTCACCCTCGGTCACCGCGGCCTCGATCGTGTCGCCCACCCCGACCCCCAGCTGGCGCGCGATCCGCCCCTCGAGCAGCGCGCCGGCGGGCGGCGGCGCCGAGGCCTGCCCCTCGATATCGATCACCCGCGACAGGTCGCCCGCAGGCTCGATCCCCGACAGCGCCTCCCGCACCTCATGGTGCCCCGAGCGAAGCCGCGCGCCCACGGTGCGGAACGGCTGCACCTGGAGGACGCCGGGTATCCGCTCGAGCTCGTACAGCGCGCGCGAATCGCGCGGCTCGGCAAAGGTGACGACCAGATCCGAGCGATCGGCAGCACCGAACCCCAGATCGATCATCCGCCCGATGCTGGCGGTCGGGCTGGCAGTGGCGACATAGAGCATCGTCGCTGCGGCCAGCCCCAGCACGGTGAGTATCGAGCGCAGCGGTCGGCGCAGCAGGCCGCGCGCGACGATTCGGCTGGGCTCATCGGGGCCGAGCGCGCCGGCCAGCCAGCTCACCAAGCGGCTCGAATAATCGGGCGGTGCCTCGGGACGCATCGCATCGGCGGGCGAGAGCCGCGCCGAGCGCCACACCGCGGTCGTCGCCCCCAGCATCACCGGGATTAACGTCGCAGCGACCGCCAGCAGATAGGCTTCGGGGCCGATGCGGAATTCGAGGAACGGGAAGGTGAAAAAGCGCTGGTAGATCCCCGCCATCCCGCGCCCCAGCCATGCCCCCAGCCCGATCCCCAGCGCCAGCCCGCCAAGCGACAACAGGATCGCCAGCTGGACATAATGCAGCATGATCGCGCGTACTGGGAAGCCGAAGGCCTTGAGCAGGCCGATCACTTCGCGTTCGGTGTCGACCAGCCGCGCGAGCACGATGTTAAGGAGGAAGGCCGCGACGAGCAGGAAGATAGGCGGCAGCAAGGCCGCCATCGTCGTCAGCTGGTCGATCTCGCTGGCGACGAACCGGTCGGACACCTGCTGCTCGCGCGAATAGGCGCCGCTGCCGCCATAAGGGGCGAGCAACAGATCGAGCCGGCGCTCGACCTCGGCCACCCCCTCGCCCGGCGCGAGGCGAACGAGGACGTCGTTGAAGGCCTGATTGAGGTCGAGCGTGGCGGCGAGCGGCTCGCGCCCGAGCCACAAGATCGCCGAGCGGCGATTGTCAGGGAATATCTGGCCCGGGGTCAACGCATAGACATATTCGGGCGAAAGCACCGAACCGACCAGCCGGAGCTCGACCTGCTTGCCGTGGAGCACCGCGATGATCGGGTCGCCGAGTACCAGCCCCGCGGCCTGCACGAAGGCTTCGTTGGCGACGACCTCCTGCGATCGGCGCGGATCGGGCAACCGCCCGTCGCGCAGCACCAGCCGATTGAGCGCCGAGGCGCGCGCTGGCGGCAGCGAATGCACGCGCGCCGTCACCGGTTCGACCACCTGCGCAACCTTGAGCGTCGCGCGGGTACTGATCCGGCTGTCGGCGGCAGCGACGCCGGGGAGCAGGCGAACCCTGGCCATCAGCGTTTCGGGCCCGCGCACCAGCGGCGCGAAGACATTGGCGAAACGATAGCGATCATAATAGGCATCGCGCGTCGCCTCGAGCGAGCCGATCAGTCCGACCGCCATCACCATCGTGCCGACCCCCGCCGCGATCACCAGCGCGATCGCCACCGCCTGCCCGCGCAGCCGCCAAAGATCGCGCAGCAGCTTGACGTTCAGCGTCGATCCAGCGCCGGTCACCAGATCAGCCCCATCGGTGAGGCGCGCACCGCATTGTGCCGGCGGCCGGTGATCCGGCCATCGCCGAACAACAGCACCTCGTCGGCGATATCGGCGATCACCGCATTATGGGTGATGACAAAAACGGTGGTTCCGAGCTCACGATTGACCTGGTCGAGCGCGGCGAGGACGCGGGTGCCGGTCTGGCTGTCGAGCGCGCCGGTGGGTTCGTCGCACAACAATACTTCGGGGCGCTTGGCGATCGCGCGCGCGATCGCGACTCGCTGTTGCTCGCCGCCCGACAATTGCGCGGGAAAATGATCGAGCCGCGCCTCGAGCCCGACCATCGCGAGCGCCGCGGCCGGGTCCATCGGATTGTCCGATATTTCGGTGATCAGCGACACATTTTCGCGCGCGGTGAGCGACGCCACCAGATTATAGAATTGGAAAACGAAGCCGACGCTGCGCCGGCGATATTCGGTCAGCGCGTCGTCATCGAACTGGGTGACGTCGCGGCCGTGGAACCAGGCATGGCCCGCGCTCGCATGATCGAGTCCACCCAGGATATTGAGCAGGGTCGACTTGCCCGATCCAGAGGGCCCAAGCAGCACGATCATCGCGCCTGCGGCGGCATCGAGATCGACGCCGCGCAGCGCATAGACCGCATTCGAACCCTCGCCATAGGTCTTGGTCAGCGCTTCGACGCGATACACCAGCGGGCGCTCGGGAGCTGGATCGTCTGGCGGCGCTTTCGGTGCCACGCTTGCTTCCCTTGTTCGCCCTTGCCCCGGTGGCATCAACTTAGCGGGGTCGTAGCGGGCGCGGGATTGGTAGCTTTCCCTATGCGCGCAGGGGGTCGCGGCGACCTGGGTGAAATCGGTAAAGCCCGTCACGATCCGCGCCGGTAGCATTGGCCATGTCGATCAGACCGCCCCGCCCGGCCCACCGGTTCGCGCTGGCGAGCGAGGTGATCGCGATCGAGTTCGGCACGCTCGAATATGCGGTGCGCGGGGAAGGGCCGCCGATCTTGATGGTGCATGGCACCGGCGGCGGGTTCGACCAGGGGCTGAGCTTCGGCGCTGGCTTGCGGCGGCACGGGTACCAAATCATCGCGCCTTCGCGCTTCGGCTATCTGCGCAGCGATTATCCCGCCGCGCCGTCTTCGGCGAACCAGGCCGATGCATTCGTCGCCTTGCTCGACCATCTCGGGATCGATCGGCTGCCGGTGGTGGGAGGATCGGCGGGGGCATTGTCGGCGGTGGCGTTCGCGCTGCGCCATCCCGAGCGCTGTTCGCTGCTGATCCTGCTGGTGCCCGCCGCCAATGTCAGCGGCCGCGATCCGGTCGAGATGACCGCGCTGCAAAAGCTACTGGTCGAGCGCGTGCTCGGCTCGGACTTTGCCTATTGGAGCGCGCGCACGGTCGCCCCCAAGCGGCTGATCGGCACGCTGCTGGCGACCGATCCCGCGTTGCTCGACCGCGTCGAACCCGGCGAACGCGCCTGCGCGTATCGAATCCTCGACGAAATGCTGCCGGTCAGCGCGCGCGTGCGCGGGGTCCGCAACGATGCGCGGCTTGCGAGCGCGCCGGGCGCGCTCGCCTATCGCGATATCGCGGTGCCGACCTTGATCGTGTCGGTCGAGGACGACCGGTTCGGCACCGCCGCAACCGCACGATACCTGGCAGCGACGATCCGCGATGCCAGGCTGGTGATACTCCCCCGCGGCGGGCACATCTGGCTGGGTGCCGACGACGCGGTGGCCGAGCATATCGCGCGCTTCATCAGCGAGCCGGGCGCGGACGCTCCCCCGCGTTCACCGCAGCGAGCGCGGCAGCGATAACGGTTTGCGCCGGACCGCCGGCAGCGATTCGCCGCCAAGTCCCGAGCGATCCGATCGCGCGGCGCGACTGGATCCGCGCCACCCGCGCATCGGCATCGGAGGCATCGCCGCGGCGCGCGGTGACCCGCTCGACGCGGACCGCCTCGCCCGCCTCGAGCCATAGCCCGACGAATGCCGCCCCGGCGTGCGTTGCGACCGCCCCGATCGCCTGCCGCTCGGCGGGCTGCAGGAACGCGGCGTCGGCGATCACGCTCGCTCCTTCGGCGAGCAGCGCCTGCGCCTGGATGCCGAGCGCGCGATAGACCGCGGCGGCGCTGTCGGAGGTGTAGTGATCGGCGGGCAGCGGGGTTTCGGGCGCGACCCCGGCGATCCGCTTGCGCAGCACGTCCGAGCGCAGAATCCGCGCGCCGGGCGGCGCGCCGATGCTGCCGCCGAGCCCGCGCGCGACGGTCGACTTTCCGGTGCCCGATCGCCCGCCGATCGCCACCAGCCGCGGTGCCGCAGGCTCGAGAAAGCTGGCCGCGAGCCGCAGATACGCGCACGCCAGCGCGCGATCGTCTTGGCTCGCCGATCGCTCGCTGCGCGCTGCGGCGACGTGCGCGCGGATCGTCGCGCGAAGCGACAGGAACAGCGGCATCGCGGCAATCCCGTCCGCGTCATCACCCGACAGGTCGCAATAGCGGTTGTAGAAGGCGTTGGCCGCATCGGCCTGGCCGCGATGCCACAGGTCCATCAGCAGGAACGCCAGATCGTACAGCGTGTCGATCGTCGCCAGTTCGGGATCGAATTCGAGACAGTCGAAGGGCGTCGGCTCGCCATCGATCATCGCGACATTGGCGAGATGCAGGTCGCCATGCCCGTGGCGCACCCGGCCGCGGCGCGCGCGCGCATCAAGCCGGTCGGTAACCGCCAACAAGGCGCTGCGCTGGGTCGACAGCAGGGTGGCGACCTCGGCTCGATCGAACGCGCTGGGATAGCGTTCGAGCGCCGCTGCATTGCCCGCAATCACGCGTTCGATCCGCGCCGCGCCGGCGGTGTCGGTACTGATCGCGGCGGCAGCGTGGAAGGCGTCGATGTGCTCGGCCAGTCGCGCCATCAGCCCGAGGTCGATCGGCCCCAGGCGTGCGCGGTCATCGAGCAACGAATCATCGTCGAACCGGCGCATTTCGAGCAGCCAATCGACCGCCTCGCCCGCGCCGTCGATCGCGAGCCCACCGTCCCCCTCACGCGTGATCGGATGCACCGCGAGGTACAGATCGGGGGCGAGCCGGCGATTGAGGCGAAGTTCGGCCTCGAGCGCCGCTTTGCGCAACGGCGCGGTCGAGAAATCGAGATAGTCGAACCGCACCGGCTGCTTCAGCTTCCAAGCGCGGTCGGGGGTCAGGAAGACGCTGGCGGCATGGGTATCGATCCGGCGAACGGCGGTGCCTTTACCGAACGCACGGGTTTCCAGGAACGTGGCAATCTCTGCGATATGCGCTGGCGATGTCGGCGGCTGACCGTGGCGCACCCGTGACAAGCTCAGGCGAACAAGGCGCGTTCGGCGTCGCGCTCAAGGGGATCGGGGACGCGAAGCTGGTGGTCGAGCCCATCAGGCCAGCGATAGGGGAAGGCAAGCAGGCCGGGTGCCATCGCCATCGTCCACCAATGCGTCGCCAGCATGAACTGCAGGCGCTGCACCGTCGCGGCCGCCTGGAGCATCTGGCCGGGCCAATTTTCGAGGCGCAATGGATCGGAGTCGTCGGGCATCGAAGCCTCGCTGGATGGCGGTGGAGACATGGCGCGGCTCATGCGGCACCCGCCGACGCGGGACCCGTCGAACGCTGCATCAGCCGCTGCGCGTAATGCTGGTGCCGCGCCTGGAGCAGCAGCGCGCACATCGCGCGCGTCTTTTCGCGGACCACCGCGAGCGCTTCATTGGCCGCGCGCGGATCGAGCCCGTCGACGATCGAATCGAAATGGACGTGATCGCTTCGCACCATGCCGAAGATCGTCGCGAGATAGGTATCGAACGCGCGGCGCAGCGCGAGCCACTGGCCCTGCTCCTCGAGCCAGCAGCGGGTCGAGGCCGAAGTGCTGAACATCATCAGCCTTTTGCCGTGGAGCGCCGAATTAACCGTGCCCTCCTTGATGCTGCGCGCGACGAAGCCGGCGCCGAAGACACGATCGACATAGCCCTTGATGATCGCCGGCGGCATGCCGAACCAGATCGGGTAGATCAACGTGACGATCACGCTGTCGGTGAGATAGCCGAGCTCCTGCTTGACGTCACCCGGAAGCCGGGTGCGCCCCGCACCCCGCCGTTCGGGCAGGTTCAGCAGCGGATCGAAGCCGATCGCGTACAGGTCGCGAAGCTCGGCCTGCTGGCCGCATTGCCGCACCGTCTCGCAATAGGCCTGCGCGACCGCATGGTTGAAGCTTCCCGCGGTCGGGTGGCCGAGCACCACCAGATGCCGGATCGGCGCCGACACGCCAGAATCGGGGGGCGGCTGGATCACCACAGTTCCCCTGCCAGCGCTGCCAAAACTGCAATCATTGTATATCGCATGAGTCGCTCCTTCCGCGTCTCGGAAGGCCAGCGTATCGCGTGGGTGCCGCGAGGCTATCCGGTTCAATACTAATGGCGGCGACGCGGCATAAGGCGTCGAGTGGGACCAAGCGCTTGGCAACCATGCCGGTGACGCAGGAACCGCCAAGATGACCATTCGCAACCTTGGACCGCTCTTCCAGCCGCGCAGCGTGGCGGTCATCGGCGGGTCGAGCCGCGCCGGATCGCTGGGCGAGCGGATCCTGACCAACATCCTCGACGGCGGCTATGGCGACACCGTCTATGCGGTGAACCCCAACCGCGTCGATCGCGACGATGCGCGCTGGGTGCGCTCGGTCGATGCGCTGCCCGAGACGGTGGACCTGGCGGTGATCGTCACCCCCGCGGCGACGGTGCCGGGTATTATCGCCGAGCTGGGCGCGCAGGGCACCAAGGCGGCGGTGGTCGTGTCGGCGGGGCTCGCCGACGCTGAATCGCGGGCGGCGTTGCTCGATGCCGCGCGGCCGCATCTGATGCGGATCGTCGGGCCGAACTGCCTGGGCGTGCTGCTGCCCTATGCCAAGCTCAACGCATCGTTCGCGCCGCGCTTCGCCGCGCCGGGGCGGCTGGGCTTTCTCTCGCAAAGCGGCGCGCTGATCACCGCAATGCTCGATTGGGCCGCCGATCGGCATATCGGCTTTTCGAGCGTCGTGTCGGTCGGCGACATGGCCGATGTCGATTTCGGCGACCTGATCGACATGCTCGCCGCCGATCCGCACACCGATGCGATCCTGCTGTATGTCGAGGGCATCACCAACCCCGCCAAGTTCATGTCCGCCGCGCGCGCCGCGTCGCGGATCAAGCCGGTGATCGCGATCAAGGCGGGGCGAACCCAGGCCGCAAGCGCCGCGGCGCGATCGCACACCGGGGCGCTGGTCGGGTCGTACGACGTCCACGCCGCGGCGTTCGAGCGCGCCGGGATCGTGCTGGTCGACAACCTGACCGAGCTGTTCGATGCCGCGCAGATGCTGTGCTGCTATCCCACGGCCAAGGGCGGCCGGCTGGGGATCGTCACCAATGGCGGCGGCGCGGGCGTGCTCGCCGCCGACGCGCTGACGACGGTCGGCGGCGCGCTCGCGGTGCTGGCGCCCGACACCGTCGCTGCGCTCGACCCCGCGATGCCCGATCAATGGTCGCGCGCCAATCCGATCGACATCATTGGCGATGCGTCGCCCGCGCGCTTTGCCGACGCGACGCGCGCGGCGCTGGCCGATCCGGGGATCGATGTGCTGCTGGTGATCCACTGCCCGACCGCGGCGGCGACCGGGGCAGAGGTCGCGCAGGCGGTGCTCTCGGTGCTCGCCGAGGCACCCAAGGGACGCAAGAAGCCCGTCATCGCCTGCTGGATGGGCCCCGCCAACAGCGCGTCGGTGCGCTTTGCCTTTGCAGCGGCAGGGGTGCCGTTGTTCGACACGATCGACGATGCGGTGAGCGGCTTCGGCTATTTGCTGCAGGCGGGGGTCGCACGCAGCGCGCTGCTGCAGGCACCGGCACGGGTGATGCGCCCCGAAGGCGATCGCGCCTGTGCGCGCGCGCTGATCGTCGGCGCGCAGGCCGAAGCGCGCACGATCCTCACCGCGACCGAGACCAAGACGCTGCTTGCGGCCTATGGCGTCCGAACGATCGCGTCGCGGCTCGCGCGCACTCCCGAAGCGGTCGCCGCGGCGTGCGCGGCGACGACCGGCCCCTGGGCGCTGAAGCTGGTGTCGCCCGACATCAGCCATAAATCCGAGGCAGGCTGCGTCGTGCTCGGGCTGGCGACCGCGACCGCAGCGACCGCGGCGGCGATCCAGATGGCGGCGTCGGTGGCACGATCGAACCCGCACGCCAAGGTGATCGGCTTCGAGATCGAACCGATGCTCGACCTGCGGGGCGCGCAGGAATTGCTGGTGGGGATCGCCGAGGATCCGACCTTCGGCCCGGTGCTGGCGTTCGGTGCGGGGGGAAAGGCGGTCGAGCTGCTGCGCGATCGCGCGCTGGGGCTGCCGCCGCTCGACGACCGGCTGGCGCGCGACATGATCGCGCGGACGCGGATTGCGCGGCTGCTGGCGGGCTATCGCGATGTCGCCGCGGTCGATATCGACGCGATAGTCCGCACGCTCGATGCGCTGTCGGCAATCGCGGTCGATTTTCCCGACATCGTCGAGCTCGATATCAACCCGCTGGTGGCGACCGCTGGCGGCGTCGTCGCGCTCGATGCGCGCGCGCGCATCACGCCCGCGCCGCGCGCATCGCGGCTGGTGATCCGCCCGGTGCCGGTCGAATGGTCGGCCGACCTGGTGACGCGCGGCGGGCTCAAGCTGCATGTCCGCCCGGTGCGACCCGACGACGAAGCGCGGCTGACGACCCTGTTCGACAATGTCGCGCCCGACGACCTGCGCTTCCGCTTCCTCACCGGCATCCGCCATGCCGGGCACGACCGGATCGTCGCGATGACGCAGATCGACTATGCACGCACGATGCATTTCCTGGCGTTCGCGGGCGACGTGCTGGTCGCCAGCGCGATGCTGGCGAGCGATCCCGATCGCGTGCGCGGCGAGCTCGCGATCGCCACCCATGCCGGATACAAGAATCGCGGCGTCAGCTGGACATTGGTCGAGCATGTCATGGCCTATGCCGCCGCCGAGGGATTGCATGTCATCGAATCGGTCGAGAGCCGCGAAAACCAGGCGGCGCTGGCGCTCGAACGCGAGGCGGGGTTCGCGATCGTCCCCGGATCGGAAAGCGCGGGCGAAGTGACGGTGCGCAGGTCGATCGGCGGCTAACCCGCGCGCGCGTTCAGCCGTGGGTCTTCCCAAGGCCAGCGGCGAAGGCGATCCGCAGCGCGTCGGACAGGCTGCGCGCGCCGAGCTTGGCCATGACGTTGGCGCGGTGCACCTCGACGGTGCGCGCCGATATGCCAAGGTCATAGGCGATCGTCTTGTTGGGATAGCCCTGCGCCAGGCCGTCGAGCACCTCGCGCTCGCGCGCGGTGAGCGCGCCCAGCGCGACATCGGCTTCGGCGGCGCGCACCAGCACATTCGCTGCGGTGTCGATGCGGTCGAAGGCGCGCGCGATCGCGCCGAGCAGCACGTCGCTGTCGAAGGGCTTTTCGATGAAATCGACGGCGCCCGCCTTCATCGCGCGCACCGCGATCGTGACGTCGCCATGGCCGGTCAGCACGATCACCGGCATCGCGATACCGCGATCCTTGAGCGCCTGCTGGACTTCGAGCCCGTCCATCTCGGGCATCCGGATGTCGAGCAGGATGCAACCCGGCTCGGCGTGGCGTGCTTCCTTGAGGAACGCGACCCCCGATTCCCAGGTGCGCGTGGCGAATCCCGACGTCTTGAGCATGAAGCTCGCCGACCGCCGAACGCCATCCTCGTCATCAATCACATGCACCAGCCGCCGATCGCTCATTCCACCGCTTCCTTTTCGAACTGCACCACCGTGAAGTGGAACGCGGTGCCGCCGCCTTCGCGCTGCTCCATCCAGATCCGGCCGCCATTTGCCTCGACGATCGTCCGGCAGATCGAAAGGCCGAGCCCCATCCCCCCCGCCTTGGTGCTGTTGAACGCGCGGAACAAGCTTTCTGCAACCGCGGGCGCGATGCCGGAGCCGGTATCGGCCACCGTCAGGCGGACGAACCCCGGCGCATCGACATGCGTCGAAACCGCCAATTGGCGGACCGGCGCGTCGGACATCGCCTCGATCGCGTTGCGCATCAGGTTGATGAGTACCTGCTGGATCTGCACCTTGTCGACCAGCACGCAAGTCGCGCGCGGGTCATGCGCGAACGTCGCGGTCACACCCCTTTCGCGCGCGCCGATCAGCGCCAGGTTCGAAGCCTCCTCGATCAGCCGCGGCAATTCCTCGACGCTCTTTTCGACCTCACCGCGCGCGACGAATTCGCGCAGCCGACGGACGATGTCGCCCGCGCGCAGCGCCTCGCGCGAGGCGTCCTCGATCGCATCCTCGATCATCTGGCGGTCATCGGGATCGCCCTCGCGCGTCAGGTTGCGGATGCCGCGCATGTAATTGACCACCGCGGTGATCGGCTGGTTGAGCTCGTGCGCCAGCGTCGAGGCCATCGTGCCCATCGCGCTGACGCGCGCGGCATGGACCAGGCTCGATCGCAATTCCTCGACACGTTCCTCCATCTGCTGCTTTTCGGTCAGGTCGCGGATGAAGCCGGTAAAGACGCGCTCGCCATCGGTCACCGCCTCGCCCACCGCCAATTCCATCGGGAAGGTGGTGCCGTCGCGCCGCAGCCCGATCACCGTGCGCCCGGTGCCGATGATCCGACGCTCGCCGGTGCGCATATAGCGTTCGAGATAGCCGTCATGGCGCTCGCGATCGGGGGTGGGCATCAGCAGCTTGATATTCGTGCCCGCCACCTCGCTTTCGGCATAACCGAACAGCCGCTCGGCGGCGGCGCTGAACGACAGGATATCGCCCGCTCGATTGATGACGATCATCGCATCGGGCACGGTCGACAGGATCGAGCGCAGATGGTTGGCGCTGGCGCTCGCCTGGTGCTCGCCCGCGCGCTGTTCGGTCACGTCGCGGATCACGGTGCCATAGCCGCGCAGTCGATTGGCCTTGTCGTACAGCGGGGTGAGGAGCACGTGCGCCAGGAATTCTGAGCCGTCCTGACGGACCCGCCAATCCTCCTCGTCGACCTTGCCCATCGTCCGCGCGCGTTCGAGGTCGGCCTGCGGCTTGCCCGCCGCCGCGGCCTGCGCCGAATAGAAAATCGAACAATGCCGTCCAACGACCTCGCTCGCCTGCCAGCCCTTGAGCCTGCGCGCGCCTTCGTTCCAGATCGACACCCGCCCAGCCGGATCGAGCATATACATCGCATAGCCGCTCGCACCCTCGATCATCAGATTGAGTTCGTCGGCAAGTTCGTCGGCCTGGATCGTCCGGCGCGCGATTCGCTGCGAAATCCAGATGACCCCCGCAGCGGCGAGCAGGAAGGGGATGACCCCCGCCACGCCCGCGCCACCCGGATCCCAGCCGACCGCCATCGCCACCACCACGCTGAGCGCGGTCGCCAGCAATGCGGGCGCGACGCCGCTGAATACGCCGGTGAACAGCACCGCGACGATACACGGCAGATAGGGGGAGGCGCCCGGCACCCAACGGATCGCGACAAAATGCACCAGCACCGCCACGCCGATCGCCCCGACGGCGACGGCATAGCCCGACAGGCGCGGTTGCAGGGCAGCTATACGAATGCGCTCCATCCCGCTTTAGAGGACTTGTGTCGGCTCACGCCCCGAGCGCCGGATTGCCACGGTGACGGTAGCGCAGCTATGTTATTATCAGAAAGCGATCTTTTAAGCGAGATCGGCGCCTGGCCATTCGACCCGACCGTGGCTGCTTCGCCCTGGGGGACCGGTCGTCGAAGCCTGCGAGCTAGAATCGCTTCGCCAGCGCGCTGAGGAGGTCGAGGCGGCCGACCGGCTTGGCGAGCACCGCGGCGAACCCTGCGCTGTCCGCCGACTCGGCAAGCGCGGTGCGTGGCGATCCGGCGACCAATATCGCCCTGCCCTGCCATTGCGACTCGCGCAGCACCGACAATAGCGCGCGGCCGCCGATGTCGAAGACGCCCTCGGCAAGCAGCAGGACGTGCGCGTCGCGCGCATAGGCGTTGGCAAGCGCGACGCCGCCGAACGAACGCACCGCAAAGCGCAGTCCCTGCAGCATGAGCTGCAGGCTGCGCCGAACGCTGTCTTCGGGCTCGACGATCACCGCGCGGGGGGCGCCGGTCGCCGTCGCGCTCCAGCCGGCGGGATTTGCCGATACCGGGGGTTTCAATGCGCCAGGAAGATCGGCACCGGCGATTCCTTGAGCATCCGCCGGGTCACCCCGCCAAAGGTCGCCTCGATAAAGCGGCTATGCCCGAAGCCGCCCATGACGACATAGGCGACGCCGAGCTCGGCCGCGGTGGCCAGGATCAGCGTGCTCGGCAGATCGATCAGCGACGAATGGCGGCGGATCATCGATTTGATGTCGTGCCGCGACAAATAGGTCGCCGCCTCCATCGCCGGCAGCTTGAGCGAGCCGTCGTCGATCTCGAGGATCGTCACCATGCGGCTATGCTGGAGCAGCGGGATCGCCGCACGCAGCGCCGCCTCCGATTGCGGCGAACCGTCCCAGGCGAGCAGGGCGCTGCCGAACGCATCGAAGCGCTTGGCGGTCGCGGGCACCGCCAGGATCGGCTTGCCGGTCTTGATCAGCACCTCGCCCACCAGTTCGAGCATGTCGGGGTAGAGGATATCGTCGAGTTCGCGGTTGAGCACGATCAGGTCGGTCATCACCGCGGCGTCGCGCACGCACTGGCCGAGGAACCCGCGCGCATCGCGCCAGGTATAGGGGACGTCCTCGACGCGCAGCCGCGCCTCCATCCGCGTCCGGTTGGCGCTTTCGCGCTGCTGTTCGTCGGCCATCAGCAACGCGGTGCCGCCCATATCGGCATAGTCGCCGACGAAGATCGGGGCGACCGCGACATCGATGCAGGTCAGATGCCCGTCCAACGCGCGGGCGACGTCGAGCGCGGTCTGGAACCGCGCCTCCTGGCCGGGATCGTCATGCAAGAGCACCAGCACGTTCTTCATGGTCGCCTCCTCAATCGAATGATCGCGAGGCTATCGGCAGGCGGACGGCTTCGACATTGTGGATGTTACGGAGGCGCACGGGCGATTGAACACCGGGTCGGGCGTCGGCAACTCGCGGCTTTGGCCCTTGGGACAGCTACGTATTTTGGCGGCCGCCTGGGGCTGGCACAATCGTGCGATGAGCAAGAACATCCTGATCATCGATGGCCATCCCGATGCCGATCGCGGCCGCTATGTCCATGCGCTGGCCGATGCCTATGCCGCGGGCGCAAGCGACAGCGGGCACAAGATAGAGCGGCTCGAACTCGCGACCATCGACATCCCGTTCCTGCGCTCGCGCGCCGAGTGGACCGACGGCACCCCGCCCCCCGACATCGCCGCGGCGCAGGAAGCGATCCGCCGCGCCGAGCACCTCGTCATCCTCTATCCGCTGTGGCTGGGCGATGTGCCCGCCCTGCTCAAGGCATTTCTGGAGCAGGTGGCCCGCCCGGGATTTGCGCTGGCGGAAGGGACGATACCGCGCCCGCTGCTGACGGGACGATCGGCGCGGCTGGTGGTGACGATGGGGATGCCGGCGTTCTTCTATCGCTTCTACTATGCCGCGCACAGCGTGAAGAGCTTCGAGCGCAACATCCTCAAGCTGGTGGGGATCGACCCGGTCGAGCACACGCTGATCGGCAATGTCGAAGGCGAAGCCGAAACCCGCAGGGAATGGCTCGACCGGCTGTTCAACCTGGGCACCGCGGGCGCCTGAACCGCCCCGCGAACGAAGCAGCACGGACCGCCGACGGCGCTGGGGTTCCTGCCCAACACGATCGACGGCGATCATCGCTCGCTGCTGCTGATCGGCGAAACCGCCGCGGCATCGATCGTCCCCGGACACAAAAAACCGCGCCACGGGGCGCGGTTCCTTGCGATCGGCGGACGTCGACTGGCGGCCGATCACCCGATCGACCGGCTTACATCTTGAAGCGCATCCCCAGGCGGAAGGTGCGGCCAAGCATGTCATACAGCGCAGGGTTCGAGAAGAACGGCGACAGCGCCGGATCGCGGTTGAGCAGATTGTCGACCTTGAAATAGGCGGTGACGTCCTCGGTCACGTTCAGCGTGCCGCCGATGTCGAGATAGAAGGCGCCGGGGACGAAATTTTGATCGATCGTCGGGGCGTTCGAGGTCGATACCGGGCACGAGCCCGCTTCGCACACGACATAGTTCGCACCGATCTTGCCGTCGCTGAACCAGCGTTCCTGCACCAGCAGCGAGAAATTGTCGTTCTCGTAGCTTTGCGTCGCCAACCACTTCCAATCGGGGGTGTTGCCCAGGTTCACGCCTGCGCTGTCGGCAGGCACGGTGTTGGGCAGACCGGTATCGGTGATGAACTCGCGCACATGGGTTGCCAGCGCGCGAACCGAGAAGCTGCCCGGCAAGCCGAGCGGCTGCACCCAGCGGTAGCCGGCCTCGATATCGAAGCCGCTGGTTTCGATCGACGCCAGGTTGAACGCCTGGACGTTGATGAAGTTCGGGCCGTTGGTGTTATTCAGGTTGAATGCGCTGCACGTCTCGGGAACCAGCCCCTGGAAGCACAGATCGACGATCTGGCCGGCGCCGATGCTCGAAATGACGTCGTCGATCTTGATCGAATAATAATCGACCGAGACGCTGAACCCCGGCAGCCAGGAGGCGCCCGACAGCGCGATGCCCAAATTGGTATTGCGTGCGATTTCGGGCCGCAGCTCGGTGTTCCCGATCGAGTTCTGCAGCGCCAGGATATTGCGGTTCTGGAACGGATCGAAGAAATTGGGCAGCGTCGTCGTGACCGGCGCCGCGAACAGCTCGGACAGATTGGGCGCGCGCACGTCGCGCGAGGTCACGCCGCGGATGCGCAGCCCGTCGATCGGCAGATCCCAGGTGCCGCCGATCTTCCACGTCCACACCGTACCCGAGGTCGAGTAATCGGTAATGCGCGCCGCGCCGTTGATGTTCGCACGCCCCATCGCTTCCGAATTGATGACGGGAAGGTCGAGCTCGAGATAGGCTTCCTTGACGCCATAGGCGCCGTTGCCGTTCTTGTAGTTGCCCGCATACCAGTTGTTACCGTCGGCGATCAGCACCGGATCGAAGGGATAGTCGGCATTGTTGGGCGTATTGGTGATGCCCGCGCCATAGGGATCGGCTTCGACGCGGTAGAATTCGTGGCGGAACTCGGCACCGAACGCGACCGACAACGGCCCTGCCCAAAGATCGACCGGCGAGCCCGAGAAGTTCACCCCGATCACGTCCTGCGACAGTCGCGTCCGCTGATAGGGCCCCTGTTCGGGCTGGACATAGCGCAGCGCCGCTTCGGACGGATTGCCGCCGATGATGTTGAGCGGCTGGCACCCGCTCGCGCGCGCTGCGGCGCTGCGGCACACGATCGCGCCGTTCAGCATCACCGCGTCGATCGCCTGGTTGAAGCGGTTCGACAGCAGGATGTTGTCGACATCGATATCGGCATAGGTCGTGCCGTGCTGGTAATAGATGTCGTAATTCCAGTCGCTGCCGCCCACCGGCAGCGCACCCTTGATACCGACCACGCCGCGATACTGGCGGCGGTCGGTCGATACCTGGGTGTTGCCGAGTGCCGCGTTGCTGGTGCCATAGCGGAAGCTGGTGATTCCCGCGGTCGCGCATTGTGCGCTGACCGACGCGGGCACGAACGGGTTCGCGCACTGGATTGTAAGGTTGGGGCGGTTCTGGCCGTTGATCGGCTGGTTGTTGGTCTTCACCTGGCTGACGCTGAGCGACAGATAGACCTCGTTGTTGGGCAGGAAATCGAAGCCCAGCCGGCCATAGCTGTTCATCCGCTCGATGCCCGACTTGAGCGAACGCCCAGCATCGACGTTGCCCGAAAGATCGCCGCCTTCGCAGAAGCCGGCGAAGCATCCGATGACGGTGCCCGCGGCGTTGCCCGAGGGCACGCCGTTCGATCCGTAATCGAACTCGAACGGGCTGCCCGATTGATCGAAGGCGATGCCTTGCAGCGGGCCGGCGGTGATCAAACCATATTTGGTGAAGCCGATCGACTGCGCAAAATCGCGGATCACATATTGCGGCGAGCCGTCGTTGAGCACGCCGCGATTGACCAACGTGCGCTGGGTGTACCAGTCGCGACCATTGGCGAGGTCGATCCCGAACTCGCCCGGCCCGACGCCTGCCTCGTCGGCATATTCGGTGCTGACGACCAAATGGAGGCGATCCTCCATGAAGCTGGTGCCCGCCGCGAGCTGGACCAGGACCGATTCGTCATCGCCATAATCGGTGATGCTGCCCTGGACGTTGCCCTTGACGCCCTTGAAGCGGGTATCGGTGATGAAGTTGACCACCCCGCCGACCGCATCGGATCCGTAGGAAGCCGACGCACCGCCGTTGACGATGTCGACGCGCTTGATCAGCAGCTGCGGGAACAGGCTGACGTCGGGCGAACCGGTGACGTTGGCACCGACGACGCGCTGGCCGTCTAGCAGCGTCAGCGTACGGATCGCGCCGACGCCGCGAAGCGAGAACGAACTGAGCCCCTGCGCGCCGCTCGAAGTGCTGAAGGTGTTGACCTGCGTACCGCTCGATCCCTGAAGCGAGGGAAGCTGCGACACGGTGGTGAAGATGTTGGGCTGGGCGTTGGCCTCGATCTGTGCGTCGCCGATCACTGTCGTAGGAGTTGGGGCGTTGAACCCGCTCGAGACGATGCGCGAACCGGTGACGACGACATCCTGCACCGGTGCGGCGCTGTCGGCTTCGGCCTGCGCGGGAAGTGCCGGCTCGTCCGGAACGGCGGGCGCGGCCTCTTGCGCCAACGCCGGTGTCGCGAGGCAGCACGCGATCGCCAGAACGCTCGCGAACCGAATTCGCGCGGTCGCGCAGCCGGACCCATTAACGCCATTTCGCATCACATCATCTCCCGGATTGATATCGACTTTTATCGTGCTCGCGACGGGCATGCCCCTCTTCGAGGTGGGCAGACCGCCGCTTGCCGTAAGCGAATTTCTATCCGCATTGGATTAGATGGCTCAGAAAAGATTTCAAGCTCTTTTCAACAAATCGTATCTGATCTGATTTGTTTATGATTACATACTATAGCATATGGTTTTTATTTGGACTTTTGAGTAGAATTGCCAATAGAGCTTCGTTGCAAGCGCCATCGTGATATGACTCTGACTATCGGCGGACTATCGACCGCGGTATTTTAACGAACGTTTCACGCATATGATTTGCCGCTCGCACAGAAACCCTCGCAGAGGTTTGGGCGCTGTGCCCCGCATCTGCCATTCTCCCTCCGCATATTGTCCGACAACATACGGGTCCTCCTCGCTAATCACCTGCCAAGCGACCACCTGTCCGGATCACGCCTGGCCGCGACCGACGATTCGATGGATTTTGCAAGATGGTCAAAAGAGCGTGCCCTAACGGGGCACAGCGCAGCCCACGCCCCTTTCGCACTGCAATAATATCCTATAGGTAACGTATAGATAGTTGATACGAAGCGAAACGATGATGCGGCAGACCTATAACGACCCCAACGCGCTGGTTGACGGCGCCGCGCCGCGCCCGCGGGGCGCCCGGCCCTCGGCGGGCCCGACGATGGTCATGCAGGCCTATGACCATCTGCTCACCGCGCTGATGACGCTGCAGATCGCGCCCGGCGAGCGGATCGCGATCGATCAGGTGGCGCGCCGGCTGAATATCTCGCAGACCCCGATCCGCGAAGCGCTCAGCCAGCTCGAAGCCGAGAAGATGGTCTGCAAGGTGCCCAATATCGGCTATCGCGCCAGCCCGCAGATGACCCGCGACGAGGTCCGCGACCTCTATACGCTGCGCCAGCTGATCGAGCCCTATGCCGCCGCCCGCGCCGCCGAAGCGATCACCGAAGAGGCGATCGACGTGCTGCGAACGATCGACCGCGACATGTCGAGCGTCGTCGACGGCGATTCGAGTGCCTATCCGCGCTTCGCCGAGGCCGACGACCGGCTGCACCGGCTGATCGCGACGCTCAGCGGCAACCGGCTGATCGCCGAGACCGTCGAGCGGCTTCACGCGCATCTCAATATCTTCCGCGTGCTGTATCGCACCAACGCCCCCACCGAGGCGGCGGCCGAGCATCGAATCATCATCGACGCGCTGGTCGCCGGCGACTCGGGCGCCGCCGAACGCGCGGTGCTCGAGCATCTCGAACGCTCGCAGCAGCGGATGGACAGCGTGCTTGCCGAGAACGAGGAAGCCGAACCGGCGTAACCGCCGATGATCGCTTGACACACCCCGCCTACCCCCATAGTTCAAATCGTATAGGATACGAAAACAGGGAGAGGGCGATGCGGCGACCACAGCTGCGGCCTGTTGGCATGATAGCCGTCGCGGTCACGCTTTGCATGGCGCAAGCCGCTGCGCGTGCCGAAACGGTCGTTCTCGAACATTTCACCTTGATCGACGGTAAAGGCTCGGCGCCGCAGCGCGACCGATCGCTGGTCATGGTCGACGGGCGGATCACGCAAGTCGGCCCCGCCAGCCGGATCCGTGCCCCGCGCGGCGCCAAGCGCGAAAATCTGCGTGGCGCCTTCTTGATGCCCGGGCTGATCGACGCGCATGTTCATCTCGGGCTGGTCGACGGGATCGACCAGAACTTCACCAAATATTACGACCGCGACAATATCGAGCAGCAATTGAAGCTGTACGCTGCCTATGGCGTGACCTCGGTCTACACGCTCGGCACCGATGGCGACGACATCCACCGCGTCATCGCCGATCAGCGCCGCATCGGCCGGATCGACAGCGCGCGCGCCTTCACCTCTGGCCGCGGCGTCGTGTTCAAGGGAAGCTATGGCGGCGTCCCCGGGCTCGAACAGTCGGTGGCCACCCCTGCCGAGGCGCAGGCGATGGTGCAGCGCGAAGTCGCCAAGGGCGATGATTTCGTCAAATTATGGGTCGATGACGAGTTCGGCGACTTGGCCGACCGGATGCCCAATTCGATCAGCAAGCCGACGATCGATACCGCGCACCAGCTCGGCAAGAAGGCGGTGGCGCACATCTTCTACCACGACAACGCTACCGCGCTGGTCGGCCAGGATGTCGATGGCTTCATGCATCAGGTTCGCGATCGCGCGGTCGACCCTGCGCTTCCCGCCGCGATGAAGGCGAAGGATGCGTGGCAGGTCGCCTCGACGCTCAGCCGCGAGGCGTCGTTCACCTACAAGCTGCTGCCCTTTGTCGACGAGCCCTTCTTCTCGCGCGGCGTCGCCCCCGCGACGATCGCCGCGCTCAAAAGCCCCGAGCGCCAGCAGCGGCTGGCAACGGGCAAGCATTTCGCCAAATACCCCGCAGCACTGCGCAACGCCTCGGCCAATTTCGGGGCGATGGCCAAGGCCGGCGTTACCTATGGCATGGGTACCGATAGCGGTCCGACGGCACGCTTTCCCGGCTATTTCGCGCATTGGGAATTGGAGCTGATGGTCAAGGCCGGGGTGACCCCGCTGCAGGCGCTGACCGCCGCGACGGGCACCAATGCACGCTTCCTGGACGCACGCGACATCGGCACCGTCGAAAAGGGCAAATGGGCCGACCTGCTGGTACTCGACCGCGACCCGACCGCCGATATCCGCAACACCCGCGCGATCCGCACCGTCTATGTCGCGGGGCGCAAATTGCCGACGATCTGGCAGACCTGCGTCGGCCGCCCCGCCAATGCCTGCGGCGAGGCGCCCAAATGAGCGCCCCCCTCACCGCCGACGAAACGCTCGCCACCGAACCCACCCAGCGCCCGACGCGCACACGGCATGTCGTCCTGTGGATGACGGTGCTCGCCTATCTGATCACCTATATGGACCGGGTCGTCATCTCGACCGCGGCGCCCTCGATCCAGGAGGAGTTCGGCTTTTCGCTGGTCACGATGGGGTGGATCTTCGCCTCGTTCCAGATCGCCTATGCGCTGTTCCAGATCCCCGGCGGTTGGCTTGGCGATCGCTTCGGTCCGCGCCGCGCGCTGACCGGGGTCGTGCTGTGGTGGTCGATGTTCACCGCGGCGACCGCGCTGACCTGGTCGGCGGGATCGATGATGGTTTCGCGATTCCTGTTCGGCATGGGTGAGGCTGGCGCCTTCCCGATCGCCACGCGTTCGCTGTCGCGCTGGACCCTGCCCGGCGAGCGCGGCTGGGCGCAGGGGCTGACGCATGCCGGCGCGCGACTGGGCGGCGCGATCACCCCGGTGTTCGTCGCGCTGCTGATCGTCAGCTTCGGCTGGCGGATGCCCTTCGTGGCGTTTGCGTTGATCGGCGTCGCCTGGGCGGGGCTGTGGTTCTGGTTCTATCGCGACACCCCGCGCGAGCATCGCTCGGTCAACGCCGCCGAACTCGCGCTGATCGAGGGCGAACTCGGCCAGGGCAAGCCGCGCAGCAGCGTTCCCTGGCGCAAGCTGCTTGCGCAGCCGCAGCTGTGGACGCTGTCGGCGATGTATTTCTGCTACGCCTATTGCATCAACATCTTCCTCACCTGGTTCCCCAAATATCTCCACGACGCGCGCGGCTATGACCTGGCGATGATGGGGCTGTTCGCCAGCATGCCGCTGATGGCGGGGGTGGTCGGCGACTTGGCCGGCGGCTGGAGCTCGGACCGGTTGGTCAAGCGCGGCGCGGGGCTCAAGATGGCGCGGCGCGTCGTCGCGATTGTCGGCTTCCTGATCGCCGCGGCGATGATCCCGCTCGCTGCTTCGATCGAGGCACCGATCGCGAGCATCCTGTGCTTCTGCGTCGCGCTGTTCGGGCTCGAGCTGACCGTCGGCGTCTCGTGGGCGGTCACGCTCGACATCGGCGGCGAATATGCCGGCTCGGTCTCGGCGGTGATGAACACGCTCGGCAATATCGGTGCGGCGATCGCGGCGGCGGTTACCGGCTATATCGTCAGCGCCAGCGGGTGGTTCGCGGCGTTCGCGGTGCTCGCGGTGCTGTGCCTGATCGCCGCTGCGCTGTTCCTGCGGATCGACGCATCGCGCCCGCTCTATGTCGAAGGACACCCTGCGCCATGACCGACCACAAGCTCACCGACCGTCGGACGCTGCTGAAGTTCGCAGGGCTGGGCATGGGCGCCGCAGCGGTGCCGGGTACGCTCGGCGCCCAGCAGACCGACCCCGTCGCGCAGACCGGTGCCAATCCGGCCCCGCCACCCGGCGGCCATGCCGGCCACGCCATGGCGGGGCACACCCCTGCCCCGGCCACCGATTCGGCACCCGCAGGCTATATGTTCTTCGACACCGAAGAGGCGGCGTTCGTCGAAGCCTTTGTCGACACGCTGATCCCCGCCGACGAACTGTCCGCCAAGGGCAGCGAACTCGGCGTCGCGACCTTCATCGATCGCCAATTATATTCGGCCTGGGGCCAGGGCCGGACGATGTACCTGCAAGGACCCTTCGTCGAGGGCACCCCCGAGCAGGGGTACCAGTCGGCGCTGACGCCTGCCGATATCGTGCGGCTCGGCATCGCCGAGGCGAATGCGGTGGTGCGCAAGACCTATGCCGACAACAGCTTCGATACCGTCACCGATGCCGAGCGCGTGGCGATCGTCACCGCGCTCGAGGCCGACAAGATCGCGCTCGAGGTGGTGCCGACCCCGGTATTCTTCCGGATGCTCTTCCAGCTCGCGATGGACGGCTTCTTCGCCGACCCGCTGTATGGCGGGAACAAGGGCAAGGCGTCGTGGAAGCTGCTTGGCTATCCGGGTGTCGGCGAAATGTATTCGGACAAGATCGCCGAATGGCGCAACAAGCCGTTCCGCGTCGAGGAACCCATGTCGATCCAGGATTTCGGTTGATGGCAGTCAAGCTTCCCCCCGTCGATGTGGTGATCGTAGGATCGGGCTGGACCGGCGGCATCGTCGCCAAGGAACTGGCGCCGACCGGCCTGAAGGTCGTGATGCTCGAGCGCGGTCGGTTCCAGGACACCAGCCCCGATTTCGCGGCGCCGCAATCGCACGACGCGCTCAAATATTCGCGCCGGCTCGAACTCGCGCAGGATCTGTCGAAGGAAACGGTGACCTTCCGCAACGACGCCAGCCAGACCGCGCTGCCGATGCGGCAATATGGCTTCTTCATCCCCGGCACCAATGTCGGCGGATCGGGCGCGCATTGGTCGGGGCTCACCTGGCGCTGGTCCGAATGGGAACATCGGATGCTGTCGGGCACGGTCGAGAAATATGGCCGGTCGATCATCCCGTCGGACATGCACCTGCAGGACTGGCCGATCGCCTATAAGGACATCGAACCCTATTACGACCGGTTCGAGAAGGTCTGCGGCATCTCGGGCAAGGCAGGCAATTTGCGCGGCAAGATCCAGCCCGGCGGCAACCCGTTCGAGGCGCCGCGCCGCAACGAATATCCGCTGCCGCCGATGACCGCGGCGCAGAGCATGGTGATGTTCGAGGCGGCGACCAAGAATTTGGGCTACAACCCCTTCCCCATCCCCACCGCCAATTGTTCGGGCGATTATGTGAACCCCGATGGCGTGGCGCTGGGCCAGTGCCATTATTGCGGCCACTGCACCAATTACGGGTGCGAGGCGAACGCCAAGGCGAGCCCGCATTTCACGATGATCCCGCTGGCGCGCAAGAACCGCAATTTCGAGCTGCGCACCAATTCGATGGTGATGAAGGTCAACCTCGACAGCGAGGGCAAGCGCGCGACCGGCGTCACCTATGTCGACGCGCGCGGGCGCGAATATGAACAGCCCGCCGACCTGGTGGTGCTCGGCGCCTTCGTCACCGGCAACGTCCAGCTGATGCTGCATTCGGGGATCGGCAAACCCTATGACGCGCAGAGCAATACCGGTGTCGTCGGCCGCAACTACGCCTTCCAGAGCCTGGGCGGCGCGCGCGTCGAGGTCCCGCGCGACACCTTCATCAATCCGTTCATGGGATCGGGCGCGCTCGGCACCTGGATCGACGATTGGAACGGCGACAATTTCGACTTCGGCAAGGCGGGCTATATCGCCGGCGGCGGCATCAGCGCGGGGCAGAACAGCGGCGATCCGCTGAACTATCACCCGACGGGTCCTGGCCAACCGCGCTGGGGCGCGGGATGGAAGAAGGCGATGGCCGATGGCTATCAGCATTCGACCGGGGTGGGTTTCCAGGGGGCGGTGATGTCGTACCGGCAGAACTTCCTCGATCTCGATCCCACCTATCGCGATGCCTGGGGCCGCCCGCTGCTGCGCGTCACCTTCGACTGGCAGGCCAACGAACAGAAGATCATCGCCGCCAATACCGCGATCTGCCAGCAGATCGCCGCCGAGATGAGCGGCAAAAAGGCTTCGGCCACGCCGGCGCCCGGACGGCTGATCCCCGGTCGGCGATTCTCGTCGGTGCCGTACCAGACGTCGCACAATACCGGCGGCGCGGTGTTCGGCGACGATCCGCGCACTAGTGCGGTGAACAAATATTGCCAGTCGTGGGACGTGCCCAACGTGTTCGTGCTGGGCGCGAGCGCGCTGCCGCAGAATGCCGGGCGCAACCCGACCGGCCCGGTCGGCGCGCTCGCCTTCTGGGCGGCCGATGCCATCGCCAACCGATATCTGAAGCGCCCCGGGCGCCTAGTATAGCGAGTACAGAATATGATGATCCGTATATCGATTGCCGGTGCCGCGATGGCCGTCGCGACGCTGGGCGCTGCCGCGGCGACCGCGCTGCCGCTGGCGCCGCCGGGCGATGCCGCCAAGGGCAAGACCGTCTTCGCGCGCTGCGCCGCGTGCCATTCGGTGGTGCCGGGCAAGAAGGGGATCGGCCCCAGCCTGGCGGGGGTCGTCGGGCGTCCTGCCGCGGCGATGCCGGGCTATAGTTATTCGGCCGCGTTCAAGAATTCGAAACTGGTGTGGAACGATGCGACGATCGCGCGCTTTGTCGCGGGGCCATCGAAGCTGGTGCCGGGCACCAAGATGATGGCGCCGCCCGTGACCAAACCCGAAGATCAGGCGAACCTCGTCGCCTATCTCAAAACCGTGGGAAGCAAGTGACCCAGCCCCTATCGCTTTTCGGTGCGGCACGGCTGCCGCGGACGATCCTGTTCGGGCGCGGCCAGCGCGGGGCGCTCGGCTCGACCAGCGCGCGGCTGGGGCGGCGCGCCCTCGTGGTCACCGACGCCCGCCAGGCGGCGCAACCGGTGTTCGCCGAAATCCTAGCCGATCTGGCGGCGCACGGCGTCACCACCCAGGTGTTCGACGGCGTCATTCCTGACCTGCCGGTCGAATCGATCGAGACCTGCATCGATGCGGCACGCGATTTCGCACCCGACCTGGTGATCGCGATCGGTGGCGGCAGCGCGATGGACCATGCCAAGATCGTCGCGGTGCTGCTGGCGCATGGCGGCAAGGTGAGCGACTATTATGGCGAGTTCGCGGTGCCCGGCCCCGTCCTGCCGCTGATCGCGGTGCCGACCACGGCGGGGACCGGTTCGGAGGCGACGCCGGTCGCGGTGGTCGCCGATACCGGGCGCGGCACCAAGGTCGGGGTGGCGAGCCCGTATCTGATCCCCGAGGTTGCGATCTGCGATCCCGACCTGACCGTGTCGTGCCCGCCGTCGCTCACCGCGATCTCGGGCGCCGATGCGCTGACGCATGCGATCGAATCCTTCACCACCGCGCCGCGCACCGGCGATGCGATGCTGACAGAGCAGCATGTGTTCGTCGGCAAGAATGCGCTGTCGGACCATTTCGCCAAGCTGGCGATCGCCAACCTGTTCAAGTTCCTCGAGCGCGCGTGGCGCGACGGCAACGACATCGAAGCGCGCGAGGGTGTGATGCTCGCCTCGCTCACCGCGGGCTGCGCGTTCGGCACCGCGGGGACTGCGGCGGCGCATGCGCTGCAATATCCGATCGGCAACTTGACCCACACCGCGCACGGCGCGGGGGTCGCGGCGCTGATGCCCTTCGTGATGCAATATAACCGCCCCGCCTGCGCCGAAGCCTTCGCCGAGCTCGCCACGCTGGTCGGGCTGCCCGACGGCAGTGTCGAACAACGATCGCAGGCGTTCATCGAAGCCGTCGCGGCGTTGCTCGCGTCGATCGGCATTCCCAGATCGCTCGCCGAGCTGGGCTTGCGCGAGGACCAGCAGGAATTCGTCGCCGAACATTCGCTCGACGCCGCACGGCTCATCAAGAACAACCCGCGCCCGCTCGACCTGACCGCGATGCGCACGATCACCCAGGCAGCCTATGCCGGCGAGCGCCACCGCCTTGTCGCCATCTGACGGAACCCGATCATGACCGCTAACAGCTTCGCCCCCACCGGACAGACCGGCCCCTTCGCGATCCCCACCGACCTGTTGATCGGCGAGCATTGGGCGCCCGCCGCCTCGGGCAAGCGGATCGATGTCGTCAATCCGTCGAGCGGCGAGGTGCTGACCTCGATCGCCGATGGCGGGGTCGACGAGGCGATCGCCACCGTCGATGCCGCCGATGCGGCGGCCGCGGGCTGGGCCGCGACGCCGCCGCGCAAGCGCGCCGAGATCCTGCTTGCCTGCTTCCACGCGATGATGGCGCAGCAGGAATGGCTGGCGCAGATCATCTCGCTCGAGAACGGCAAGGCGCTGACCGACGCGCGCGGCGAGGTCGCCTATGCCGCCGAATTCTTCCGCTGGTATGCCGAGGAGGCGGTGCGCATCAACGGCGAGCTGACGATGGCGCCGTCGGGCGCCAACCGGATCATGGTGCAATATCAGCCGATCGGCATCGCGCTGCTGATCACGCCGTGGAATTTCCCCGCGGCGATGGCGACGCGCAAGATCGCGCCCGCGCTGGCGGCGGGCTGCACCTGCATCCTCAAGCCCGCCGAGGAAACCCCGCTGACCGCGCTCGCGGTGGCCGAGATCATGCGCCGCGCCGGCGTTCCCGCGGGCGTGGTCAACGTCTTCAACACCAGCGATCCCGGCCCCGCGTGCAGCGCGATGCTGCACGATCCGCGGGTGCGCAAATTGTCGTTCACCGGATCGACCGAGGTCGGCCGCATCCTGCTGCGCGAGGCCGCCGACCAGGTCATCAGCTCGTCGATGGAGCTGGGCGGCAACGCGCCGTTCCTGGTGCTCGACGACGCCGATCTCGATGAAGCGATCGAGGGCGCGATGGTCGCCAAGATGCGCAACGCGGGCGAAGCCTGCACCGCGGCGAACCGCTTCTACGTCCAGCGCGGTATCCACGACGCGTTCGTGGCCAAGCTGTGCGAACGGATGGGGGCGCTGACGGTCGGCGCGGGGACCGATGCCGCCACCCAGTGCGGCGCGATGATCAACCAGGAATCGATCGACAAGATCGAGCGGCTGGTCGCCGACGCAGTCGATCGCGGCGCCGAGATACGGCTGGGCGGCAAGACGCTCGACCGCCCGGGCTTCTTCTACCCGCCATCGGTGATCGCCAATGTCCAGCCGGGCTCGGAGATTCTGGGCACCGAGGTGTTCGGCCCGGTCGCGGCGGTGATCGCGTTCGACGATGTCGACGAAGCCGTCGCGCTCGCCAACGCCACCGAATATGGCCTGGCGGCCTATGTCTATACCGGCGATCTCAAGCGCGGGCTGCAGCTGGCCGAGCGGATCGAATGCGGGATGGTCGCGGTCAATCGCGGGCTGGTGTCCGATGCCGCCGCGCCGTTCGGCGGGATGAAGCAGAGCGGCCTCGGCCGCGAAGGCGCGCACCACGGCATGCTCGAATATTGCGAGGCGAAGTATATCGCGGTGAGTTGGTAACGGGGGTCGTCGGGCAATAGTCGTCACCCCGGACTTGGTCCGGGGTCCACCGCCCAACAACCACTGCCGCCGCGAGGGGCAAGCTGGACCCCGGATCAAGTCCGGGGTGACGATGGAGGTGGTTAGCGCCCTTCCCAATCGGGCACGCGCTTGGTCTTCGCCAGGAAATCCGCCACCCCGCGGCGGAAATCGGCGCTGCCATAGACTTCGCCGATCAGCGCTTCGATCGCGGGCAGGTCGCCGAAGGTCATCCGGCGGATCGTTTCCTTGGTCGTCCGCGTCGTCAGCGGTGCGTTCTCCGCCGCGCGCGCGCATAATGCCGTCAATTCGCCGTCGATCGCGTCGCGCTCGACCAGCTTGAGCAGGAAGCCGCTCGCGAGCAGTTGCTCGGCGGTCAGCATCTCGCCCAGCAGCACCATCCTTTTGGCGAACTGCACCCCGACCGCGCCGCCGACCCGCGCGACGCTCGCCGCCGACAGGCAATTGCCGATCGTCCGCCCGATCGGCGAGCCGAACTTGGCGTCGGGGGTGGCGATGCGGAAGTCGCAGGCGCTGGCGATGTTGATGCCGCCGCCGACCGCCCAGCCCTCGACCGCGGCGATCGTCGTGCAGGGGATCGCGTCGATCGCGCCCATGCACTCGTCGATGCCGCGTTCATAGGCGATGCCTTGTTCGCCGGTGGTGAAGTCCGCGAATTTGGAGATGTCGGTGCCCGAGATGAACGCCTTGCCGCCGACGCCGCGGAAGGTGACGACACGGACCGATGGATCGGCTGCGACCCCGAGCGCGACGTCGCGCAAATCGAGCCACATCTCCCCGGTCAGCGCGTTGTGCGCCGCGGGGTTGTCGAAGCGGACGTGCAGCACGGCCCCATCGCGGGCGGTGGTGATTTGACCCGCGATCATTCGGCTGCCTCGCTCGGTGCGGCGAGCAGCCCGCGATCGACCAGTTCCTGGCGGATCGCGGCCGAATGTTCGTTGAGCAAGGGCGGCGGCAGCCGCACTTCCTGCGGGGTGCCGCGCATCTTCACCGGGAAGCCCAGCGCCTTGAACTCGCCCTCGACCGGATGCGGGATCATCTGCACCATGCCGCGCGCGACCGCCTGCTCGCTTTCAACCGCCTCGCCATAATCGAGGATCGGCGCGGCGGGGACGCCCGCCGCCAGCATCGCATCGATCCATTGCTGCTTGGTGCGCGTCAGGAAGGTGGGCGCAAGATCGTCGATGAGGATTTGGCGGTTCTGCACCCGCGCGGCATTGGTCGAATAGCGCGGGTCCTCCTGCAGTTCGGGGCGACCGATCACCCCCAGGAAGGTCAGCCACAGCCCCTGGTTCGCCGCGCCGATGACGAACCAGCCGTCGGATGCTTGCACCGCCTGATACGGCGCCGACATGCGGTTGGCCGAACCGATCGGGGTCGGCGCCTTGCCGGTGCCCCAGAGTTCGGTCGTCTCCCAGATCGACAGCCCCATCGCCGCTTCGAGCAGCGACGCGTCGATATATTGCCCCTTGCCGCTTGCCTGCCGGCCGATGATCGCGCTCAGGATCGCGTAGGCGCTGAACAGCCCGGCGCCGAGATCGGCGACCGCGATGGAGTTCTTCGCAGGCTCCATGTCGGGGAAGCCATTCGAGCTGAGGATGCCCGACATCGCCTGCGCGATCAGGTCGAAGCCCGGGCGCTGCGCCCAGGGGCCGGTCTGGCCGAAGCCCGAGATGCTGGCATAGACCAGCCGCGGGTTGATCGCCGCCAGCGTATCGTAATCGATCCCCAGCCGCGCCGCGACGCCAGGGCGCGCATTCTCGACCAGAATGTCGGCGGTCTTGACCAGCGCGTAGAGTACTTCGCGGTCGGCATCGTCCTTCAGGTTCAGCGTGATGCTGCGCTTGTTGCGGTTGAGCGCCAGGAAGCCCGGGCTATCCTCGCCCTTCAGTCGGAACCCCATCGAATGCCGCGTCGAATCGCCGGTCTTGGGCGGTTCGATCTTGATGACGTCGGCGCCCATGTCGCCCAACATCATGCAGCAGAACGGCCCCGCCATCACCTGCGATATGTCGAGCACGCGCAGGCCCGAAAGTGGCAAAGTGGACATCGACAAACCTCTCCTCATCGCAGCTTAAAACTGCCGTAGATCATATTGTATATGATTTATAGCCGGTCTATCGATGGGCGCAACGCGATTTGCCGCCCGGCCTTGAACCGGAAAAGCAGACGAAGTGGAGAGATGCCTTGCCCCAGCCAATGCCCATGCTGCGACCTTCCCGCGCCCTGTTGACCGGTGCGTCCCTTGCCCTGGCCTTGGCCGCACTTCCCGCGCTAGCACAACAGAAAGGCGACTGGACCAGCTATGGCCGCGACGAGGGTCATGCCCGCCACTCGCCGCTGACCGCGATCAAGCCCGCCAATGTCAGCAAGCTCAAGAAGCTGTGGTCGTATCACATGCGCCCCGCCGGGGTGACCGCCGATTCGATTCCGATGCCCGACGGTGTGCCCGAGCGTTTCAAGACCGGCTTCTCGGCGTCCGAAGCGACCCCTTTGGTGGTCGACGGCACCATGTATCTGTCGACCCCCTATCGCCGCGTCGTCGCGCTCGATGCCGCGACGGGCAAGGAACGCTGGGTGTTCAATTTCCCCGGCAACGACCAAGCATCGACGCGCGGCGTCGCCTACTGGCCGGGCGACGGCAAGACCGGGCCGCGGATCGTCTTCGGGACGCGGACGGGCAAGCTCTATGCGCTCGACGCCAAGACCGGCCAGCCGGCCGCCGGCTTCGGCGAGGCGGGCGCGGTCAACATGAAGACCCCCGAGGTCATGAACGGCACGCGCGCCCCGCTGGGGATGAGCAGCCCGCCGGCGATCTACAAGAACCTGATCATCACCGGATCGCGCGTCCAGGAAATGCCGGCCAAGGGCGCGGCGGGCGACGTCCGCGCCTGGGACGCGGTGACGGGCAAGCTCGCCTGGACCTTCCACACGATTCCGCAGCCGGGCGAGGCCAATTTCGGCACCTGGGAGGGCGATAGCTGGAAGGGGCGATCGGGCAACAATGTGTGGACCTTTGTCGTCGTCGACGACCAGCGCGGCATCGCCTATCTGCCGGTGGGCGCGCCGACCTTCGATCGCTGGGGTGGCGATCGCAAAGGCATGAACCTGTATGGCAATTCGATCGTCGCGGTCGAAGCAGCGACCGGCAAATATCTCTGGCATTTCCAGACGATGCACCACGACATCTGGGACGTCGATCTGCCCGCAGCAACGCTGATCGACGTCAAGCGCGACGGCAGGACGATCCCCGCGATCGCGGTGATGAACAAGACCGCGATCATGTTCATCCTCGATCGCGTGACCGGCAAGCCGCTGTACGACGTCAAGGAAGTACCCGTCCCAACCGACACCGACGTGCCCGGCGAGCAGCCGTGGCCGACCCAGCCGATGCCCGCCAAGCCCGCGCCGCTCAGTCGCCTCACGTTCAGCATGGACGAGATGGTGCAGGCGCCCGCATCGCTTCGCGCGACCTGCGACAAGATCGTCGCCGACATGGGTGTGGTCGCGAGTAAGGCATTCCAGCCGCTGCGCGCCGATTCGGCGGTGGCGTTCTTCCCAGGCAGCTTCGGCGGAATCGATTGGGGCGGCGGGTCGTTCGATCCCGCGACCGGGCTGTACGTGGTCAACATCAACAACCTCGCCAGTCCGCAGCAGATGATACAGCAGCCCGATGGGAGCTGGGGACTGAAGGGTGGCTATGCCTATTTCCTCGATCCCGAGACGGGCAATCCGTGCAGCAAGCCGCCTTGGGGCGAGCTCGTCGCGGTCAACGTCAACAGCGGCGACATTGTGTGGCGCAGCGTACTCGGCGCGAACGAGGACCCCGCGCTCAAGGATGCGGGCGGGATCAGCGCGGGCGGGCCGATCACCACCGCGAGCGGGCTGACCTTCATCGGCGCGACGCGTGATTCGATGATCCGCGCGTTCGAGACGCGGACGGGCAAGTTGCTGTGGTCCGACAAGCTGCCCGCGTCGAACTACGGCACGCCGATGACCTTCGCGATGAAGGACGGCCGGCAGGCGGTCGGCGTGGTCGCAACCGGCGGCTTCGCGTTCCAGCCGGCGACTGCCGACGAAGTCGTCGTCTATACCCTGCCATGAGGTATCCCATGCTTATCCCCAAGATTGCCTTGCCGCTGCTCGCGCTCGCCATCGGCGGCCTCGGCACCGCGCTGGCCGGGCAGCAAAGCACCCCCGCCCCGCCCCCGCCCGGCCCCGGGCTCGAGCTGATCAACGAGCGTTGCGGCTATTGCCATTCGACCGCACAGGTTACCGATGTCCGCAAGACGCCCGCGGCCTGGGCAGCGACGGTGCAATCGATGATAGACCGCGGCGCCGAACTCGAGCCCGAGGAGCAGAAGATCATGGTCGACTATCTCGCCGCGCATCGCGCCGCGCCGGTGGACGCCGCGGCGGCAGCGCGCTGATGCCGCGCTACGCGATCGACGGGACCGCGCCGCAAGTGCCCGACGACAGCTGGGTCGCGCCATCGGCCGACGTGATCGGCGATGTCCGGCTGGGGCATGAAGTGGGAATCTGGTTCGGCGCGGTGATCCGCGCCGACAACACCCCGATCGTGCTGGGCGACCGTACCAATGTGCAGGAGGGGTGCATGCTCCACTCCGATCCTGGGGTGCCGCTCAGCGTCGGCGAGGATTGCACGATCGGCCATCACGCGATCCTGCACGGCTGCACGATCGGGAACCGCGTACTGGTCGGCATGGGCGCGACGGTGCTCAACAACGCGGTGATCGGCGATGACTGCCTGATCGGCGCGGGCGCGCTGGTGACCGAGGGGAAAAGCTTCCCCCCCGGCAGCCTGATCATCGGATCGCCCGCCAAGGTGGCGCGCGAACTGTCACCCGAGGCGATCGCCGCGCTGCGGCTGTCGGCAGCGGGCTATGCCGCGCGCCAGGCGCATTTCAAACGCAACCTGACGCGCGTCGACTGAGCCGGTCGAGGGCGGCATCGCTGCCGCCCTCGCGGCTTAGCGCCTAATGACTTTACCTCGATCCGTTCACCCTGCGCTTGTCCAAGGGTTGTCCTTCTTCGTGCCGCAGTCGCTATGGCGCGAAGAAGAACGGTGCTTCGACAAGCTCAGCACGAACGGGGAGAGGGCAGGTCCAGCGGCCATCATCCCGCTCTAGCGCGCGAACATCGGCAGCGCGCCGACGCCCTTGATCGGTACACGATAGATGCTCGTCGACGCGGTGATCCACAGCGCGTCGCCCTGCTCGCCGAACGCAAGGTTCGCCGCGGTTTCGGGCATGTGGATCCGTCCGAGCGTCTTGCCCGCGGGCGAGAAGATCCAGATCCCTCCCGGCCCCGTCGCCCAGACATTGCCGCGCAGGTCAACCTTGAGCCCGTCCGCCCCGCCGCCCGGCCCCTTGGGAAAGGTGAAAAAGCTGCGCCGGTCGGAAACCGCGCCGTCGCGTGCGACCTTGTAGGCGAAAATCGTCGCCTGCCCGTAATCGGCGATGTAGAGCGTGTCACCCTTGGGCGAGAGGCCGATGCCGTTGGGCAGCTTCAGATCGGTGATGACCGCGTCGAGCTTGCCACCGGCGTAGCGGAACACCGGATTATTCGGCAGTTCCTTCTTGGGATCCTTGTCCATGCCGTTGAACAGCCCGAAGGGCGGATCGGTGAACCAGAGGGCGCCGTCGGGGGCGTAGACGAGGTCGTTGGGGCTGTTGAGCCGCTTGCCCTGATAGGCCGACAGGAAGGGCGTGACCTTGCCCGCGGCATCGACGCGGACGATTTGCCGCGCGCCCATCTGCGCCATCAGCACGCTGCCGTCGCGATCGGGGATGAGCCCGTTCGAGCCGATGCTCGCGCCCGCGGGCGGGTTGGCCAGCCCGCCCGAATTGGCGAGCAATTCGGTCACCTTGCCCGCGCGATCGACGGTGCGCAACTTGTCGCCGACCACGTCGGAGAACCATAATTTCCCGTCATGCCACAGCGGGCCTTCGGTGAAGCCGAAGCCGGTGGCGACGCGCTCGATCGGCGCGTCGGCGGCGATCAGCGTGTCGAGCGCGGGATCGATCCGCTCGATCCGCGCGGTGCGGGCGGGCTCCTGCGCAGCGGCTGGGGCGAACACTGCGAAGGCTGCAACGACGGCGGTGGCGATGGGATGCATCAGCAGGCTCCTCAAACAGCGTCGGTGAGCAGGACCAGATAGTCCCGGTTGAGCACGGTATTCTCGATCAGCGGCCAGACCTGCTGGTGGAGATCGGACCCCGCCCACACCTGGCGCTGCTCCTCGCTCTCATAGGTCAGCTGGAAGCGATAATTGATGCCCGGCGCGGGCGCGGGGCCGCCCTGGATGACGTTGCGCAGCTTGAGCATCTTGAGGTCGAGGAAGCCGCGCCCGCGATAGCTTTCGGCGGCGGGGCGGAAGCGCCGGTGGAAATGATCGAGCATCTCGGCTTCGCGCGCCGGGTCGATCGCGAGGTCGCAATAGAGCACGATCGGTTTGCGCGCGGCGGGCTTCGCCGCGCCCTGGGGCATCGCGGCGGTGGCGGCTCCGGTGCCGGCGCCGATGCCGGCAAGCGCGAGCAGTTTCAGTAGATTTCGTCGTTGCATGGCATTCCTTTCCTCAGCGCGGCCGTTGCTGGCGCGCGACATAGTCGGCCTTGGTGGCCAGATCCTGCGCGATGCCGATCACCATCAGCTCGAGCGGCGCGGCGCCGGTGGCGCGGATCGCGCGCGCCTCGCCGATGTCGATCGGCACCGCGTCGCCTGCCGCGATCGGCGCGGTCTCGCCCGCCACCGTCACTTCGCCCGCGCCCGATACGACGTAGAGGACTTCGCTCATTCCCGGGGTCGACGCGCTGCCGACGCTGGCGCCGGGCGGCACGAGCAGGTGATCGACGAAGCTCCAGGCGGTCGAAAAGACCGCCGGCCCCAGCGCGCGGCGATAGCGCACCGTGCCGGCGCCGCCGTCCATCGCCGCGACGGGCTTGAGCAGCGCGCGGTCGAGCCGCAGCGAGACGAACTGCGGGATCCGATCGAGCGTAGCGTTGTCGAGCGGGTCGTTCAGGTCGAACTTGTCGTACGCCTTGGCCAGGCCGACATTGATGTTGAGCCATTGCAGCGGCTTGTCGGTGGCGTTGTAGATGCCGTGCGCATGCCCCAACAGGTCGGGCACCGCAGCCGGCCCGGCGAGCGTCGCGGTACGCCCGTCGATCGTGAACTGCGCCTCGCCATCGAGGATGACGAACATCTCCTCGCCCTGATGGTGATAATGCTGGCCAATGCCGCTCTTGGGCAGGATGACGCCGCGATGGACGAAAACCAGATTGCTGCGCACCGCGTCGGTGCCGAGCAAGGGCTGGAACTGCATCTTCCCAGCGCCGCCATGGACCGCGGGAAGCTCGCGCATCTCGGCGGGGTCGGTGCGGCCGATCCGCTGCGCCAGTGTCTGTGCGGCGGCGGGGGCCGCAGCCTGCGCGATCGCAAGCGTCGCCAGTGCGAGTGTCGAACCCAGAGTCGAACGCCGCATCCACCCCTCCCCTATTTGTGCCTGTCCGGCCTTTACGCGCCAGTATAACCAGCATAGAAACGAATCATATAGGATATTTCGCGGATCAACGCGGGGACTGGGGAGGTAGATCATGGTGGCGGGCAAACGCTCCCGGGTACGCGTGCAGCTGGTATTCCTGCTGTTCCTGATCAGCGCGGTCGCCTTCCTCGATCGCACCAACATCTCGGTCGCGGGCGTCCAGATGCGCCAGGAATATGGCATCGACCAGACCCGGCTAGGCTGGGTCTTCAGCGCGTTCCTGCTGGGCTATGCCGCGTTCCAGGTCCCCGCCGGATGGCTCGCCGCGCGCTACGGCCCGCGCAAGCTGCTGACCTGGGCACTGGTATGGTGGGGGCTGTTCAGCGTCGCCACCGCGCTGGTGCCACCCGACGGCCAGAACGCGATCCTGATGCTGGTGATCGTCCGCTTCGCGCTCGGCATCGGCGAGGCGGCGGTCTATCCCTCGAGCAGCCAATTCATCTCGCGCTGGGTGCCCGTCCAGGAGCGCGGCAAGGCCAATGGGCTGATCTTCGCCGGCGTCGGCGCCGGATCGGGGCTGACCCCGCCGCTGATCACCGCGGTGATCCTGTTCGCCGGCTGGCGCGCGTCCTTCTATGTCTGCGCTGCGATCGGCCTGATCGCCGCCGCGATCTGGTACGCGATGGCACGCGACCGGCCCGAGGAACATGACCGCGTCGATGCCGCCGAGCTGGCGCATATCCAGGCGGGCCTGCCCGCGGCCTCACTGGGCGCGCAGGTGGCGATCCCGTGGAAGGCGATCCTGTCGAGCCGCAACGTCTGGGGGCTGTTCCTCAGCTACTTCGCCTTCGGCTATGTCATCTGGATCTTCTTCAGCTGGTTCTTCATCTACCTCGCCGAAGCGCGCGGGCTCGACCTCAAGTCGAGCGCGATCTTCGGCATGGCGCCCTTCCTGGCGATGACCGCGGGGTGCCTGCTCGGCGGCGTGCTCAACGATGCTATCTCGAAGCGGCGCGGGCTATATGCCGGGCGATCGGGGCTGGCGATGGTGGCGTTCGTGCTGACCGGCATCTTCCTGCTGATCGGCTCGCGCGTCGACAATGCGCCGCTGGCGGTGCTGGTGCTCGCGATGGGCGGCGGCGCGATCTACCTGTCGCAGAGCAGCTTCTGGTCGGCGGCGGCGGACATTGCCGGGCAGCATACCGGGGTGGTGTCGGGGCTGATGAACGTCGGCTGCCAATTGGGCGGGGCGATCACCTCTTCGCTCACGCCGTGGATCGCGGCGCAATATGGCTGGGTCGCGGCGTTCGGCACCGGCGCGGGAATCGTGCTGGTCGGCACGATCGCCTGGGCCATCGTCGATCCGCGCCGCGCGATCGAGCCCGCATCGGCTGCGCCCGATCCCGAAATCACCCTGGCCCCGGCTTGACCGTGGCTTCCCCCCAGAGACCATGAAATGGTCCGCCGTTTAGGAGAAACTTGTGCCGTTCAATAAAATCCATCTGATCGTCGGCGCGATGCTGCTGCCGACCGCCGTCGCGGTGTCAGCGCAGACCACCCCCGCACAGCCGCAGGCCGCGCGCCCCGCCCCGCCGCCGCCGCCGCCGCTCGCCGCCTGGGTACCGAAGAAGACGCCGTACACCCCCTGGCAAGCCCCCAATCGCCCACGCTGGCAGCTCGCCGACGCCAAGGCGATGCACCGCGGCAAGGCCAGCTGGACCCAGCCGATCATCCGCAACAAGGACCTGGTCGCCGACTGGCACCAGCTCGCGCCCGGCCAGAAGACGCCGTCGCTCGCTTATTCGGACAACCGTACCGCGATCATCGTCTGGGAAGGCGAAGTGCGCGTCAGCCTCGACGGCCAGCCGCCCTTCACCGCGCGCAAGGGGTTCGAGATCGACATCCCCTTCCGCGTCCCCTTCACGATCGAGACGCTCGGCAGCCAGCCCGCGCTGTATTTCCAGATCAACGCCGCGAGCGACATGCCGCTCTATCCGCTCGACACGACGAACGCAGCGCCCAAGGCGGCGGGCTGGGCCTATGACCGCCGCATCGTCACCGGCGGCCCCGGCCCGATCGGCGAGCGCGGGAAACCCTTCCTCGATTATTATGGCGACGTCGTCGAAGGCGGCGCGCGCGCCAGCGCCTTCATCGCCGACCAGCATCTGTTCGTGAACAACATCCGCGGTCGCGCCACCCCCACTCCGCCCGCGTCGAACCTGGGACATTTCCATGTCGGCTATGACGAATTCTGGTTCGTGATGGAGGGCAATGTGACGCTGCAGGTCGAAGGCCAGCCGGTGTTCACCGCGGCAGCCGGCGACGTCATCTCGGCACCGCAGGGCCATTGGCATCGCGCGAGCTTCGGCGGGCCCGAAGGGCAGATGGGCACGCGCGTCGCGGTCAATCCCTACCCCTCGGGCGGCCATGCCTACACGATGGAATCGCAGGGCCGGCAGTAGGCGCTGCGCCGGATTTCCTTGCTTAACTCGGACAATTTGGCTTTCTTGCGCGCGACGGTGCCCCGGCGGGAGCGCATCGCGACCGAATTGGGGAGGGCAATTTGCCGAAGCTGAACTCGAAGGCCAACCGCACGTGACGCGCGCCGGCGACCAGCCGACGCGGCGTGCGCTGCTCAAAGGATCGGTCGGCGCGTCGGCGGTGCTCGCGCTGCCCGAGGCGCTTGCCCAGTCGGCGCAACCGACACCGCGCACCGATCGGCTCTGGTACGAAGCCGCCGCGACCGAATGGACGCAGGCGCTTCCGATCGGCAACGGCCGGTTGGGGGCGATGGTGTTCGGCGGAGTCGCGAACGAGCGGCTGCAGCTCAACGAGGATACCCTGTGGGCGGGTGGGCCCTATGACCCGGTCAATCCCGATGCCAAGGCGGCGCTGCCCGAGGTGCGCGCGCTGATCGCGGCGGGGCGCCATGCCGAGGCGCAGGCGCTGGCCAACCAGCGGGTGATGGCCAAGCCGCTCAAGCAGATGCCCTACCAGACGGTGGGCGACCTCGAGCTGCGGATGCCGCTGGGCGAAGCCTCGGCCTATCACCGCGAGCTCGACCTCGATGCGGCTATGGCGACGACCAGCTTCACCGCGGGTGGGGTCGGTTATGTCCGCCGGGTGATCGCCTCGCCGACGAGGCAGGTGATCGCGGTGCAGCTAACGGCGGATCGGCGCGGCGCGATCGACCTCGAAATCGCGCTGACCACGCCGCACGCCGCCACCGTGGCGGCGCAGGGCGATCGACTGGTGCTGACGGGCGTTAACGGCACCGCCGAGGGGATACCCGGAGCGCTGCGCTTCGCGGCGCAGGTTCGCGTCGTGCCGGGTGGCGGCGAGTTGACGCGCGAGGGCGCCACGCTGCGCGTGCGCGGCGCCGATACCGTCACCATCCTGGTCGCGATCGCCACCAGCTTTCGCCGCTTCGACGATGTCGGCGGCGATCCGCAGGCGATCGTCGCCGCGCAGATCGCCGATGCTTCGACTCGCCCCTTCGAGCGTCTAGCCGACGAGACCGCGGTCGAACACCGCAGGCTCTATCGCCGGGTCGCGCTCGATCTGGGGGACAGCCCCGGCGCCGCCTTGCCCACCGACAAGCGCATCGTCGCCGCGCAGCAGCGCGACGATCCCGCGCTGGCGGCGCTCTACTTCGCCTATGCCCGCTATCTGCTGATCTGTTCGTCGCGACCGGGCACCCAGCCCGCGAACTTGCAGGGCATCTGGAACGACAGCAACAAGCCCGCCTGGGAATCCAAATACACGATCAACATCAATACCGAGATGAACTATTGGCCCGCCGAGCCGCTGGCGCTGCCCGAATGCGTCGAGCCGCTGGTGGCGATGGTGCGCGATCTCGCGGTGACTGGCGCGAAAACCGCGCGCGACATGTACGGCGCGCGCGGCTGGGTGACGCATCACAATACCGATCTGTGGCGCGCGACCGCGCCCATCGACGGCGCGCAATGGGGGCTGTGGCCGACCGGCGGCGCGTGGCTGTGCACGCATCTGTGGGACCATTACGACTATAACCGCGACCCGGCGTTCCTCGCCTCGATCTATCCGCTGCTGCAGGGCGCCTGCATGTTCTTCCTCGACACGCTGGTGACCGATCCGGCGAGCGGGCGACTGATGACCAGCCCCTCGATCTCGCCCGAGAACGAGCATCACAAGGGCGTCGCGGTCTGCGCCGGGCCGGCGATGGACCAGCAGATCCTGCGCGACCTGTTCGACCAGACCGCGCGCGCCGCCGCGATCCTGGGCCGTGACGCCGATTTCGCGCGTGAGCTCGCGGCGGCACGCACGCGGCTCGCCCCCGACCGGATCGGCGCGCAGGGCCAGTTGCAGGAGTGGCAGGAAGATTGGGACGCGGGGGCGCCCGAACCGCTGCATCGCCACGTCTCGCATTTGTACGGCCTGTTCCCCAGCGCGCAGATCGACCTCGATCGAACGCCTGCGCTCGCCGCGGCAGCGCGTCGCACGCTCGAACAGCGCGGCGACGAGGCTACCGGATGGGCGACCGCGTGGCGGATCAATCTGTGGGCGCGGCTGCGCGACGGCGAGCATGCGCACAGCATCCTTCGCTTCCTGCTCGGCCCCGAGCGCACCTATCCCAACATGTTCGACGCGCACCCGCCCTTCCAGATCGACGGCAATTTCGGCGGCGCGCGCGCGATCGCCGAGATGCTGATGCAGAGCGAGGGCGAGGTGATCCATGTGCTTCCCGCGCTCCCTGCCGCGTGGCCGCAGGGCAGCGTTACCGGGCTTCGCGCGCGCGGCCGCTGCCGCGTCGATCTGGCGTGGCGGGCGGGCAAGCTCGATCGGCTGACGCTGGTCGCCGACCGGCCGGGGACACGGACCGTGCGGCTGGGAAGCGAGCGGCGCGTCATCGAACTGGCGGTGAAGGAGCGGGTCACGCTGACCGGCGCGCGGCTGATACGGCAATGAAGCAACGAGGGGGACGGACGATGCGATCGACGACGAGGACCGGATTGGCGATGAGCGCGGCGCTGCTCGGGCTGTGCCTGACGGCACCGGCACAGGCGCAGGTGGATACCAAGAAGCTCGCCGCGGTGCCCGGCGCCCGCGCGGTGACGGTCGATCGGATCAAGGTCCGCTCGGCGGCGATCGCGGGCAATCTCGCGGGCGAAAGCGTCGATCGCGACGTCCTGGTGGTGCTGCCCCCCGGCTATGCCGCCAATCCCGCGCGCCGCTACCGTGTGCTCTACGCGCTGCACGGCTATTCGATCGGCGCCGAGCAATGGACCAAGGAAATCCAGGTGCCGCAGGCGATCGAGGGCGCCTTCGCCAAGGGCGCGGGCGAGATGATCGTCGTCTTCCCCGACAGCAAGACCGTCCACAACGGATCGATGTATTCGAGCTCGCTCACGACGGGCGATTTCGAGGCGTTCATCGCGCGCGACCTGGTCGCCTATGTCGACGCCAACTATCGCACGATCGCCGACCGCCGCAGCCGCGGGTTGGCGGGGCATTCGATGGGCGGATACGGCACCACGCGGATCGGCTTCAAGCATCCCGACGTCTTCGGCGCGCTCTACATGATGAGCCCGTGCTGCCTGTCGCCGCGCAATGCCGCGACGATCGACCCGGCGGCGATGGCGGCGCTCGAGAACGTCAAGACGCCCGCGGACTCGGCGAAGCTGCCCTTCATGTTGCGGGCGCAACTGGCGAGCGCGGCGGCGTGGTCGCCCAATCCGACGCGCGCGCCGCTCTATCTCGACCTGCCGGTCAAGGACGGCAAGGTGCAGCCCGACGTGCTCGCGCGCTGGGCCGCCAACGCGCCGCTGGCGATGCTCGACCAATATGTCGGCAATCTGCGCCGCTATGCCGCGATCGCGATCGATGTCGGCGATCGCGACGGGCTGAAGGACGATGCCGCCAAGCTCCACGCCGCGCTCGATCGCTATGGCATCGCCAACAGCTTCCAGATCTATTCGGGCGACCATGTCAGCCATGTCGCCGAACGCTTCCAGGATCATGTGATGCCCTTCTTTTCGAAGCATCTGACGGAGACCCAGCCGTGACCATCAAGACCAACCGCCTGTGGCTTATCGCGGTATTGCCGGTGATGCTGGCGGCGGCGCCCGATGCGCCGCGCGCACCGGTTGCCCCTACCCCCGCAGCCGCCGCCGATCCGCTGGCCCCCAGCGGTCGCTGGTCGGCGAATACCGACGGGCAGGCACCGGTGCCGCCGATGGGGTGGAACAGCTGGAACGCCTTCAACAGCGACATCGACGAAGAGAAGATCCTCGCATCGGCGCGCGTGCTGGTCGATACCGGGCTGTCGCGGCTTGGCTATCGCTACGTCAACATCGACGATGGCTGGTGGCTCAAGCGGCGGCAGACCGATGGCCGGCTGGTGATCCGCTCGGACAAATTCCCCTCGGCGGGCAAGCCCGGCAGCACCGACACCAGCTTTCGCCCCTTTACCGACAAGATCCATGCGATGGGGCTGAAGGCGGGAATCTATTCGGATATCGGCCGCAACAGCTGCGGCCAGATCTACACCCCCGATTTCAAAAACCAGCCCGAAGGCAGCGTGCAGGAGCGCGAAGTGGGGCTGTACGGCCATGTCGACCAGGACATCGGCCTGTTCTTCCGCGAATGGGGGTTCGATTTCATCAAGGTCGACGGCTGCGGGGTGCGAGGGCTGCCCGCCGATGCCGAACGCGTGCGCAGCGGGATGTACCGCGCGCTGCCGCCGATCATCGACATGCAATCGCTCGGCCGCACCGATGTCGGCGCGGTCAAGGCGCTGTACCAGTCGGTCGGCACCGCGCTCCAGCGCCACCGGCCCGGCGGCGACTATGTCTTTTCGCTGTGCCTGTGGGGATCGGCCGACGTCCGCGCTTGGGGCAAGGATCTGGGCAACAGCTCGCGCACCAGCGACGACATCTCGCCGCATTGGGGGCGGATGCTCACCAACCTCGATACCGCGATCACCCGCCCGCTCTACGCGCAACCGGGATCGTGGAACGACGCCGACATGCTCTATGTCGGCACCGGCGATTTCGATGCCGACCATCTGACCGAGGCGCGGTCGCATTTCTCGCTTTGGGCGATGATCAATTCGCCGCTCATCATCGGCTATGACCTGCGCAAGCTGACCGCGGCGCAGCGCACGATCTTCGGCAACGCGCAGATCGTCGCGCTCAACCAGGATCCGGCGGGCAACCAGGCGGTGATCGCCTACCAGTCCGAGGATGTGCAGTTCCTGGTCAAGACGCTCGCCGATGGCGGCAAGGCGGTGGCGTTGTTCAACCGCAGCGCCGAGCCGGCAGAAGTGCATCTGACCGCCGCACAGCTCAAATATCGCGAGGACGCCCCGGTCGCGCTGACCGACCTGTGGAGCGGCAAGCGCAGCAGCTTCACCGGCGAACAGGGCTTCAAGCTGGCGCCGCACGAAACCCTGGTGTTCCGCACCAGCGGCACCCGGCGGCTGCCGAACGGGCTGTTCCTTTCGGAGCAGCCGGGCAACGTCAATCCGGCGGTCGACGGCGTCGTCGCACCGCGCGTCGATCCGACGATCCATCAGTCCGTCACGCATTGGCGCGGCACGCGCGGGCCCGGCGAGCATGCGCAATATTCGGGCTGGGGCGGCGCGCAGGCCGATCGCGCGGTCTATGGCCAGGTGCTCCGCGTCGCGGCGCGCAACTACGATACCGGGCTCGGCGTGCTGACGGGATCACGGATGGAGGTGCGCAACAACGGCTTCGCGCGCTTCACCGCGTCGGTAGGCGTCGACGATTCGAGCGATGCCGCGACGGCGGGCGTCCGCTTCGAAGTCTATGGCGACGGCAAGCTGCTCGCACGGTCGCGACCGATGCGCTTCGGCGAGGCGGCGCAGCCGCTCAGCGCCGATGTGAAGGGCGTGCGGATCGTCGAACTGGTCGCGCGCGGCGCCGGCGGCGATACGCGCAACCCCGCCGCGGTCGTGTGGGCCGATGCGGCGATGGTGCGCTGATGCGCCGCACACTCAAGGCCGCGTCCGCCGCGCTCGCGCTGGTCGCCGCCACCGCCGGCCCTGCGCAGGAACGACGCACCCCGCCCCCTGCCCCGGCGCAAGCAGCGGCGATCCCGGTATCGATCGCGGTCGACGCTGGTAGCCCCGGCGCGCCGGTCGATCCGGTGTGGCGCTTCTTCGGCGCCGACGAGCCCAATTACGCGACGATGAAGGACGGGCGAACGACGCTGGCGACGCTCGGCGGGCTGGCGCCCGACCGCGTCTATTTTCGCACGCACAATCTGCTGACGACGGGCGACGGCACTGCGGCGCTCAAATGGGGGTCGACCAACGCCTATACCGAGGATGCGCAGGGACGTCCGCGTTACGACTGGACGATCGTCGACCGCATCTTCGACACCTATCGCGAACGCGGGGTGAAGCCCTATGTCGAGATCGGCTTCATGCCCGAGGCGCTGTCGTCGAAGCCCAAGCCCTATCAGCATGACTGGCGCCCGGGCAGCGGCAGCCTGCGCACCGGCTGGGCCTATCCGCCGACCGACTATGCCAAATGGGAAGAACTGATCTTCCAATGGGTGTTGCATTGCGTCGAGCGCTATGGCCGCGCCGAAGTCGCGAGCTGGTATTTCCAGACCTGGAACGAGCCCAATCTGCCGCAATATTATTGGGGCGGCACCCAGGCCGAATTCTTCCGGCTGCACGATTCGGCGATCCGCGGTGTGCGCCGCGCGCTGCCCGAAGCGCGCGTCGGCGGGCCCGACATCGCCGGCACGGGCGACCAATATCTCACCGCCTTCATGCAGCATGTGCAGCAGGCGGGTACCCCGACCGACTTCGTGTCGTTCCACGCAAAGGGCAATCCCGAACTGGTGGGCGAAGGCGCAGGGCAATATGTCCGCATGGGGCTGTCGACCCAGCTCAAGGCCGCCGAGAACGAATATGCGCAGATCGCCGCCGACCCAGTGTTCCGGAAGAAGCCGATCATCATCGGCGAGGCCGACCCCGAGGGCTGCGCGGCGTGCCAGGGGCCAGCGAATGCCTATCGCAACGGCACGATGTATTCGAGCTACACCGTCGCCTCGTTCGTGCGGCTGCAGCAATTGGCGCAGCGGCGCGGGCTGAACCTTGAGGGCATCCTCACCTGGGCGTTCGAGTTCGAGGACCAGGCGCCGTTCGCGGGGTTCCGCCAGCTTACCTCGGGCGGCATAGACCTGCCGGTGATGAACGTCTTCAAGATGTTCGCGATGCTGAAAGGGCGCGTGGTGCCCGCGGTCTCGGATCAGCAACGCGCGCTCGACGACGTGCTCGCCAATGGCGTCCGCGGCGCGCCCGATATCGGCAGCATCGCCGCGATCGACGGCAATCGGCTGGCGATGCTGGTCTGGCATTATCATGACGACGATCGCCCCGGCCCCGACGCCGCGGTCCGCCTCGCGGTCGCCAACCTGCCCGTAGCGCTGCGCCGCAACCCGCGCGTGACGCAATATCGCGTCGATCGCACGCATTCGAACAGCTATGCCGCGTGGCTAAAGATGGGGTCGCCGCTGGCGCCGACCAATCCGCAGCGCGCCGAATTGCTCAAGGCGGGCGAGCTGGCGAGCATCGCCGGCCCGTCGATCACGATGCAGCGAAACGGCGCGACGCTCGACCTTACGCTGCCGCGTACCGGCGTGTCGCTGGTCGTGCTGGAACCGGGAAAATAATCGCAAGCACCGGGGCGCGTCGATCGCGCCCCGGAAGCCTGTCGCAGCTCAGTCGCCGGTCAGGATGCGATCGACCAGCTGCTTGACGCTGGGAACGAAGCCGTTCGAATAGAACGGGTCCTTCTTGAAGTTATAAGCGTTGTGGCCGGCGAACATCAGGTTCTGCTCGACGGGGCCGTCATGCGCGATGTCCTGCAGCGTCTTCTGGATGCAGAAGCTGCGCGGGTCGGCGAGCCGGCCGGTCGAATTCGTCTCGGTGTCCTTCCACGACGAGAAGGCGCAGTGGCTGAGGCAGCCCATGCAATCGGCCTGGTCCTTGCGGATCACGCCCTTTTCCTCGGGCGTCACGAACACCAGGGTATTGTCGGGCGTCTTGAGCGCATCGGTGAAGCCGAGGCCGAACCATTCGCGCGCGCGTAGCAGGTCGTTGCGGGTGACCCAGAAATTCTTGCCCTTCACGCCGACGTCGAGCTGGAACACATGGTCGCCGGCTTCCTGCGTCGAAAAGGCGATCTGCCGCTCCGAGCGCATCTCCAGGTTGCGCAGGAACGGATTGCGCACCGCCGAGGAATAAAAGCCGGTGGGCGAGAAGCGGTGGAGCAGCACGTCGCCGGGCTCGAGCCCCATCAGCCGCGCCTTCCACCCCTCGGGGATCGGGCTTTCCTGCGTCAGCAGCGGGCGGGTGCCGTATTGGAAGGCGATCGCGCCGAGTTCGTCATTGTCGATCCAGTCGCTCCAGTCGCGCAGATACCAGACGCCGCCCGCCATCACGATCGGCGTGCTGTCGGGAATACCACCTTCGCGCATGACGTCGCGCAGCGCCTTCACGCGCGGATAGGGGTCCTGTGGCTTCAGCGGGTCTTCGGCGTTCGACAGGCCGTTATGCCCGCCGGCGAGCCAGGGATCCTCGTACACCACCGCGGCCAGCCATTCGGCTGCCTTCGAATAAGCACGCTTCCATAGCGCGTTGAACGCGCGGCCCGAGCTGACGATCGGCAGATAATGGACGTTGTACGACGCCGCGATCTCGCTGAGCTTGTAGGGCATCCCCGCGCCGCAGGTGACGCCCGCCACCTTGCCGCGGGTACGATCGAGCACGCCGTGCAGGATGCGCTGCGCGCCGCCCATTTCCCACAACACGTTGATGTTGATCGCGCCCTTGCCATCGGCGATCTCATAGGCACGCTCGACCTGCTGGACCGCGCCTTCGATCGCATATTCGATCAGCTCTTCGTGGCGCTCGCGGCGCGTTAGTGCGCGATAGACCTGTGGAATGATCTTGCCGTCGGGGTCGTAGCTGTCGGCATTGACCGCGCTCACGGTGCCGATGCCACCGGCAGCGGCCCAGGCGCCCGCCGATGCATGGTTGGTAGCAGCTACCCCTTTTCCACCCTCGACCAGAGGCCAAACCTCGCGGCCATTATACACGATCGGCGACAGGCCTTTGAACAAAACTTCCTCCAGGCGATATATCTGCGCGCAAAATACCGGGCGCGCGTTAGCGGGACCAGCCGAGGCTGGCGAGTTAAAGTTACGGTCCTAACACACCCGGGCGACGCATCGCCGCGCTATATAATTCGCGATACGCGGCGATCATCGCCTGTTCGTCGAACAATTGCGCGGCCTTGATCCGGTTGGCGTTGCCGATCCGCGCGCGAAGCTCGGGGTTCTGCACCAGGATCGCCAGCCGATCGCGCAGATGCACCTCGTGCCTATCGGGACTGATATAGGGCAGGTTCTCCTCCGAGACCATGTGGCGGATGTCGCCGACATCGGGCGCGACCACCGGCAAGCCGGTCGCCATCGCCTCGATCACCGAGATCGGCTGCTGCTCGCTTTGCGACGACAGCGCGAAGACGTCGAACAGCCCCATATATTTGTGCGGATCGCGCAGGAAGCCGGGCAGGTGGACACGGTCTTCCATGAACATCGCCTCGGCCGCATCGACGATCGTCTGGCGCTCGGGGCCTTCGCCGACGATCACCAATTCGGTGTCGAGCGGGATGCCGCCGACCGCGCGGACCAGCAGCGGCAGGTCCTTGACCGGGCGAAGCCCCGCGAGCGTGCCGACCACCGGGCGACGGCCCTTGGGGCGGAAGCCGGGAATCGCATTGCGCTTGGGCTCGGCGTAATAATTGGCGAGCGCGATGCCGTTGGGGATGCGGTGCACCCGATCGCGCGGCTGTTTCCAAATCTTAAGCGCGATGTCCTCGAGCCGGTGCGAGGGCACCACCATCGCATGCGCCACCCCCATCGCCATCCGGCGATAGGCGTTGCGCATCCGGTTGAGACCCTTGGCCTCGTCGCTGTTGAAGCCGTCTTCGTGATGGACGACCGGCGGCGCGCCCTTGGGAAAGACCCGCTTGGCCATCACCCCGTCGATCGCGCCCCAATTATAGGTCAGCACCAGATCGAAGCGGCGCATGAAGCCGGCGATCGCCTCGTAGCGCGCGACCGAGGGCTTGCCGGTGAGCGGCGGCGGGTCTTGCGCGATCTCGTACGCGATGCCCGGTGCGATGGCTGCACGCGCGCCGAATTCGCCCGGCATGCCCGACACGATCGTGTGCCGCGCGGCGGGGCCGAACGCGTTCATCAACCGCACCGCGCGTGCCTCCTTGCCGCCGAGCGCGAACGACGAATGGAGGTGGAGGATATGGACGGGGGCGGTCAAAGCAGGAGGTCGGGGCGTTCTTCCCCCCTCCCGCTTGCGGGAGGGGTCGGGGGAGGGACTGTCTCCGAAGCGGCTGGTTCGACAGGCCCTCCCCTAGCCCCTCCCGCAACCGGGAGGGGGATTCTCGCCAGCAGCCGGTCGATCGCCGCCACCGCCTCGGGCTCGTCCAGCGTCGGCGCATGCCCCGTCGCCGGTACCGTCACCAGCTCGCCCTGCGGCAATTCGGCGAGCATCCGCTCGGCCACCCCCGCCGCCAATATGTCCGACGCCTCGCCGCGCACCAGCAGCGTCGGCACCTGCTTCAGCTGGCGGAAGGCGCCCCACATGTCGGGGCCCGCCTCGTTGCCCGGCAGGCGGAAGGGCTCGGCGATCTTCATGTCGTAATCGGGGACGATCCGCCCGCCCGAGGTGAGCTTGTACAGCCGCTTGGCCATCACCAGCCATTGTTCGATGCCATATTCGGGATAGACGTCGGCATTATGCTCGGCGATCGTCCGCGCGGCGTGCATCCAGGTCGGATATTGCGACGATTTGCCGACATAGCCGCGGATCCGCGCCAGCCCGCGCGGGTCGAGCTCCGGCCCGACATCGTTGAGCAGCGCGCCCGCCAGCTTCGGCCGCCCCGCCGCCGCAAGCAGCATCGTCAGGATGCCGCCGAGCGAGGTGCCGAACGCGATCACGCTGTCGAGCGCGAGTTCGTCGACCAGCCGGCCGATGTCCTGCAGATAGGTCAGCGGCACATAGGTCATCGGATCGCGCGCATAGGCGCTTTCGCCGCGCCCGCGCAGATCGACCGCGATCACCCGCCAGTCGCCCGCGAGCCGTTCGGCGACGCCCTCGAAATCACGCGCGTTGCGCGTGAGGCCGGGGATGCACAGGATCGCGGGCCGGTCGGCGGGACCGGCATAGTCGCGATAATGCAGGCGGAGCCCGTCATTCGACCACCAATAGGCATCGGTGTAGCGGGCAAGGTTGCGCGAAGCGGCCATCGCCACCCATATCGCCGGATGGCCGATGACACGCAAGCACGACCCGAACGCGCGATCCTCGAACTGGGCGACGCGTTCTACGATCCGGTGCAGGGCGCCGACTTTCCGCAGACGATATTGCGCTTCCGCAACGATCGTGCTGCCGTCGGCATAGGGCTGGATCATTGGAGCGATGCCGACTGGATCGCGCATCTAGGACGGTTCGCACCGTTGCCGGGCAGCCTCGATACCCCGCTGGCGCTGCGCTATCACGGGCACCAGTTCCGGCAGTATAATCCCGATATCGGCGACGGGCGCGGGTTCCTCTACGCGCAGCTGCGCGACGATGCCGGGCGGCTGATGGACCTCGGCACCAAGGGATCGGGGCAGACCCCTTGGAGCCGCTTTGGCGACGGGCGGCTGACGCTGAAGGGCGCGGTGCGCGAAATCCTCGCGACCGAGATGCTCGAGGCGCTCGGCGTCGAAACCTCGCGCACCTTGTCGGTGATCGAGACCGGCGAGGCGCTCGAACGCGGCGACGAGCCCTCGCCCACCCGCTCGGCGGTGCTCGTGCGCCTCAGCCACGGGCATATCCGCATCGGCACCTTCCAACGGCTCGCCTATCTGCGCGACGCCGAACATATGGAAGCGCTGGTCGCTTATGTGCTGCGTCATTATTATCGCGAGGATACGGGCAAGGACGCCGCGGCACGGCTGCTCGGTCATGTCGTCGATCGCACCGCGCGGCTGGCGGCGAGCTACCTGGCGGCAGGGTTCGTCCATGGCGTGCTCAACACCGACAACATCAACGTCACCGGCGAGAGCTTCGATTACGGGCCGTGGCGTTTCGCGCAAAGCTGGGACCCGAGCTTCACCGCCGCCTATTTCGACCATGCCGGGCTCTACGCCTTCGGGCGTCAGCCCGAGGCGATTCACTGGAACTGCATGCAGCTCGCGGTCGCGCTGCGCACCGTCAGCGAAGCGCCGCCGCTGATTGCCGAGCTCGACCGCTTCGCCGAGCGCTACCGGATCGAGATCGTGGGCGCGATGCTGTGGCGGCTGGGCGTGGCGCCGCTCGACGATGCCAGCGATGCGGCACTGGTTGAAGCGCTCGAACAGGCGCTGGTCGCGTGCGGCACCGCGATCGATCCGTTCTTCCACGACAGCTTCGGCGGAACGGTGCCCGACCAGTATGGCGAAGGCTTTGCCGGGGTCCGCGAATTGCTGGCGCGCTACACCCCGCGCAAGCCGCGCGATCATGCGCATTGGGCCGGCCCCGCCTGCGGAATGCCGATCGAGGAGGTCGAGGCGTTGTGGGCGGCGATCGACGAGCGCGACGATTGGGCGCCGCTCCACGCCAAGGTCGCCGCGATCCGGGCGATGGGCGAAGCGCTGGCGTAAGCCGCGAACCACTGCGCTGGAAACGCGCCGCGATTTGCGGCACAAGCCGCTCAGAAGCAGCGATTGCCAGATAAAGAAGGCGTGCGAGTGGCCGGACAGGACCTTTTTTCGACCGAGCCGGCGACCGGCGCAGTGCTGTGGCAGGGGGTGGCGGGCGATGCCGATGCCGAGGTTGCAGCCGCGCGCGCGGGCTGGTCCGAATGGGCCGCGCGCCCGCTCGCCTTCCGCATCGAGACGCTGCGCCGCTTCGCCAATGTCGTGCGCAGCAAGCACGAGACCTTTGCCGATCTGATCGCGCGCGAGACCGGCAAGCCGCTGTGGGAAGCGCGCACCGAGGTCGATACCGTCGTCGCCAAGGTCGATATTTCGGTTACCGCCTTTTCCGAGCGTACCGGGCAGCGGCGGCTCGAAGCGCAGATGGGAGCGCGGCTCGCGCTGCGGCACAAGCCGCACGGCGTGCTCGCGGTGCTTGGCCCGTATAATTTCCCCGCGCACCTGCCCAACGGCCACATCGTCCCCGCGCTGCTCGCGGGCAATGCGGTGGTGTTCAAGCCGTCGGAAAAGACTCCCGCGGTCGGCGCGTTCCTGATCGATTGCTATCGCGCCGCGGGCGTGCCCGAAAACACCGTGCGGCTGCTGCTCGGCGGCCCCGAGGAGGGCAAGGCGCTGGCGGGCCATCCCGATATCGACGGGCTTTTGTTCACCGGATCGGCGCGCACCGGCCTCGCGCTCAACCGCGCCTTTGCCGACAAGCCCGAGAAGATTCTCGCGCTCGAAATGGGCGGCAACAACCCGATCGTGGTGTGGTCGACCCCCGATCTCTACGCCGCCGCGGTGGTGGTGGTGCAATCGGCCTTCACCAGCGCGGGGCAGCGCTGCACCGCCGCGCGGCGGCTGATCGTCGATGCCAAATTATACGATCCGCTGGTCGAGGAAGTGAACAAGCTGGTCGGGCGGCTGATCATCGGCGAACCGCATGCCGATCCGCAGCCGTTCATGGGCCCGGTGATCGACAACGACACCGCCGATCTGCTCACCGAAAGCTTCCTGGCGCTGTCGACCAGCGGCGGCCGGCCGATCCGCTATCTTCAGCGCTCGATCGAGGGCCGCCCGTTCCTCACCCCCGGCCTCATCGACATGACCGGCGCGAGCGAACGGCCCGATATCGAGCTGTTCGGGCCGATCCTGCAGGTGATCCGCACCGATACGTTCGAGGCGGCAATCGCCGAGGCGAACAACACCCGCTACGGGCTGTCGGCGAGCCTGGTGAGCCAGGACCCCAAATTATACGACCAGTTCTGGGCGAATATCCGCGCCGGCATCGTCAACTGGAACCGCCCGACCAACGGCGCGTCGTCGGCGGCACCCTTTGGCGGGGTCGGCTGGTCGGGCAACCACCGCCCCAGCGCTTATTATGCGGCGGATTATTGCGCCTTTCCGGTGGTGTCTAGCGAGGCCGAACAGGCGCGCGGCAGCATCGGCATCGGCATGCGCGACAGCTAAAGGACCATGATGACCGACGAGGAATATGCGCTCGATTCGATCCGCAAATGGGCGTGGTCGGGCTTCTACACGATCGACGAGGCGCGCGAGTTGCTCGAGGAAATCGTCGAGCCAGACGACGATGTCGAGGCGCTGCGTGCCGCGATCGATGCGAGTTTCGCCGAGAAGCTGGCGGCCGAAGCGAGTTGGCCCGCGCAAACCGATTGCGACCGGCTCGATGCGGTGTTCGAAGCGCTGCACGACGACGGCATCTGCGCGTTGCAGCACGCCGGCTACACGATCGCCGACGGGCATGACGATGTGCGCGAAGTCGTCGCCGAGGAGCCCGAGGGCACCTATCACGGCTATTGCTTCTTCCACGGCCAGGACGTCGAAGGCGCGATCGACGGCGACGGGCTGGCGATTGCCTTCGGTGCGCTGGGCGACGATCCGGCCGAGGGTCTGGCGGTCGGCCAGGCGGTGAGCGCCGCTTTGCGCACGGCGGGGTTCGCGGTCGAATGGGACGGCAGCGCGGGGCAACGCATCGCCCTGCCCGCGATCGTCTGGCAGCGCCGCATCCCGACCGAGGAAGACGACGCGGAATAAGCGAGGGAAAGAATCCCTTCCCCCGCCCCAAAGCAACATCGGTTGCCCGTATCCCGCCGAGCGACCATTTACCCTTCATGGCAAGTCTCCTCGATCCTACCGCGCGCGGACGCGTCATCCTGGTCGGCGCCGGCCCCGGCGATCCCGGGCTGCTCACCGTTCGCGCGGTCGAAGCGTTGCGAATGGCCGATATCGTCATTCATGACGGCCTGGTCGATCCGCGCGTGCTCGATCTCGCGCCCGCCGGGGCACAGCGCATCTCGGTCGCCAAGAAGCGCGCGCGCCACACCGTGCCGCAGGACGGCATCAACGCGCTGATCGTCGCGCACGTGAAGACTGGCGCGATCGTCGTACGGCTCAAGGGCGGCGACCCCTTCATCTTCGGCCGGGGCGGCGAAGAGGTCGAGGCGGTGCGCGCCGAGGGGCTTCGCGTCGAGGTCATCCCCGGGGTTTCGGCGGCGCTGGGCTGCGCGGCGGAAGCGATGCTGCCGCTGACTCACCGCGATCATTCGAGCGCGGTCAGCTTCGTCGCGGGCCAGTGCAAGGGGCTCGCCGATCAGGACTGGTCGGGGCTCGCGGGCCAGGGCCGCACGCTGGTGATCTACATGGGCGTCGCCACCGCGAGCGACATTGCGGAAAAGCTGATGGGCGAAGGCGTCGCGCCCGACATGCCGGTGGCGGTGCTCGAACGCGGCACCTGCGAAGGCAGCCGCGCGCTCAAGACCTTGCTTGCCGATCTCGGCGCGATGGTCGATCGCGAGCAGGTGGCCAGCCCCGCGATCATCGTGGTGGGCGAAGTGGTCGAACTGTCGGACGCGCAGGACAAATTGGCGCGCTGGGCCAAAGTGGCGGAGAATATTGCGTGAAGATACTGACCGGCAATGATCTGAAGACCGGCGACGTGGTGTGGTGGACCGGCTCGGGCTGGTCGCGGCACGTGGAAGACTCGGCCGATGTCGGCGAGGCGGGCGAAGCACTGGCGCGCCAGGAAGAGGCCGCGCGGCGCGTCAACGTGCCCTATGTGATCGACGCGACCGCTACCCCCGAGGGCCCCCGCCCCGCGCATATCAAGGACCGCGTCCGCGCGCTCGGCCCAACGATACGCCCCGATCTGACGTTGAAACCCGCCGATCCGTCGGCGGGCAACTGGGTAATCTGAAATGTACCAATATGACCAATACGACCAGAATTTGGTCGACACCCGCGTCGCCGAGTTTCGCGACCAGGTCGAACGCCGCCTGTCGGGCGAGCTGAGCGAGGACCAGTTCAAGCCGCTGCGGCTGATGAACGGCCTGTATCTGCAGCTCCACGCCTATATGCTGCGCGTCGCGATCCCCTATGGCACGCTCGACAGCCGCCAGATGCGGATGCTGGGGCATATCGCGCGCAAATACGACCGCGGCTATGGCCATTTCACCACGCGGCAAAACCTGCAGTTCAACTGGATCAAGCTTGAAGATACGCCCGACATCCTCGCCGAGCTGGCGACGGTCGAGATGCATGCGATCCAGACCTCGGGCAATTGCATCCGCAATATCTCGTCCGACCAGTTCGCCGGCGCCGCCGCCGACGAGATTACCGATCCGCGCCCCTGGGCCGAGTTGCTGCGCCAGTGGAGCAGCTTCCACCCCGAATTCAGCTATCTGCCGCGCAAGTTCAAGATTGCGGTGATCGCCGCCAAGGAAGACCGCGCCGCGATGCGGCTGCACGATATCGGCATCGAGATTGTCGAGCGCGATGGCGCGCATGGCGCGCGCGTGTTCGTCGGCGGCGGCATGGGCCGCACCCCGATGATCGCGACCGAAATCGCCGAGTTCGTGCCGCTGTCGGGCCTGCTGAGCTATCTCGAAGCGTGCCTGCGCGTCTACAATCGCTACGGCCGCCGCGACAATATGTACAAGGCCCGGATCAAGATCCTGGTCCACGAGATCGGCGCTGACGAATATCGCCGCCAGGTCGAGGAAGAGTTCGTCGCGGTCAAGGCGCTGGGGATCGACCCGCCCGTCGCCGAGTTCGAGCGGATCAAGGCGTTCTTCGCGCCGCCGGCATTCGCCGCCGACGCACCCGACACGCTCGATCGCAGCGATCCCGATTTCGCGGTGTGGCTCGACCAGAACGTGAAGCAGCACAAGCAGCCGGGCTATGCGATCGCGACGATCAGCCTGAAGCCCGCGGGCGGTATTCCGGGCGATGCCAGCGCCGACCAGATCGACCTGATGGCCGACCTTGCGCAGCGCTACAGCTTCGACGAGCTGCGCGTCACCCACGCGCAGAACATCGTGCTGCCGCATGTCCGCAAGGCCGATCTCTATGCGGTATGGCAGGCGTTGCACGAGGCGGGACTGGCCGAGGCCAATCTCGACCTGATCAGCGACATCATCGCCTGCCCCGGCCTCGATTATTGCAGCCTCGCCAATGCGCGCTCGATCCCGGTCGCGCAGAAGATCGCCGAGCGCTTCGCCGATCTCGATCGCCAGCGCGAGCTTGGCGAACTGAAGCTCAAGATTTCGGGCTGCATCAACGCCTGCGGCCACCATCATGCCGGGCATATCGGCATCCTGGGCGTCGACAAGAAAGGCCTCGAAAACTACCAGCTGTCGTTCGGCGGTTCGGGGGCCGAGGACGTCAGCCTCGCCAAGATCACCGGCCCGGGCTTTTCGGAGGACGGCGTCGTCGACGCGGTCGAAAAGGCCACCGACGTCTATCTCGCGCACCGCGAACAGGGCGAGCGCTTCGTCGACACCTATCGCCGCATCGGCATGGAACCCTTCAAGGAGGCGATTTATGGCCCTGCATGACATCGCCAACGAGGCGGGCACCGACGAGACGCTGCTGCGCTTCCGCGACGACGAGCCGCATGACGAGCCTGCGGTGACGCTGGAATCGTTCCTCGGCCAATCGAACGCCACCGCGGTGCGGATCGAAGCCGGCGAGGATGCGCGCGCGTTGCTCGTCCATCTCGACCGGATCGCGCTGATCGAGATCGGCTTTCCGACCTTCCGCGACGGGCGCGGCTATTCGGCGGCGCGGGTGCTGCGCGAGGCGGGCTATACCGGCGAACTGCGTGCCGAGGGCGACGTGCTGGTCGATCAGCTGCCGTTGATGCGCCGCTGCGGCTTCGACAGCTTCGCGCCAGCTGCCGCGATCGATGCCGCGGTGCTCGACCGCGCGCTGACGCGCTACCAGAATGTCTACCAATCGGCGGCCGATGGGCGGGCGCCGGTGTGGAAGCTACGGCATGGCTAATGCCCTGCTCCGCCCGGTCGATCGGATCGATACCGGTCCGCGCTTTACCGCGGCCGACGCGCACCGGCTGAACGAGCTGTTCCGCGGGCGCGATACCGTGGAAATGCTGCGCGCGGTGCTGGGCGAGGCGATGCTCGGCGATGCCGCGATCGTTTCGTCGTTCGGCGCCGATTCGGCGGCGTTGCTGCATCTGGTGGCGAGCGTCGATCGCAGCGTGCCCGTGCTGTTCCTCGACACCGAGAAGCATTTTCCCGAGACGCTGCTGTACCGCGACCAATTGGTCGAGCGGCTGGGGCTTACCGACCTTCGCATCCTCCGCCCCGACCCCGAGACGCTGGCCAAGCGCGACGAGACCGGGCTGCGCTGGTCATACGATCCTGATGGCTGCTGCGAGATCCGCAAGGTCGTGCGGCTGGCGCGTGCGCTGGCGGGATTCGACGCGACGGTGACCGGGCGCAAGGCATTCCAGGCTTCGACGCGAAGCGCCTTGCCGCGCTTCGAGCTCGACGCGTCGGACGATTTCGGGCGGCTCAAGCTCAACCCGCTGGCGACCTGGACCCAGGCCGACCTGACCGACTATTTCGTCGCGCATGATCTGCCGGTGCATCCGCTGGTCGCGAAGGGCTTCCCCTCGATCGGCTGCGCACCGTGCACCAGCAAGGTCGCCCCCGGCGAAGACCCGCGCTCGGGCCGCTGGAAAGGGTGGGACAAGGTGGAATGTGGCATCCACGCGCCGGTTGGCGACGGCGACCCCGACCAGCCCTCCTTTTAGGCCGACGCGCGCGATCGACCGCGCTATAGCAGGGCCGAACGCGCATCGGCGCAAGCTCGTGCCAAAGCCCTTTTATCGTCGTGGTTCGACCGGCCGGGGGCGCCAGCGCAACCCCGCGGCGATCGATTAGGAGATTGACCCTGCAGAACATCCTCGCCTGTATCGATGCCTCGAGCTACGCCAATGCGGTCTGCGACCTCGCCGCCTGGGCCGCCAAGCGGCTCGAAATGCCGGTCGAACTGCTCCACGTCGTCCAGCGCAAGGATGCCGCAAGCAACGCGCTGGCGGGTGCGATCGGACCGGGTGCCAAGACCGATCTGGTCGCCGAGCTGGCGCAACTCGATGCCGCCGATGCGCGCTTCCAGGGCGAACGGAGCGAGATTTTGCTCCAGGCGGGCGAGGCCCGGCTGCGCGAGAGCGGCGTCGCCGACGTGCGGACGCTCCACCGCCAGGGCGGCATCGTCGAGACGATCCTCGAGCAGGAAGCCGATGCGCGGATCGTCGTGATCGGCAAGCGCGGCGCCAGCCACGAATTCGCGATCGACCATGTCGGATCGAAGATCGAACGCGTCGTGCGCGCGAGCAACAAGCCGATCCTGATCGCCAGCCGCACCGCCGGACCGCCCGAGCGGATCGTGTTCGCCTATGACGCCAGCCCCGCCGCCGATCGCGCGCTCGAACGGCTGGTCAATTCACCGCTGCTGGCCGGGCTGCCGGTGCATATCGTGATGGCCGACAGCGAGCATGACGGGCATCGCCTCGCGCTCAAGGCCGCCACCGCGCAGCTCAGCGTCGGGCACGAGATGACCACGACGCTGCGAAAAGGAAAACCCGAACAGGTCATCTCCGATATCGTCGCGGCGACGCCCGGCGCGATGCTGATGATGGGCGCCTATGGCCATTCGCGGCTGCGCTCGCTGATCGTCGGCAGCACGACGACGACGATGATCCGCACCGTCCGCACCCCGGTGTTGCTGATCCGCTAGGAAGCGGGGTTCCAAAGCCGCGCGCATTCGGAGCGCATGTGCAGATAGCTGCCGTCGAAATCGCCGCGCCGGACCAGCCCCGCCCAATCGACGATCCGGACCGCGCGCTGCTTGCGTTCGATCAGCGCCTCGTCGGACAATATCCGCAACATCCGATTCACGTGCACCGGTGTCAGCCCCAGGCAGTCGCCAAGCTCTTCCTGCGTCATCGGCAATTCATATTCATGGTGGCTGCCCAGCCCGGCGACTTCGAGCCGAAGACCGAACTCGCACAGCAGGTGCGCGATGCGGGTGGCGCCGTCGCGGCGGCCAATGCCGACGATCCGTTCGCGGAACAGCGACCCGTCGACCAGCGTGTCGAACCACAAGGCCTCGCCGATCGTGCGATGCTTGAACGCCAGGTCGAGCACCGCCTCGCGCGGAATGAAGGCGACCTCAGCAGGGGTGAGCGCCAGCACCCCGTGATCGGCGATCCGCAGCAGCGAGTTCTGCAGATCGACCATGTCGCCCGCCATGTGCACCGCCAGGATCTGCCGCGCCCCGGTACGGACGATCTTCTGCCGATAGGCAAAGCCCGATCGCAGCAGGCACGAATGCGTCGCGCGATCGCCTTCGTTGATGATCGCCTGGTTAGGGGCAAGCGACTGCAGCACATAGGGCAAGGCCAACAACGCCTCGCGCTCGACGTCGGTGAAATTGGCCCATAGTTCGAGCTTGCGCACCATCGGCGCGAGCGGACTTTGATTCATCAGCATGGACGTCTTTCGCTCGGGTCGTACAGATCGCGTTAAACTGGGTGGCATATCGGCCGGACGGCAGCAACCAACCCCGTCCTAACCGATTAAGTATCGAAGTTACGACATTTTTTGCGCCGCAATGAACAGGGGTTTCACGCGATGGCCGATCGGTTCAACCTCGAGCGCTTCGTGCTGGCGCAGCAGGACACCTATGCCGCGGCGCTGGCCGAGATCGGCGCGGGGCGAAAGCGTAGCCACTGGATGTGGTTCATCTTCCCGCAGATCGCCGGCCTCGGCCGCAGCGAGATCGCGCAGCATTTTGCGATCGCATCGCGCGACGAAGCCATCGCCTATCTGGCGCACCCACTGCTCGGACCGCGACTGATTGCGTGCACTTCGGCGCTGCAGGCCCTTCCGGACACCGCCGACGCTGCGGCCGTGTTCGGGCCTGTCGACGCGCTCAAGCTTCGCTCGTCGCTGACACTGTTCGCCGCGACGGGCGGCCCGCCGATCTTCGGCGAGGCGATCGGGCGATGGTTCGCGGGGCAAGCCGATGTCGCCACGCTCGAACGGCTTGCTGCGGCAAAGTAGCGAAGCAGTCCATTTATCGGCTTGGGACAGACAGCTCCAGAAGCTGCTACCATACTGTTAATACGGCCAAAACACAGTGGTACCGATGGCGGTGGAAAGCTAATCGTCATGATCGAAATCAAGAATTGATGTCGTCGGCGAAACGATAGGAACATCGCCGTTGGCGACCCGTTCTGCCGGAACCTCCTGACAGAACTGGAACCTGCCGATGTTCATGCACAACAAACGGCTGCAATATACTGTTCGCGTTGCCGAACCTAACCCAGTGTTGGCGTCGCTGATGCTCGAGCAGTTTGGCGGCGCCGATGGCGAGCTTGCTGCAGCGATGCGTTACTTCACCCAGGGGCTAGGCGAACTCGATCCGGGCCGTAAGGATCTGCTGATCGACATCGCGACCGAGGAACTCAGCCATCTCGAAGTGATCGGTTCGATCGTCGCGATGCTCAATAAGGGTGCCAAGGCGCAGCTCGCCGAAGCGTCGATGGAAGAGGCAGAGCTGTATCTGTCGATGACCAAGGGCGGCAACAGCCACACCCAGTCGCTGCTATACGGTGGTGGCCCCTCGCTGACCAACTCGTCGGGCGTGCCATGGACCGCCGCCTATATCGACAGCCGCGGCGATCCGACGTGCGACCTGCGCTCGAACATCGCCGCCGAGAGCCGAGCCAAGATCGTTTACGAGCGGTTGATCAACATCACCGACGATCCCGGCATCAAGGACGCGCTGGGCTTCCTGATGACGCGCGAGATCGCGCATCAGAAGTCGTTCGAGAAGGCGCTCTACGCGATCGAGGACAATTTCCCGTCGGGCAAGCTGCCGGGAATCGAGAAATACGCCAATGTCTACGTCAACACGTCGCAGGGCGAAGGCGACATGGACGGCCCGTGGAATTCGGGCGAGCAGTGGGAGCGGATCGACGACCTCGAACAGACGATGCCGTTCGATGACGGCGACGGCTCGGCCTCGGTCGTGCTCGACAAGACCGACGCCAAGACCGCCGAAAAGCTCGCCGTGCGCACCGCATCGGTGCCGACCGGCGATCCGACCACCGGCGTCGATCTCGGCGCGGGCGCAGGCGCAGGCCGGATCACCGGCGACGACAAGGGCGCTGCCGCCGATGTCGACGACGCGGTGAAGATGGCCGACGCGATGTAATGCCCTGGCCCGCCGATCGCGTATCGGCGGGCCATTTTTTCGTGTCGCTGCTGGATCGGTTCGCCGACACGCACTGGTAATATTCCGCACCATGCCGTCTATCGCCTGGCTCGCCGCATGATTGCGGTCAGTCTAGGAAGATACCGATGTCGCTCCCAACGATCGCCCCGCTGGCCGACAGCGTCACGCCGCCGGCGCGCAAGCCCTGGTACCGCCACCTCTATGCCCAGGTGCTGCTGGCGATCGTCGCGGGCGTCGCGGTCGGGCATTTCTACCCGGCGACGGGCGAGGCGCTCAAGCCGCTGGGCGATGCCTTCATCAAGCTGGTCAAGATGATCATCGCACCGGTCATCTTCCTGACGATCGTCACCGGCATCGCCGGGATGCGCGATCTCGCCTCGGTCGGGCGGGTGGCGGGCAAGGCGTTCACCTATTTCCTTTTCTTCTCCACCTTCGCGCTGGTGATCGGGATGGTCGTCGGCAATCTCGTCCAGCCGGGCGCGGGGCTGAGCATCGATCCCGCGACGCTCGATGCCGGCGCGGTCGCCGACTATGCCTCGAAGGCGCAGCAATCGACGCTGACCGGCTTCCTGCTCGACATCATTCCCGCCACCTTCACCGGCGCGCTGACGCAGAGCAACATCCTGCAGGTGCTGTTCGTCGCGATCCTGTTCGGCGTCGCGCTGGCGCTGGTCGGCGACAAGGGCGAGCGCGTGCTCGGCCTGCTCGAGGATGTCTCGACGGTCTTCTTCAAGCTCGTCTCGATCGTGATGCGTGCGGCGCCGGTGGGGGCGTTCGGCGCGATTGCGTTCACGATCGGCGCTTATGGGCTGGGGACGCTCGCCAACCTCGCCGCGCTGGTTGCTACCTTCTACCTCACCGCCTTGCTGTTCGTGATCGTCGTGCTGGGCAGCGTCGCCCGCCTTTGCGGCTTTTCGATCTTCAAGCTGATCGGCTATCTCAAGGCCGAATTGCTGCTGGTGCTCGGCACCTCGTCGTCCGAGAGCGCGCTGCCGTCGCTGATCGAGAAGATGGAGCGCGCGGGCTGCCCCAAATCGATCGTCGGCCTGGTGGTCCCCACCGGCTACAGCTTCAACCTTGACGGCACCAACATCTACATGACGATGGCGGCGTTGTTTATCGCCCAGGCAACCAATGTCGACCTGACGATCGGCGAGCAATTGCTGCTGCTGAGCGTCGCGATGCTGTCATCAAAGGGCGCGGCGGGGGTCACCGGGGCGGGGTTCATCACGCTGGCGGCGACGCTGTCGATCGTGCCGTCGGTGCCGGTCGCGGGGATGGCGCTGATCCTGGGGGTGGATCGCTTCATGTCCGAATGCCGCAGCCTGACGAACTTCATCGGCAACGCCGTGGCAACGGTGGTGGTGTCGCGCTGGGAGAATGCGCTCGACAAGCCGCAGTTCGACGCGGCGATGCGCGGCGAGCTGCCCCCGGTCGAGGAACTGCCGCGCGGCATGGTCGAGCCTTGAGCGCTACAGCTCGCGCAGCGCGCGCGCCGGGCGGGCGTTAAGGACGGGCAACGCCCCCAGCACGCCGATGACGGTGGTGACCACTACCCCCGCCGCCAGCGTCGCGCCGACCGCGCCATAATCGGGTAGCCATTCGAAGCTGAACAACTGCGTCACGACATACCATGCGCCGCCCAGGCCGAGCGCGAGCGCGAGCGCCGCGAGGATCGCGCTAAGCAGCAGATATTCGATCGCCTGCACCCACAACACCTGCCCGCGCGTCGCGCCCAGCGTCTTGAGGATCACGCTGTCGTAAGTCCGCGCCTCGCGCGTCGCGGCGATCGCGCCGACCAGCACCGCGAGCCCCGCCAGGATCGCGACCGACGCCGCCGCTGCGATCGCGGTCGCCATCGCGCCGACGATGTCACGCACCTGCGCAAGCACCCCGCCGACCTCGATCACCGAGATCGAGGGGAAGCGCGGGACCAGCGCGTTCAGCACCGCGCGCTCGCGCCCCTTGGGCAGCTCGATCGTCGCCGCCAGATTATGCGGCGCGTCGGCGATGGCATTGGGACTGAACACCAGCACATAGTTGAAGCCCAATGTGTCCCAATTGATCTTGCGGAAGGACGCCACGCGAGCGGTACGCTCGACGCCCAGCAGGCTGACGCTGATCGGATCGCCGAGCTTCAGGTCGATCGCTTCGGCGAGGCGTTCATCGACCGACACCAAGGGCGGGCCGGCATAGTCGCGCGGCCACCAGCGCCCGGCGACGAGTTCGCTGCCTTCGGGCAGCGTCGCGGCATAGGTCAGCCCGCGTTCGCCGCGCAGCGCCCAGGCGCCTTCGGGTAGTTCCTCGAGATCGACGACGCGGACGTCGCGATAGCCGGTGACGGTGCCGCGCATCGCGGGCACGGTCGCCACCACCGCGCGCGGCTCGATCGCTGCGATCGTCGCGCGGAAATCGCCCTCGCGCGGCGGCGGGACGTCGAGCGCGAACAAGGCGGGCGCGCGCTGCGGCACCGAGCTTGCGATATTGCCATCGATGCTGGTGCGGATCGCCGCCAGCAGGACGAAGAGCGTGAGGCCGAGGCCGAGCGCGACGACCAGCGCGCCGGTGCGCGATCCGGGGCGGTGCAGCGCGGCGATGCCGAGGCGCAGCAGCGGGCGGCGCGACCTTGGCAGCCGCGCGGCGGTGCGCCGCACCAGCACGCCGACGCCAGCCAGCAGCAGCAGGACAGCAGTGACGGCGGCGAGGAAGCCCGCGCTTAGCAGCGGCTGCTCGGCAGTCACCAGCGCCAGCACAAGGATCGCCGCACCGGCACCGCCCACCCAGGGCAACGAATGCCGCCAGGGCACCGGACGCTCACCGATCACCCCGCGCAGAAGGCCCGCAGCGGGGACACGCCCAGCGGCGATCAGCGGGCGCGCAGTGAACGCCAGCGCGATCAGCAGCCCATAGGCAGCCGCCAGCACCAACGGCAGCAACTGCACCTGGAATTCGGGCGCGACCGGCAGCACGTCGCCCGCCGCCCACACGATCAGCGGCACCGCGACCACGCCCGCAATCAGCCCGGCGGCGATCCCTGCCACGGCGACCACACCGATCTGCAACAGATACACCCGCGCGATCACGCCCGACGTCGCGCCGAGCACCTTGAGCGCCGCGATGCTGCCGCGCCGCGCCGCAAGATACGAGGTCACCCCGTTGCCCACGCCAATCCCCGCGATCACCAGCGCCGACAGCCCGACCAGCAACAGGAACTGCCCCATCCGGTCGATAAAACGCGCGGCGCTGGGCGATGCACGTTCGCGCGTCTTGGTTTCCCAGCCGGCGACCGGGAACGCCTTGTTCCACGCTTCCTCGACGGTCTTGGGATCGCGCGAGGCTGGCATCTGGATACGATAGCGCGTGGCGTACAGGCTGCCCGGCTGGACCAGCGCAGTGCGGGCGATGCCGCCCAGCGATACCATCGCGACCGGCCCCAGGGTGAAGCCCTCTCCCAATCGGTCGGGCTCCTCGGCGATGATCCCGCCGACGGTGAAGCTCGCCGATCCGATGCGGAAGCGATCGCCCTGCCCCACGCGCAGCCGATCGGCGAGCGCGGGTGCGATCCACACCGTTCCGGCATCGGGCGCGCCGACGCTGCGACCGTCGCGCAGCGTCAGCCGGCCATAGAGCGGATATTCGCCATCGACGCCCTTCAGGTCGATCGGCACGATGCGCGGGCTGCCCGGATCGCCGCCGACCGCCGTCGCCTGCATCCGAACGCTTTGCGAAACGGTGCCCAGCCGCGCCATCGCCGCGCGTTCGGCATCATTGGCCTCGCGCTGCGAAATCTCGAACTCGACATCGCCGCCCAGGATCGTCTGGCCGCGTGCGGCCAGCTCGCCGCCGATCGCCTGCGTAAGGCTGCCGATCGCCGCCAGCGCGCCGACGCCCAGGAACAGGCAGGCGAGCAACAGCCGAAGCCCGCGAAACCGCAGGCTCAATTCGCGCCGCGCCAGCCGCCAGGCGATTGCCCAATCGCTCACGCCGCGCGATCCTCGACGATCAGGCCGTCGCCCAGCGTCACCACCCGGTCGCAGCGCACCGCAAGCGCCGGATCATGCGTGATGATGACGAGCGTCGCCCCCGCCGCCGCCTGCCGCTCGAACAGCAAATCCATGATCGCAGCCCCCGTGGCGGTGTCCAGATTGCCGGTGGGTTCGTCGGCGAACACCAGATCGGGACGCGGCCCCAGCGCGCGCGCAATCGCAACCCGCTGCTGCTCGCCGCCCGACAATTGGCTCGGATAATGGCCGATGCGGTGGCCCAAGCCCACCGCCGCCAGCTCGGCATCGGCGCGCTCGAAGGCGTCGGCCACCCCCGCCAACTCCATCGGCACCGCGACGTTCTCGCGCGCGGTCATCGTCGGGAGCAAGTGGAAGGCCTGAAGCACGATGCCGATCCGCCCGCGCCTTGCGCGCGCCAGCGAATCTTCGTCGAGCGTGCCGAAATCGAGCCCCGCCACCGCGACGCTGCCGCCGGTCGCGCGCTCGAGCCCCGATAATATCGCCATCAGCGACGACTTGCCCGACCCCGACGGCCCCAACAGCGCGATACTCTGACCGCGCGGCACCGCCAGGTCGATGCCGCGCAAAATCTGCGTCGCCGCATCGCCGCTGCCGAGCGTCAGCGTGACATCGCGCGCATCGATGACCATATCGCGCAGCTGTGGGGAATGCATGGAGTGGGCTGGACCTTGGTTAGTTTGAACAAGCGATATGTGACGGCGGCGGCCATTCTCCAAGCGGCATGCCTTGCCGGGTGCGGCGATGACGCACTGCCGGTGGCCGGAAACACCGCGACTACGGTCGAAAAGACCGCCACGGCGGCGCGCCCGGCGGGCGAGGAACGGCTGGTGCTGGCGTTCGGCGACAGCCTGTACGCGGGCTATCAGCTGGGGCGCGGGCAGAGCCTGCCTGATGCGGTGCAGAACCGGCTTCGCGCCGCCGGCATCAACGCGACGCTCGTCAATGCGGGCGTATCGGGCGACACCAGCGCGGCAGGCCGTCAGCGCCTGGCCTTCGCGCTCGATAATCTGCCGCGCAAGCCCGACCTCGTCCTGCTGGGGCTCGGCGGCAACGACGTGCTGCGCCAGATCCCCGCCGCCGAGACGCGCGCCAACCTAGTGGCCATGCTCGACGAATTGCGCCGGCACGAAGTGCCGGTGGTGCTGACCGGCATGGTCGCCCCGCCCAATCTCGGCCCCGAATATGTCGCCGCGTTCAACGCGATCTATACCGATCTCGCCAGGGAATATGGCGTCGCGCTGTACCCGTTCATCCTCGACGGCGTGATCGGCGATCCCGCGCTGATGCTCCCCGATCGGATCCATCCCAACGCCAAGGGCGTCGAGCGCGTCGCCGATCGGGTAACCCCGCTGGTGGCGCAGCGGCTAGCCGACTGACGGCAGCGCCGCGACGAAGGCGCGCGCGCGCTCGCCGACTTCGGCCGCGGTCATGCCAGGCGCGTAGAGCGCCGACCCCAGCCCGAACCCGGCCGCGCCTGCCTCGCGCCAAGGCCCCATCGCCTCGGGCGTGATGCCGCCCACCGGCAGCATCCGAACATCCTTGGGAAGCACCGCGCGCATTGCCTTCAATACCTTGGGGCTCGCGGCTTCGGCGGGGAACAGCTTGAGCGCCGCCGCCCCCGCCGCCAGCGCGGCAAAGGCTTCGGTGGGGGTCGCGATCCCCGGCATCGCCACCAGCCCGCGCTCGGCCGCCGCCGAGATCACCGCAGGATTGGCGTTGGGCGCGATGATCAGCGTGCCGCCGGTCGCCTCGACGCGCAGTACGTCCTCGACCGTCAGCACCGTCCCCGCGCCGACCACCGCGCGATCGCCGAAGCGGCGGGCGAGCAATTCGATGCTGGCGAACGGATCGGGCGAATTGAGCGGCACTTCGATCAGCGTGAACCCCGCCTCGACCAGTGCGTCGCCGATCGCCTCGATCTCGTCGGGCCGAACCCCGCGCAGGATCGCCACCAATGGGCAGGCGGCAAAGGCGGCGTCGAAACGGTGGAGATTAGTCATCGGGCAAGCTCCCAGAGATGTGTGACGCCGGCAAGAAACGCGGCTTCGCTGTCGATCGCGACCGATTGGCCGCCCAGCGTCGAAATGGCGGCGGCATACAGCGCGCCCAGATTGGCATCGGCGAGCAGATACACCGTCGCACCCGCCCCAATCCGCGCGGCGACATCGGCGCCGATCAGCAGCCCGCTGGCATAGCTCGCGGCATCGGCATCGTCGCGCAGTCCCAGCACGCTGGCGGCGCGAACACCGAACAGGCCGGCGGCAAGGTCGCGCTTGGCCCCTTCGCGGACGCCCTCGACAAAGGCATCGCCGGGCGTGACGTCGCCCATGAGCTGCCCCTTCAACACGCTATGCGTCCGCAGCAGCCCGAAAAGCTCGCCGGTCATCGCGGTCGTGAAGCTCGCAATCCGCCCCGCCGCCACCGTCGCCCATTTGCAATGCGTACCCGGCTGACACACCAGCGCATCGCCCGGTACGATGCCCGCCGCCACCGCGCCGAGGATCTGCAATTCCTCGCCGCGCATGACGTCGCCCTGCCCGCCGTCCACGATCGAAACCCCGGGCACGATCCCAGTGCGATCGTCGATCCACTCGACCGCCGCGACCAGATCAGCGAGGCCCGCCGGCGCGCTGGCATAAGCAACGCTGCGCCATCCGATCGTCGATCCGACCATGCCGCCCAGCAACATCGGCAGATCGCCCAGCCGCTCGCGCAAGCCCGTCACTTCGCCAGGATACGCCTCGGCGGGCGTCGCCGCAGCCCCCGGCCCGCCGCGCTCGCTCGCCGCGACGATGCCGCCCTCGATCCGATAGGCGCGGCGATTGGTGGTGCCCCAATCGACCGCGATGAATGCGTCGGTCATCGGCTCACCACATCGATGCATAGAGTGCGATCACGACACCGACGATCGCGAACGCCGCGACGTTGAAGCTCGGCGTGGTGCGGAAGCTCACCCCCTCGGCGGTGATCCGGTCGCTGCCCGCAGCCCCCGGCTTCACCAGCGACAGGACGATGGCGAGCACCAGCGCGATCACGAACACCAGCCCCATGCGGTTGATGAAGGGTATGTCGGGCATCCCCACCTTGAACAAATAGGACAGCACCACCGATGCGACTGCGGCGGCGATCGCGCCCCATTCGCTCGCGCGCTTCCAAAACAGCCCCAGCAGGAAGATCACCGTGATCCCCGGCGTGAAGAAGCCCGAAAACTCCTGGATGAACTGGAACGCCTGGTCCGATCCGCCGAGCAACGGCCGCGCGGTGAACAACGCGATCACCGTCGCCACCGCTGCCGACGAACGACCGATCAGCACCAGATGCTTTTCGCGGCCCGTCCGCGCAGCGCCGTCTTCGGCGACGGTCGGGATGTCACGGAACTTCGCGTACAGATCGAGCGTGAAGATCGTCGCGATCGAATTGATCTTCGACGCGGTCGAGGCGACCACCGCCGCCATCAGCGCGGCGAAAACCAGCCCCAGCAGCCCCGAGGGCAGATAGCGCATCATCGTCGGATAGGCTTCATCGGCAGGGTTGAGCCCCGGCGCGAGGATCACCGCCGCCAGCCCCGGCACCACCACAACCAGCGGCATCAGCAGCTTGAGGCCCGCGGCAAACACGATGCCCTTCTGCGCCTCGGCCAGATTCTTGGCCGCCAGCGCGCGCTGGATGATATATTGGTTGAACCCCCAATAGCTCAGATTGGCGATCCACATGCCACCCACCAGCACTGCGATGCCGGGCAGTTCCTGATAGCCGACTTCGCCGGGCTCTAGGATCATGTTGAACTTTTCGGGCGCGCGATCGAGCAGCACCCCGAAACCGGCCAGCACCCCCTGCCCGCCGCCGACTTCGTTGAGCGTCAACGCCGAGATCGTCAGGCCACCGAACACCAGCAACGTCACCTGAACGATGTCGGTCAACGCCACCGCCTTCAGCCCGCCGTAAAGCTGGTACAGCAACGCGAACAGCCCGAGCCCGAACAGCGCGACCATCTGGTCGACGCCCGCCACCTTGTTCACCGCGATCGAGCCGAGCCACAGGATCGCCGTCAGGTTAACGAACACGTACAGCGCCAGCCAAAAGATCGCCATCAGCGTCCGGATCGAGCTGCCGTACCGCTGTTCGAGAAACTGCGGCATCGTGTAGATTTCGTTTTTCAGGAAGATCGGCAGGAAGAATTTGCCGACGATCAGGAGCGTGATCGCCGCCATCCATTCATAGGAGGCGATCGCCAGCCCCATGACATAGCCCGATCCCGACATGCCGACGATCTGTTCGGCCGAGATATTGGCCGCGATCAGCGATGCGCCGATCGCCCACCAGGGCAGCGACTTCGACGCCAGGAAATAATCGCTGGTGTCCTTCTCCTTGCCGCCCTTTTCGCGCGACACGAACTGCGCCAGGCCGAAGATGAAGATCGCATATACGATCACCACGACCAGATCGATCGTCGAAAGCCCCATAGCCGCGTCCTCGTCCTGCGTTGTCGACCGTCCAGCGCATTTATACGATAAAATGCTAGTGTCGAGCGCCGAAGCGGGTGACAAAGCCACGCAGCTGTATCAAACAGCCCGTCGATGGGGATAGGGATGATCGAAGAGGATAGCGTTTTCGTGCGGCCCGAGCTTGGCCGCAACCTGACGCACGGCATGCTCGAAGTGCTCGGCCGCGCGATCGTGACCGGGGTCTATGCCGACCGCCCCTTCCCCACCGAAGCCGAAATCGCCAAGGTCCACGGCGTCAGCCGATCGGTGACGCGCGAGGCGGTGAAGATGCTGACCGCCAAGGGGCTGGTGAGCGCGCGCCCGCGGCAGGGCACGATCGTCCAGCCCGCGCAGGCGTGGAATCTGTTCGACCCCGACGTGCTGCGCTGGCTGCTCGAGCGCAAATTCTCGGTCGAATTGCTCCGCCAGTTCAACCAGCTGCGGATCGGCATCGAGCCCGCGGCGGCATCGCTCGCCGCGCGCTTCCACGATGCCGCCGACCTGCGCGCGATCCGCGGCGGATTGGACGCGATGACCGCCGCCGAACGCGGCGACGGCGATGCGCTCGACGCCGACATCGCCTTCCATCTGGCGATCCTGCGCGCGTCGAAGAACCCGTTCTACGAACAATTCCAAATGCTGGTCTCGACCGCACTGCGTACCTCGATCCGCTTCACCAACAAGATCAAGGGGCGCTCGGCGAACATCGTCGACCATGCCGCGGTGGCCGACGCGATCGAGCGCCGCGACGTCGAAGGCGCGCATCGCGCGATGACGGTGATCATCGGCGACGTGCTCGATCTGATCGCCGAACGGGATTGATAACGCTGGCTCTCTCTCCCCGTTCGTCCTGAGCTTGTCGAAGGACCGTTCTTCTTTCTACGTGCCGGTCGCAAAGAAAAGGACGGTGCTTCGACAAGCTCAGCACGAACGGGGCGCGGTTGGAGCGCTGAAACGGTGGCGGAGCTAAAGCGCCACGCTGCGTCCCTCGCTCGCCGACCGCCGCGCCGCCTCGAGCACGCGCATGACGTCAATCGCCTGCGCAACCGGCACCGGGTTCGCCCCCTCCCCGCCGATCGCCGCCGCGACACCCGCATAGAAGGCGCGGTAGTCGCCTGCGTCGCAGGCAACGCGGCAGGTCTCGACCGCGCCATCGGCGCCGACCAGCGAAAGCTCCGCCGCGACCGGATCGATCCCCCAGCCAGCCGCCCCCGGCAACGCCCCCGCCCGAAGCGCCGCCTCCTGCGGGTCGAGCCCATGCTTCACCCAGCTCCCGCGCATACCATGCACCGCGAAGCGCAGCCCCGCCGCGGGCATCGTCATGCTCGCATGCAGGACCACGCGAAGCGCCGGATAAGCGAGCGTCACATGCGCATAATCGGGCGCCTTGCCCCCCGCGCGCTGGATCGCGAGATCGGCGGTCACGCGCTCGGGCACGCCGAACAGCACCAAAGCCTGGTCGATCAGATGTGGCCCCAGGTCGTTCCACACCCCGGCGCCGGCATGTTCGCGCCAGCGATCGGCGACCTGCGGGCGGAAGCGGTCGAAATGGCTTTCGACCTGCATCACCTCGCCCAGCACGCCTTCGCCGATCAGCCGGCGGAGCGTGACGAAATCGGCGTCCCAGCGGCGATTGTGGAACACCGAAACCATCCGCCCGGCACGATCGGCGGCGTCGGCGACCGCCTGCGCATCGGCCAATGTCAGCGCGAACGGCTTGTCGACCACGACATGCCGCCCCGCCCCGAGCGCAGCGATCGCCTGCTCGGCGTGCAGCGCGTCCGGGGTCGCGATCACCACCAGGTCGATCGAAGGGTCGCGCAGCATCGCCGCCAGATCGGGCACCACGCGCATCCCCGGCAGGTCCGCATGGACCTTGCCGGCATTGCTCGACACCACCGATCGCAGCGCCAGCCCGGGTACCGAGCCGATCAGCGGCGCGTGGAAAACCTTGGCGGCAAGGCCGTAGCCAACCAGCCCGACTCCAATTGTCATATCCACCCCCTACACGCCAGATTTGCTGCCCCATGCCATCCCGGCTTCGGCGGGCAATGCAACCACGGATGTTGATCCGCCACGGAAATCCGAGCTTTTGAACGCCAGTGTTCAATTATTCTCGTTCAGGCTATTGCAATGTTGCGGTTGCGAACGCACTTCCCGTTCGCCGACGAAAAAGCGTTGAATGCAAGGGGTGAACGGCAATGCAGCAGGTAACGACGAACCATAAGAACCCGCTGCGGATTGCCGCCGCGCTGCCGCTGATGTCGGCATTGATGCTGGCGGCGTGCTCGGGCGACGCTGCGCCCCCGGCCCCGCCCCCCATGCAGGTTTCGGTCGCCAACCCGATCGAGCGCCAGATTCGCGACTGGGACGAATATGTCGGCCGCTTCGAAGCGGTGCAGGATGCCGAAATCCGTCCGCGCGCGACCGGCACGATCACCAGCGTGTTGTTCACCGATGGCCAGCAGGTGCAGAAGGGCCAGCCGCTGTTCGTGATCGATCCGCGTCCCTATCGCGCCGCGCTGGCGCAGGCACAGGCGCAGGGCCAGCGCGCCCAGGCGACGCTCGCCAACGCGCGCAGCGAATTGCAGCGCGCCGAGAAGCTGCTCGCCGCGCAGGCGGTCAGCCGCGAGGAATTCGAAACCAACCAGGCAACGCTCCGCACCGCGCAGGCCGATGTCGCCGCTGCGCGCGCGCAGACCGAAACCGCCGAGCTGAACCTTTCCTTCACCACCGTCCGCGCGCCGATTTCGGGGCGCATCTCGAACCGGCGCGTAAGCACCGGCAATTTCGTGAGCGACGGCGAGACGGTGCTGACGCGGATCGTCTCGACCAACCCGATCTGGTTCGTCTTCGACGGCGCCGAGGCCTTCTACCTCAAATATCGCCGCCAGGATCAAAGCGGCGAGCGCGGCTCGTCGCGCGACACCGGCAACCCGATCGAGGTGCAGCTCGCCGATGAGAGCGGCTGGAACTGGCGCGGGCGGATGGATTTCGTCGACAACGCGATCGATCCGAATTCGGGCACGATCCGCGCGCACGCGGTGATCCAGAACCCCGATGGCTTCCTGACCCCGGGCATGTTCGGCCGCGCGCGGCTGCTCGGCTCGGGCACGTATCGCGCGATGCTGATCCCCGACGAGGCGATCGTCACCGACCAGACCCGTCGCTTCGTCTATGTCGTCGGCGCCGACGGCAAGACCGCGCAGCGCCCGGTCGTCACCGGGCCGCCCGCCGATGGGTTGCGGGTGGTGCGCGAGGGGCTGAAGCTGAACGATCGCGTCGTCGTCGCCGGCCTCACCGCGCTCCAGCCGGGGATGCCGGTACAGGCCAAGCTGACCAGGATCCAGTTGAAGCAGGGCAGCGGTTCGCCGGCGTCGATGCCGGTGACGACGCCGCCAGCGTCCGACGCAACCGCGGCGAACTGACATGAAATTCCCCCATTTCTTCATCGATCGCCCGATCTTCGCGGCGGTCCTGTCGATCCTCATCCTGGTGTTCGGCCTGGTGGCGCTACCCGCGCTGCCGGTGACGCAATATCCCGAGATCGCCCCGCCGACGGTGGTCATCACCGCGCAATTCCCCGGCGCGAGCGCCGAAACGCTCGCCGAAACGGTCGCCGCCCCGATCGAGGAAGCGGTCAACGGGGTCGAGAACATGATCTACATGTCCTCGTCGAACACCGGCGATGGCCAGACGCAGATCACCGTCACCTTCGCCCAAGGCACCGACGCCGATCAGGCGCAGGTGCTGGTGCAGAACCGGGTGGCCTCGGCCGAGCCGCGGCTGCCCGAACAGACTCGCCAGATCGGCGTGACGGTGCTCAAGAACTCGCCCGACTTCCTGATGGTGGCGATGTTCTCGTCGCCCGACGGTTCGCTCAGCCAGGAATATGTCTCGAACTATGTCGGGACGCAGGTGATCGACCGGATCTCACGCGTGCCCGGCGTCGGCAATGCGCAGAGCTTCGGCAGCCGCGACTATAACATGCGCGTCTGGATCGATCCCGACCAGGCCGCCGCGCGCAACCTGACGGTCGACGAAATCACCGCGGCGGTTCGCGCGCAAAACGCGCAGGCAGCGGTCGGCTCGGTCGGCTCGCCGCCGTTCAACACCGGCAAGAATGCCTTCCAGCTCGGCATCCAGGCCGAAGGTCGCCTCACCACCCCCGAGCAGTTCGGCGAGATCATCGTCAAGCGCGGCGACGGCGGTGCGCTGACGCGGCTGCGCGACGTCGCGCGCATCGAACTCGGTGCCGAAACCTATTCGATCAACGCCTTCCTGAACGGCAAGCCGGTCACCGCGGTCGCGGTGTCGCAGCTGCCCGGATCGAACGCGCTGACCACCGCCGATGCGGTGATCGCCGAGCTCGAAGCGGTGTCGACGGGCTTCCCGCCGGGAATGAAGTACGAAATCCCGTACAACCCCACCGAATATATCTCGGCATCGATCGACGCGGTCTATTCGACGCTGATCGAGGCGATCATCCTGGTCAGCCTGGTCGTGCTGATCTTCCTGCAGAGCTGGCGCGCGGCGCTGATCCCGATCATCGCGATCCCGGTATCGCTCATCGGCAGCCTCGCGGTACTGCTCGCCTTCGGCTTCTCGCTCAACAATCTGTCGCTGTTCGGGCTGGTGCTCGCGATCGGCATCGTCGTCGACGACGCGATCGTCGTGGTCGAGAATGTCGAGCGGCTGATGGAGGAAAAGGGGCTTACCCCGCTCCAGGCGGCGCACGAGACGATGGACGAAGTGTCGGGCGCGCTGATCGCGATCGCGCTGGTGCTGTGCGGGGTGTTCATCCCGACCAGCTTCATCCCGGGCATTTCGGGCACCTTCTACCAGCAGTTCGCGCTGACGATCGTGTCGGCCACCGCGATCTCGGCCTTCGTGTCGCTGACGCTGTCGCCCGCGCTCGCCGCGCTGATCCTCAAGCCCAAGCAGCATCACGACGTCGAACCGCGTCGCGGTGTCCGCGGCTGGCCGACGCGGTTCGCACGCGGCTTCAACCGCGGGTTCGATTGGCTGGCCGATCGCTATGGCCGGCTCACCGCGCGCGCGATCCGCATGCTCGGCATCGTCGCGGTCGCCTATGTGCTGTTGATCGCGGCCGCGGGCTGGCAATTCTACGCCACCCCGACGGGCTTCATCCCGCCGCAGGACCAGGGCTATGTCATCGTCGCGGCGCAATTGCCGCCGGGCGCGTCGCTCGAGCGCACGACCGAGATGATGCTGCGTGCGCAGAAGCTGGCGGCGCAGAATGATTATGTGAAGGACACCGTCGCGTTCGTCGGCCTCGACGGCGCGAGCTTCTCGGCGGCGCCCAATACCGCGGCGATGTTCGTGACGATGAAGGGGCACAAGGAACGCCCCTCGGCCGACGAAGTCGCCAACATGCTGCGCGGCGCCTTCAGCCAGCTCACCCAGGGCATGCTGCTCGTCATCCCGCCGCCCCCCGTTCAGGGGATCGGCACCGGCGGCGGCTGGAAGATGATGATCGAGGATCGCCAGAACCGCGGCTATGGTGCGCTCGAAGCGGCGGCGTTCCAGATGATGATGAAGGCGAACACCGCCCCCGGGATCGCCGGCGGCTTCACGCTCTTCAACACCAAGACGCCGCGGCTGTTCGCCGACATCGATCGCGAACGCGCCGAACAGCTCGGCGTGCCGGTGGCGAGCATCTTCTCGACGCTCGGCACGTATCTAGGGTCGTCGTACATCAACGACTTCAACTTCCTCGGCCGGACGTTCCGAGTCACCGCGCAGGCCGATGCGCCCTATCGCGACGAGACCTCGGACGTGGGCCGTTTGCGCACGCGCTCGACCTCGGGGCAGATGGTACCGCTCGATGCGGTGATGACGCTGCGCAACGACAGCGGGCCGTATCGCGTGGTGCGCTACAACCTCTACCCCTCGGCCGAATTACAGGGCGATACCGTGCCCGGCTTCTCGACCGGCCAGAGCCTGGCGACGATGGAACGCATCGCCGCCGAGACGCTGCCCGAGGGGATGAGCTACGAATGGACCGAGCTTGCCTTCCAGCAGAAGCAGGCAGGCAACACCGCGATCGTCGCCTTCGGCCTGGCGGTGCTGTTCGTCTTCCTGCTGCTGGCAGCGAATTACGAGAGCCTCACGCTGCCGTTCGCGGTGATCCTGATCGTGCCGATGTGCCTGTTGGCGGCGTTGCTCGGGGTCAATTTCATGGGGCTCGACAACAACATCCTCACCCAGATCGGGCTGGTGGTGCTGATCGGCCTGGCGGCGAAGAACGCGATCCTGATCGTCGAATTCGCCAAGGCCAATGAGGATCGCGGCGATGAAATGTACGAAGCCGCGCGGCATGCCGCCGCGCAGCGCCTGCGGCCGATCCTGATGACCTCGATCGCCTTCATCCTCGGCGTGCTGCCGCTGGTGATCGGATCGGGTCCGGGTGCCGAGCTTCGCGCAGCCTTGGGCGTTGCGGTGTTCTTCGGGATGATCGGCGTGACGCTGTTCGGCCTGATGTTCACCCCGGCTTTTTACATCATCAGCCGCCGCATGGGCGACCGCGCCGCGCGCTGGCGCGACCGTCGCAAGCCGCGTCAACCGGTCCAGCCGGTCCAACCTACCCCAAGCGTCGGAGAGCCCGCATGAAGAAGCTGGCAGCGATCACCGCCGCGCTGATGGTTTCGGCCTGCGCGGTCGGCCCCAATTACGAAAAGCCCGCGACGCCGGGCGGCATCACCAGCGAAGCCGCCTTCGTCGAGGGCCAGCGGCTGAGCGCGGTGTCGGCGCAGGCGCTGCCCGAAAAATGGTGGCAGCTATACGACGATCCGAACATCGATCGGCTGGTCACCGAGGCGCTGGCGCATAACACCGACATCCGCCAGGCTGCGGCGAACCTGCGGCGCGCGCGCGCGGTGCTGGGCGAAGCGCGTGGCCGGCGGCTGCCGACCACCGATCTCGGCGCGCAATATACCCGCCAGCGGACCGGTGCGAACAGCTTCGGTGCGCAGTTCGGCGAGGGGCAGCAGATTCCGTCGTTCGAAACCGACCTGTACACCGCCGGGCTCGACATGGGCTATGAGATCGACCTGTTCGGCGGCGTGAGCCGTGCGATCGAGGCGGCGCGCGGCGATGTCGAGGCGGCGGCGGCGCAGGTCGATGCGTCGCGGGTGTCGGTGGCAGCCGAAACCGCGCGCGCCTATGCGACGGCATGCAGCAACGCACGCCAGATCGCGGTCGCGCGCGAGACGGTGAAGCTCCAGCAGCAGACGCTCGATCTGACGCAGCGGCTGTTCGACGCGGGGCGCGGCCAGCGCCGCGATCTCGAACGCGCCGATACGCTGCTCGCGCAGACGCAGGCGCAGGTCCCCGGGCTCGAGGCCGAACGCCGCGCGTCGCTCTATGCGCTCGCAACGCTCACCGGGCGCCCACCCGCCGAGATCGATGCCGCGGCGAGCGCCTGCACCACGCCGCCGCGTACCGCGCAGATCATCCCGATCGGCGACGGCGCCTCGCTGCTCAGCCGGCGGCCCGACGTGCGCCAGGCCGAGCGCGTGCTCGCCGCCGACACCGCGCGGGTCGGGGTGGCGACCGCGTCGCTCTATCCCTCGATCCAGTTGCTCGGATCGGTCAGCCTCGCCTCGACCGCGATCGACACGCTGGTCGACGACGACAGCTTCAACTTCTCGCTGGGGCCGCTCATTTCGTGGAGCTTCCCCAACCAGACCGCGGCGCGCAGCCGGCTGCGCCAGGCCGAAGCGACCGCCGATGGCAGCCTCGCGGCGTTCGACGGTGTCGTGCTGACCGCGCTTCGCGAGGTCGAGCAGGCGCTGGCACGCTATGCCGGCGAACTCGATCGCAACCGCGCATTGCAGCGCGCGACGCGCTCGGCGGGCGAGGCGGCGCGGCTGTCGCGGCTGCGCTTCGATTACGGTGCCGAGAGCTTCCTGCAGCTGATCGAATCCGAACGCGAACGCGCCGATGCGCGCGCGGCGCTGGCGAACTCGGACGCGGCCTTGGCCGATGCGCAGGTCAATCTGTTCAAGGCGCTGGGCGGTGGTTGGGAGAATGCACCTGAGGTAACCCGGCGGGTGGCGGTAGCGGCGCAGTAGGCCGACAGGACGGCCCTCGCACACCCGTCGCCCCGGCCTTGTGCCGGGGCCCACCGCTCCCCAAACACCATCCGCAGTCGAGGATCGTTGGACCCCGGCACAGGGCCGGGGTGACGGGTTAGGTCCCCCCCGCCCCCTCGCTTCAGGGGGCGGCTCAGCCACGCTCACTCGCCGACCTTGGCATCCCCCATCAGCGCCTGCGTGAAGCGCTTGCGCCACCACACCACATCCTGGTTCACGACATTGTCCATCATCGTGCGCCAGCGGGTGATCCGCTCCTCGCGCGGCATCTTCAATGCCTGGACGATCGCGTCGCTGATCTCCTCGGCGCTGTAGGGATTGATCAGGATCGCCCCCCCCTTCAGCTGCTCGGCGGCGCCGGCGAAGCGCGACAGGATCAGCACGCCGGGATCCTCGGGGTCCTGCGCGGCGACATATTCCTTGGCGACCAGGTTCATCCCGTCGCGCAGCGGCGTCACCAGCCCGATCCGCGCGGCGCGATAGATTCCCGCCAGCTGGTCGCGGGGATAACCCTGGTTCACATAGCGGATCGGCACCCAATCGACGTCGGCAAAGGCGCCGTTGATCCGTCCCGACATTCCCTCGAGCGCGGCACGGATCTTCTGATAGCTCTCGACCGCGCCGCGCGAGGGGGGCGCGATCTGGAGCAGGAACACTTCCTTGCGCTCCTCGGGATAGGTTTTGAGGAAGCGTTCATAACCGAGAAAGCGCTCCTCGAGCCCCTTCGAATAATCGAGCCGGTCGACCCCGACGATCATGTCGCGCCCCACTGCGCTGTCGCGCATCCGCCGGAACGCGAGGCGCGCAGTGGGGCTGTGCGACGCTTCGATGAACTCGGTCGCATCGATGCCGATCGGATCGGCCATCACGTGCAACACGCGATCGCCTAGCGTCAGCATATGCCCGTCGAGCGTCGCGCCGAGCTCGACGATTGCATAGTCGCAGAAGCTTTCGAGCCATTCCTCGGTGTGGAAACCGATGACGTCATAGTCGAACAAATGCCGCACCAGCTCGGCCGCCTCGGGCAATACGCCGAGCAAGCGCCGCGGTGGCCAGGGGATGTGGAGGAAGAAGCCGATCCGGTTCTTGCACCCGCGCGCGCGCAGCGAACTGCCCAGCGGAAACATGTGATAATCCTGGATCCAGACGACGTCGTCGGCCTCGATCAGCGGCCGGACGGTATCGGCGAAGCGATCGTTGACGCGCTGATAGCCGCCGGCGAAGTCGCGCTCATATTCGGCCAGGTCGATCCGATAGTGGAACAACGGCCACAGGGTCCGGTTGGCATAGCCGTTATAATATTCCTCGATATCCTGCTCTTCGAGGTCGACGGTGGCGGTGGTAACCCCCTGCGCGCGCTGGAAGTTGATATGGCCGGTAAAGTGATCGGTGGTCTCGCCCGACCAGCCGAACCACATCCCCTTATATTCTCGCAACGCCGCCGCCAACGCCACCGCCAACCCACCTTGCGCCCCCGAATTCGAGTCAGTCGGCGCGGATACGCGATTGGAGATGATGATGAGGCGGCTCAACGAATGGCACTCCATGGTTTGCTCAGCAGGACGGCACAATTGATCATGCCGACCAGCGAATAGGTCTGGGGATAGTTGCCCCATAATTCCCCGGTGGCGGGGTCGATATCCTCCGACAACAGGCCGGCGGCGGTGCGCCGCGACAGCATCTCGTCGAACAGCGCGCGCGCATCGGCGTCACGCCCCGTGAAATGCAACGCCTCGATCAGCCAAAAGGTGCACACATTGAACGCAGTTTCGGGCAGGCCGAAATCGTCTTCGGTGTCGTAGCGCAGCATATGGCTGCCGCGCCGCAGCCCTTCCTCGACCGCCTTGAGCGTCCCGCGGAAGCGCGGGTCGTCGGGCGAAAGGAAGCGCAGATCGAGCAACTGGATCAAGCTGGCGTCGAGATCGTCGCCCGAAAAGGTCGCCGACAAGCGCTGGGTATCCTCGCGCCATGCCGATTGCTCGATCGTCGCGCGCATCGTGTTGGCGCGCTCGTTCCAGAACTTCTCGCGATCGGGCAGGCCGATCCGCCCCGCCGCATTGGCGAGGCGATCGCACGCCGCCCAGCACATCGCCGCCGAATAGGTATGCACCGATTGGCGGGTACGCAGCTCCCACAGCCCGGCATCGGGCTTGTCGTACAGCTCCCATGCGCGCTCACCCACCCGTTCGAGCGCTTCGAAATCCTCGATCCCCGCCATGCGGAACAATCGCTGATCGAAGAACGCCTGAACGTTCGACAGCACGATCTGGCCATAGGCGTCATGCTGGATCTGCTCATAGGCCTGGTTGCCGACGCGCACCGGCCCCATCCCGCGATAGCCTGACAATCGCTCGGCCTCGCGCTCGGTCAGCTCGGCTTCGCCCAGCAGACCGTACAGCGGCTGGATATCGCCGCCCTTTGCGCCATCGACGATGTTGCGCAGATAGCCGAGATATCCCTCGAGCACGTCGAGCGCGCCGACCCGGTTGAGCGCCTGGACGGTGTAATAGGCGTCGCGGATCCAGCAATAGCGATAATCCCAGTTGCGCTGCGACCCGGCATGCTCGGGGATCGAGGTGGTCAGCGCCGCGACGATTGCGCCGGTTTCCTCATATTGGCACAGCTTGAGCGTGATCGCCGATCGGATCACCACGTCTTGCCATTCGAACGGCGTCGCCAGCCCGCGCACCCAATGCTGCCAATGCTGGGTGGTATAGGTCAGCATCTCCTCGACCGTGGTCGAAAGATCGCCCGCGAAGCTTTCATCGGGGCCGAGGAAGAAGTGGAGCGGCCGCTCGACGCGGAAGACGCGCTCCTCTTCGAGCATTCCCACCGGCGCGTTGGTCGACAGCCGAAGCTGGATACCGTCGAGCAGGAAGCGGATATGGTTCGACCCGCTGGTCCGCCCGACCGAGGAATCACCCCAATTGCGCGTCGGGCGAAGCCGCACGCGGATGCGCGGGCTGCCCGCGATCGGCTTGACGCAGCGCACGAAGGCGACCGGGCGATAGGTGCGCCCCAGCCGTTCGAAGCGCGGGCAGAAATCGGTCACCTCGATCACCCCGCCCTGCGAATCGGTCATCCGGCTGACCAGGATCGGGGTGTTCTGGCGATAATATTGGTCGATCGAGACGCAGTCCTCGAGGTCGATCGCCCATAGCCCCACCGCATCGTCCGATTCGGGATCGCGCCCGTCGATCAGCGAGGAGAAGGTCGGATCGCCGTCGACGCGGGGGACACAGCCCCACACGAAACGCGCGCCGCGATCGACCAGCGCGCTGACCTGGCAATTGCCGATCGGCCAGAGATCGAGCGTCGGGGTCATGCGGTCACCTGCGCGGCGTCCTGCAGCCAGGCGCGAACCTGCGCCACGTCGGCGAGGCGATAGCCCGCCGCGGTCGGGCGCGCATCGCCCACCAATATCCCCACCCCGCCGAGCGCCGCCACCGCGTGGAAGCCATCCTCGTCGGTCACGTCGTCGCCCAGGAACACCGGACGCGTACCCGCGAAGGGCGCATCCTCCATCAGCCGCGTGATCGCAGTCCCCTTGTCGCCAGTGGCGCCGCGCAATTCGATCATCATCTTCCCCGGTTGCAGATGCAGCGCATGTTCGTCGGCCAGCCGCTCGGCGAGCACGCGCGCGTCGTCCTCATGCTGCGGCGCCATGCGGTAATGCAGCCCGACGCCAAACGGCTTGGTCTCGACCAGCACATGCTCGCGCGAGGCGGCAAAGGCGTGGACCTCGGCGCGCGCCGCGTCGAGCGTCGGCGGCAGGCTCGGCTGCAGGTCGCGCCCGTCGGGCCAGCGGAACTCGACGCCGTGGCTGCCCGCCACCGCGAAGGGCAGTCCATCGAACATCACCTCGATATGCTCGATCGCACGCCCGGTAACGATGGCCAACCGGCCATCGAGCACCGCGCCGAGCCGCGCAATCAAGTCGCGCAAGCTGATGTCGGCGGTGACCGCATCGGGGCGGTCCTGCAGCTCGACCAGCGTGCCGTCGAAATCGAGGAACAGGCTGGCGTCGCGCAGCAGCCCCCCCGGCGGCGGCAACAGCGCCTGGGGATCGTCATTCATGTCAGTCTGCAAATCGGCCTCCCGGCACATGAAAATTCCGCCTGCGAACCGGTTTCGCACCGCGGCAAAAGCTTCGAAGGATCACGCAGCGCGCTTCTGCCGCAGCGGGTTCGAAAACACCATGTCGTCGTCGATCGAGCCGAAGCGCAGCGCCACCAGGTCACGCGCATAGCTCTGGTGCAATTTCCACGGCGCGCGTGCGCCCTGTTTGGGAAATCGATCGAGCGCGCGCTGGACATAGCCCGAGGAGAAGTCGAGGAACGGATGCGCCGCGGCGTCGGTGTCGCCGGGTACCGGCGTCGCCTGGCGAAGCCCGCGCTTGGTCATCGCGTTGAGCAGCCGGCAGACATAGGCCGCGGTCAGGTCGGCCTTCAGCGTCCACGACGCGTTGGTATAGCCGAACGAATAAGCGAGGTTGGGCACGCCGCTGAACATCATCCCCTTGTAGTTCAGCGTCTGGCTGAAATCGATCGCGGTGCCGTCGACGGTCACCGGCATGTCGGCCATCAGCTGCAATTCGAGCCCGGTCGCGGTGACGATGATGTCGGCGGGCACTTCCTCGCCATTGGTCAGCCGGATGCCGGTCGGCGTGAAGCGATCGATATGCCCGGTGACGACGCTCGCCTCGCCGCGCTTGATCGTCTCGAACAGATCGGCATCGGGCACCAGGCAGAGTCGCTGGTCCCAGGGATTATAGCTCGGGGTGAAATGGGTATCGACGTCATAGTCGGGGCCGAGATGCCCGCGCACCCAGCCGAGCAGCCGCTTCTTGGTCCGTTCGGGATATTTGCGCGTCTGCCCGTAGAAGAACTGCCCCAGCAGCACGTTGCGCCAGCGGACCATCCCATAGGCCAGTTTAGACGGCGCCACCGTCCGCAGCCAGTTGGCGAAGCGATCGTGCGACGGGCGCGCGACGACATAGCTCGGCGAGCGCTGGAGCATCGTGACATGCGCGGCGGTCCTTGCGAGTTCGGGCACCAGGGTCACCGCGGTCGCGCCACTGCCGATCACCACCACGCGCTTGCCCGCATAATCGAGGTCGGCGGGCCAGAATTGCGGATGGACTATCGTGCCGGCGAAATCGTCACGACCGGCAAAATCGGGGGTGTAGCCCTTGGCATAATCGTAATAGCCGGTGCACATGTGCAGGAAGTTGCAGCTGTAGGTCCGCCGCCCTGCCCCCTGTGCCTCCACCGTCAGCGTCCAGCACGCATCGGCGCTCGACCAGTCGGCCGCCACCACGCGCTGGCGATAGCGAATCCGCGAATCGAGATCGTCCTCGTGCGCGGTTTCCTCGATATAGCGCAGGATCGACGGGCCATCGGCGATCGCCTTGGCCTCAGTCCACGGCTTGAACGCGTAGCCGAGCGTATGCATGTCCGAATCCGATCGGATCCCCGGATAGCGGAACAGGTCCCAGGTGCCCCCCATCCGCGCGCGACCTTCGAGGATGACGAAGCTGCGATCGGGGCAGCGCTCGCGCAGATAATGCCCCGCGCCGATTCCCGACAGGCCGGCGCCCACCACCACCACGTCGAAATGCTCAACGGTCATCGCGTTTCTCCCGCGGCCTTCGCTAGGCGATCTTGCGCAGCGACGGAAGGCGGGACATCGCCCGCCTTCCGTTCTTCAGGCATCAATAGTCGCGCGAGTAGCGGAAATTGACGCTCGACCCGCCGAACGATCCGGTCTGCGACAATACGCTCAGCGTCTTGGTCAGCGCGACCTCGAGCTGGGTCGCGGTGAAGCCGCGCGCGTCGGTGATGATCTCGACATAGATGTCATCGGTCAGATACTGCCCCGCCGACAATGCCGTCCCGCGCCCGGTCGCCTCGTCGCCGCCGACGATCCGCAGCCGGTCGATCCCACCCGCCTGGCGAAGCTCGCCCAGCGGATTGAGCCCGCCGCCCGATCCGCGCAGCGAATTGAGCGCCGAGGCGAGCTGGATCGCCTGGATCGCCGACAGGTTCGTCACCGAGCTGCCGAACAACACTCGCGAGAGCACTTCGTCCTGCGCCAGTGCGGGGGTCGAGGTGAACGCCACCTGCGGCCGCTGCGCGGTGCCGGTAACGTTGATGATCGCCGTCACCCCCTCGGTCGTCGTGCTCGCCGATATCGCGATATTAGGGTTGGTGAGATTGTTGCCCTCATAGCTGATCACGCCGCGCGTCAGGTCGAAGCGCTTGCCCGAGAAGGAATAGGTACCGCGCACGACTTCGATCGTCCCGGTGATCCGCGGCGCGGCCGACGTGCCGCCGACGCGAAGATCGGCCTCCCATTCGGATTCTAGCCCCATGCCCGAGACATACAGCCGGTTGTCCGCGCGCACGTTGATCGCCAGCCGGAACAGCCCCGGTGGCCCCGATGGCGTGTCGTCGCCATCGTCGGCCGCCCGCACGACCTCGCCGCGGCGGCGGACGCCGGTGAGCACCGCAACCTCGGCGGCACCCTGGCGGATCACCTGATAGCGCGCCTCGGGGATCAGGATATCACCCTCGATCAACCCGCCATTGGCGCCGTTGGTCAGGTGGATATTTCCCGTCGCAGTCGCGCCCAGCGCATCGCTACGCGCCAGCCGCGCATTGTCGAGCTTGGCCCGGATATCGATCGGGAAGCCGCTATTGGCGGCAAGCCCGACATAGCCCTGCGCGGTGACACTGCCCTCGCCCGCCGTCGCGCGGACTTCGGTCAGTTCGAAGCGATCATTGTTGAACCGACCGTTGACCCGCATCGCGGTCAGCCGCGTGCCATAGGTTTCGTTTTCATACGTCAGGTTGTTCGCGCGAACGACGCCGGCGATCCGCGGCGCGCCGACAGTGCCCGAGAAGTCGGCAGCGATCCCCACCGGTCCCGACACTTGCTGATCGGCGATGCCCGACAGCGAGAACAGCACGTCCGACGGGCCGTTATAGCGGATGCCACCGGTCAACGGCGCCTGCGCATAGCCGCCGCTGCCCGGGGTGAAGCCTGCCACGACGCGGCCGATCGTCGCGCCGCCGCGCTGGACGATCGCGCGCAGGTCGCTGCGCCCCGATCCGAGCGTGCCGATCGCCTGGATATCGACCGGGGCCGAAACCGTGGCGAGACTCGATCGCGTGAAATTGTCGATCTCGATGCGCGCAGTGCCGGTCGGGAACGCCGCACCCGCCGCCTGGTTCGCCTCGAAACTGCCGGTAGCCGATCCGCCGAGCCCGAGCCCTGGCACGAACGCATTGGCGACCGCCAGGTCGAGCTTGTCGAGCCGTGCCTGCACCGACATGCCGTTGCCATAGGTGCCCGCCACTCGCGCCGAGCCATTGTCGAAATCGAGCCGTGTCGGGAACAGGCGATAGCCGCCATTGACGGGGACGATCCGCGCGGGCTGCGCGGTGCGAAAATCGATGCCGTTGCCGGTGCCCTTGAGCGCCACAAGATACTGGTTCGGGCTCAATCGCGCATTGGCCGCGATCTCGAACGGCACGCCCGACGAGCCCCGCGCGAGCGCGGTCACGGTGCCGTTGCCGCCGCGATAATTGCCGCGTGCGCGCGCCTGGGTCACGACGAACTCGCCCTGGCGGAAATTGGCGACCTGCGCGTCGAACACCACCGCGGGCGCATCGTCGTACAGCACCACCGAACCATCGATGATCGCGCGCCCGATCGTCAGCCCGGCATCGCCTGGAATCCGCGCGTTATAGGCGCGCGCGCTGACATTGGCGCTCTGGTACCGCCCGACCGCACCCAAGCGTGCGATGCCGTTGACGCCCGAGCCCGAGAAGTTCAGCGCACCGGTGAACGGACCCGCATCGGTTGCCGCGACGCGACCATTGATGTTGATGCCAGCGAACACGGTATCGCGGATATCGGCGGTGAGGCGCGGCGCGGTCCGCAGCAGGACATTGGCGTTGAACGGGCCATAATCGGTGCCGCCCGTCGCCTTGATCGCATAGCCTTCGCCCTGCCCGCGAATGTTCGCGACCAGATTGGTCAGGCCGACGCCGACCCCCGGGCGCGGCGCGCGAACGAGCACCACCGGCGCGGCGACGCTGCCGCTCACCCGCGCCGAAATCGGACCATATTGCGTCGACACCGCATCGGCATTGACCAGCAGCGGTCCGGCAAAGTCATATTGCCCCGATCCGCGCGTAATGCGGAATTGCGGCGCATTCAGTCGCAGATTGTCGAAGCGGACGATCCCGTCGGGCCCCATGGACACGTTCGCCGCGGTGGTGGCGTTGCCGCCCAGGAAATTGCGGATGCCATCGTTGAACAGCCGCTTGGTCTGCGCCACGACGCGGCCGCGAATGCCATAGCCGTCGGCGGTCGCGACGACATCGGCGTCGGTGCTGAGGTCGAGGATGCCGATCGAGGCGAGCTCGTAATCGTTGACCCGGCCCTTTAGCGCGCCGGTATAGCGCCCGCTGCCCAAGTCGGCGACGATGATCGCGGTGGCGTCGATCCGGTCCGATCGGATGCGCAGATTGTCCGACAGGATCTGGTCGCCCGAATAGGCGAGGTCGCCGTTGATCGTGACATTGGTGACGAGGCCGCCCACCGCGGCGTTGAGCCCCGAGACGCGCGCCGCGCGCGCGCTGACCGGTACCAGGATGCGATCGGCATTCACCGTCGCGCGGCCTTCGGCGTAAAGTTGTTCGACCACGGTTTCGCCGAAGCCGATCGCCGCCGCCTGCAGCTTATAGTCGACCGTCGGCGTCGCGAACGCGCCGTCGAGCGCAACCTGCGCGCGCACCGCGTTGCCGTTGAGGTTTTCGAGGATCGCGCCGGGGGTCAGCAGCAACGCTTCGGCGCGGAAGCCTTCGAACCGGCTACGCCCCAGATCGAGCAACCCTTGCGTCGATACCGCCAGCGCGTCCGACCGCAGCCGAAGCTGGGTGTCGAGGCGGCGGTTCTCGAGCAACCGCGCATCGAGCGCGACCTGCAACGCGGGCGACGTCAGCCGCTCGACCGGACCTTCGAGATAGACGCCGGGCTGCGCGCGGCCGCGTACCTGGAAGAAGCCGTCGCGCGCGGTGATGCCGATATTGGCAAGGCTCTGGCCGCCGAGCGTTCCCGCCAGCCGGCCCGTCCAGCGCGCCCATGTCCCTTGCCCGTCGATCGTGACGAACAACGGCGCCTTGAGCGACGCCATGCTGCCGATCATCCCGCCAGCCGGGGCATTGAGCTTCAGATCGACGTCGAAGCGATCGTCATCGGGCACCGCGTCGAGCGCCAAAGTCAGCCGGTCGCCGCCGGCAACCCCTGCCGCGGCGATCGTCGCTGCGTTGGCGGTGAGCTGCGCGCGACGATCGGCGATATGCACCTCGCTGTCGATCCGCGCGATATAGCGCTGGCCGGCCACCGCGGGCGCGAGCTCGATCCGCTCGATCGCCAGGCGATTCACGTCGATGTCGAGATCGGGCAGCAACGGCGCGTCGGGATCGCTCGGCGTCTCCTTCAATTCGGGCAGCCGCGCGACGCGCACCAGCGGGCTGGTCAGCGACCGGATGTCGACATGGTTCGATGCAAAGGCGAACGGCCGCCAATCGACCGCAAGGCTGGGCGAGGTCGCGAACACCCCGCGCTGGTCGCGAATGCGCACATCGCGCAGCACCATCGACCCGTACAACGACCCTTCGATCCGCCCGACCTGGATATTGAGGCCCGAGGCGAGCGTATAGCCGTTGATCTGGTCGGCGACGAAGCGCCGGCCCGGCGCGGTGTTCATCACCGCGACGATGACCAGCAGCAACAACGCGATGACGCCGATCGCGATCCCGACCCATTTCAGGATACGCTGCCACAGCGGCGCACGAACGACGATATGCTCGTCGTGCGGCGCGTCGGGCTGGTCGTGCACCATAGTGTCGGTCATCAAAACGCCTGCCCGATCGAGATATAGACCGCGATCAGCGATTCGCCCTCGCGGCGCGCGATCGGGGTTGCGACATCGAGCCGCATCGGGCCGAAATTGGTATAGAAACGCCCGCCGATCCCCGCGCCGAAGCGCAGGTCCGATCCCTTGGGCAGCGTGCTGTCATACACCTGGCCGGCATCGATGAAGGGGACGATGCCGAAATTGCCGAAGCGATAGCGCGCCTCGATCGCGAACTCGTTCAGGCTGCGGCCGCCGATCGGGCGAAACACCGTGGGCGAGCTGTCTTCATCCTCGGGATCGAAATCGGGATTGGGCTCGGTCGTGCGCGGACCGAGTTCCTGGAATCCGAAGCCGCGCACCGATCCGCCGCCGCCCGAATAATAACGCCGCGAGGGCGCCAGATCGTCGCGCGAAATTCCCGCGATTGCGCCGGCGCGTGCGCGGCCGGCCAGCACGATGCTGTCGCCGATCGGGTAGTACGCCGTACCCTCGACCATGAACCGGCCATAGGGGCGCGCACTGCCCTGCACCGCTGCTTCTGGGCTGACGTTGAGCTTGAGCCGGAAGCCCTTGGTCGGATTGAGCAAATCATCCGAGGTATCGAAGCCGATGAACAGCGGCGCCGCGGCGATGCCATAGGTTCGGCGGACGCGATCGTTCAGGTCGAAGTCGAACACGTCCTCGTTGGTGCCGATCAGCTCGAGCCCGTAATAATAGGTGATCCGCTTCTGCCAGATCGGCGTCGAATCATAGCTGATCCGTCCCGACAAGGTGCCGGTGAACGCCTCGAACGCTTCGTAGTTGGAGCGGTTGGCGCTGGCCGTCAGCGACACGGTGCGATCGCGCCTTCCGGCGTTCGAACGCCGGAAGGTGACCCCCAGCCCCTGTTCCTGCGTGCCCGCGACGACGTTGGCGATCAGCGCGCCTTCGGGGGGAAACAGGTTGCGATGCGTCCAGGCGCCCTCGACGCGAAGGCCTTGGCCGGTGCCATAGCCCGCCTCGGCGGTCAGCGAGCGCGCTGGCCCCTTGTTCTGGCGGACCAGCAGGTTCACCTGTTCCGTGCCGTCAGGGCCTGGGGTGCCGGTGCGCTGCGGCTCGACCGACACCGTCGAAAACAGGCTGGTGGCGATCAGCGCATCGCGCAGATCATCGACCTTGCGGCTGTCATAGAGTTCACCCGCGTCGAAGCGGGTCAGCACCTGCAGATGATCGACCTCGAACACCGGATCGCCCTCGGTGGTGATTGTCCCGAACGACGATCGCGGTCCGGTCGTCACCGGCAGCGTGTAGGCGCCGGTAAAGACGCGTTCGTCGAGCAGGATGTCGCGCTGCCCGACTTCGGCGAAGGGATAGCCTTGTTGCGGCAGCTTGAGCGAGACATTCGCCTCGGCGCCCTGGACGCGCGCAGCATCGATATTCTCGCCAACCTTCAGCGGCAGCTCGCGCAGGATCATGCCGGCAGGAACGGTCTCGTCGGCCTTCACTTCGATCGAACCGAAGCGGTACATCGGGCCCGGCGTCGCGGTGAGCACTGCGCGCAAATTGCCCGAATTGGCGGGGTTCTGCTCGACCGCCGACACCACGGTCGCGTCGTAATGGCCGATCGAACGCAGCAGCCGCAGCGCCAACTCCTCGTCCTCGCGCGCGCGCGCCGCGACCTGGGTCGCGTTGGCGGCTTCGCCATCGCCTTCCTCGAGCGCCGAGAGCGCTTCGAACTCGTCGTCGAGGCCTGCCTGTTCGAGCCCTTCGACCACGGTGGTATAGCGGATCTCGACCGGCTTGGTGTCGGTGCCCGCCGCCACCTCGCTCGGCGGATTGACCTCGAAGGTCGCAAGCGGCGGCAGCGGCTCGGCAAGGGTCGCCTCGGCCGATAGCGGTTGCGGCGCGATGGCGTTGGGATCGGTCACCCCGGGGGCGACCACCTGAGCCGCGGGCGCGGTATCGGCGGTCGTCGGCGGGGCGGCCGGGGTCTCGAAATCCTGCATCGGTTCGAGCGGCGCGTTGATGTCGCCCGAAAGCGAGGGCAGCGCGGCTTCGAACTCGGCCTCGGGGATGATCGGACCTTCGACCTGCGGCGCGGGAGCCGACTGCTCCGGGGCGGGCTCGGGCGCAATTTGCGCAACCGCGGCGTGGGGGACCAACACCAGCGTGGACACCAGCGCCAGCGTCGAGACACCCAGGCCCGCGCGACGGCCCGATAAAAGATTGCTCAGAACTCTACCCGTTCCCACTGATGGCCCCGCTGTGCGTGCGGGGTGCTGGCGAACGCGGCGCGTTCTTCCCCTCAAACCCCGCAAACGACCGGCGAGGCTTTATGCTCCCCGCCCCCATGCAGTTTTTTGGCTGCAATGTCAGGTGCAAAGCGTGTCCGCTGCCGGGCGCCATGCATCCTCACGGCGTTGTCGGCGTTAGGGAGGCAGTCAGATGGGGGAATAGATGACCGACGCGGCGACCAGTACCGACCAGCCCGACGCCGCGAATGCCAGCATTCCGGGGTTCGATTCGCGGCGCCCCTGGCACCATCCCTGGCCCGCGTGGCGATCGATCCTGTTCCGCGTCTACACGATGATGGGGTATCACAACCTGTCGCTGATGGCGGCGGGGGTCGCCTTCTACGCGTTCCTGTCGTTCGTCCCGCTGCTCGGCGCGGTGGTGATGACCTATGGCCTCGTCGCCGATCCGGTGACGGTGACCGGGCATATGCAGACCTTGTTCGAACTGATGCCCGCCGAGGCCGCCAAGCTTATCTCGGACCAGCTGATCTCGGTCGTCACTACCGCCGCCGACACCGCGGGGCTCGCGCTGGCGGTGGCGCTGACGCTGTCGATCTATGGCGCGATGCGCGCGTCGAGCGCGATCATCCAAGCGCTCAACGTGGTGTATGAAGAGGAAGAGGGGCGCAATTTCTTCAAGACGACCTTGCTGTCGGCGTTGCTGACGATCGGGGCGGTCATCGCCGCGATCGTCGGGCTGCTGTCGGCGGGCGCGCTCGGCTATCTGCGCGTCTTCACCGACCTGCTCGGCCCCGCCGGCGTCGTCCTCATCCAGGCGCTGACCTGGCTGGTCGCGACGCTGATCGCCACCACCGCCTTTGCCTGCGTCTATCGCTACGGCCCCGATCGCGCGCGCGCGCGCTGGCAGTGGCTGTCGGTCGGGTCGCTCGCCGCCACCGTGCTGTGGCTGGCGGCGACCTTCGGCTTCGGGATCTATGCCGCCAATTTCGCCAACTACAACGCCACCTATGGCGCGCTCGGTGCGGTGGTGGTGCTGCTCATGTGGCTGTTCGTGTCGAGCTATGCGGTGCTGATCGGTGCCGAGATCAATGCCGAGGCCGAGCGCCAGACCGGGGTCGATTCGACCACCGGCCATGCGCGGCCGCAGGGCGAGCGCGGTGCGCGGATGGCCGACACGCTGCCTAGCAAGCGCCAGGTAAAGCCGCGCCGCGACAAATATTGATCAGCGCGCCTTCGCCTGCTGGCGGAAGCGATGGAGCAGCGGCTCGGTATAGCCATTGGGCTGCGCCGCGCCCTCGAACACCAGCGCGCATGCCGCCCGATAGGCGAGCGACTCGTCCTCGCGTCCGGCCATCGGCTGGTAGTGCGGATCATCGGCGTTCTGCGCATCGACTTTCGCCGCCATCCGCTTCAGCGCGGCATCGACCTCGGTCTCAGACGCGATGCCGTGCGCCAGCCAGTTGGCGAGCAATTGCGAACTGATCCGCAGCGTCGCGCGGTCCTCCATCAGCCCGACATCGTCGATATCGGGCACCTTCGAACACCCGACCCCCTGGTCGACCCAGCGCACGACATAGCCAAGGATGCCCTGCGCATTGTTGTCGAGCTCGCGCGCGACTTCCTGCGGCGTCCAGTTGCGGCCCAGCGCCAGCGGGATCGTCAACAAATCGGCAAGCGCCGGGATCGGCTCGGCGGCGCGCGCGGCGCGCCGAGCCGCCACGTCGACCTGGTGGTAATGCAGCGCGTGGAGCGTCGCGGCGGTGGGCGACGGCACCCAGGCGGTGTTCGCGCCGGTCATCGGGTGCGCGATCTTCTGTTCGAGCATGTCGGCCATCCGATCGGGCGCCGCCCACATCCCCTTGCCGATCTGCGCGCGCCCCGCGAACCCGGCCGCCAACCCGATCAGCACGTTGCGATCCTCATACGCCTTGATCCAGCCGCTGCCCTTCATCTCGCCCTTGGGCACCATCGGCCCGGCGCGCATCGCGGTGTGGATCTCGTCGCCGGTGCGATCGAGAAAGCCGGTGTTGATGAACACGATCCGGTCGCGCACCGCTTCGATGCAGGCGGCGAGATTGGCCGAGGTGCGGCGCTCCTCGTCCATCACCCCCACCTTGATCGTGTGGCGATTGAGCTCGAGCAAATCCTCGACCGCGTCGAACAGATCGTTGGTGAAGGCGCATTCGGCGGGGCCATGCATCTTGGGTTTGACGATATAGACCGATCCGGTGCGGCTGTTGCGATAGCGGCCGAGCCCGCGCAGGTCGTACAGCGCGATCGTAGCGGTCAGGATCGCGTCGAGAATCCCCTCAGGCGCTTCGTCGCCGCCGGGTAGCAGCACCGCGGGCGTCGTCATCAGGTGACCGACATTGCGCACGAACAGCACCGCCCTGCCCGGCAGCACCAGCTCGCGGCCATCGGCGATCGCGTAGCTGCGGTCGGGGTTAAGCGTCCGTGTCAGCGTCTCGCCCTGCTTGGCGAAGGTCTCGGCCAGGTCGCCGCGCATCAGCCCCAGCCAATTGGCATAGGCCGCAACCTTGTCGTCGGCATCGACCGCGGCGATCGAATCCTCCAGATCGACGATCGTCGTCAGCGCAGACTCCATCAGGACATCGGCGATCCCCGCCGGGTCGGTAGCGCCGATCGGGTGATCGCGGTCGAACACGACTTCGATATGCAGGCCGTGATGCACGAACAGCAGGTTCGCACCGTTGTGCCCGACGAACTGGCTCGGGTCGGCAAGATCGAGCAATCCGGTGGTGAAATCAGCCCAGCTACCGCTGGCGAGCCGCACCGCCTGATCGAGGAACGCGCGCGCGCGGGCGATCACCTGCGCGCCGCGCTCGGCGTCATAGCCTGCCGCACTCGGGCTGCCCGGCAGCGCATCGGTGCCGTAGAGCGCATCGTACAGGCTGCCCCAGCGTGCATTGGCGGCGTTGAGGACGAAGCGGGCATTGAGCACCGGCACCACCAATTGCGGCCCGGCGAGCAAAGCGATCTCGGGATCGACCTTGGTCGTGCCGATCGTGAAGGGCGCAGGCTCGTCGACCAGATAGCCGATCTCGCGCAGGAACGCCTGATAGGCGGCAGGGTCGATCGGGCCGCCGCGATTCGCGTCGTGCCAGGCGTCGATCTTCGCCTGCAATGCGTCGCGCACCGCCAGCAGCGCGTGGTTGCGCGGGGCGAAGCGCGCGAAGATCGCCGCGACGCCCTGCCAATAGCCCTGCGCATCGATGCCGAGCCCGGGCAACACCGATTGCTCGACGAACGCCGCAAGCTGGGGGGCGACGGTCAATCCGGCGCGATCGGTGGGGAACATGGCAGACTCCTCGTTGTGGCAATGCTCGGCAAATACCCGGGGAGGTGCACCCCGTTCAGCACGCCCCGCGCCCACGATCAACCCCGTTCGGTCTCCAGTGCCGCCGCCGCCGCTTCGAGCCGTTCGAGCATCGCGCGCAGCTGCCGGCGCTCGGCGGCGTCGAAGCCCTCGAACAACCGCGCTTCCATCTCGATCGCCTTGGGCGCCACCTGTTCGTACAGCGCGCGCCCCGCCGCCGACAGCGACAGGATATGCGATCGCTGGTCGCCCGGATTGGGCAGCCGATCGACCAGCCCCCGTTCGGCCAAAGCGATTGCCGCGCGGCTGACGGTGACCTTGTCCATCCGCGTCGCCACCCCCAGCGCCTGTTGCGTCGCGCCTTCGCCCTCGGCGAGCACCGCGACCAGCCGCCATTCGGGGATGCGGAGCCCGAACATCGCCTGGTAGGTGATCGCGACCACGCCCGACACGCGGTTCGACGCGATCGAAAGGCGATAGGGAAGGAAACTGTCGAGGTGGAGGCTGCTCATACCGGCACGCTAGCGCGGGCTTGCGGCGACGTCACGCCGCGCTGCGAAACGCCCTGCCCTCGGCCAATCGGGAACAGCGGGCCGCGTCATTCGTACTGTTGGTCCCATTCGTTACAGGCGCGGCGCGAAGCTAATTTATGTTCTATTGGAAGCACGAAGCGCAGGACGCGCTAGAGAAAATGCTCTTCGCGCATGTCGAGGATCGTGCCTTCCCGTGCGTCGGCGCCAAGGCGGCGATGGCGAAGGGAACGCTCGAGGTGCTCGCCTGCAACACGATCGACAGCGCCTGGGACGATGTCCGCATCCATGACGGGCTGCTACGCTTCGCCGCTGCCTATCGCGGCAATCCGGGGCTGTATCGCAGCTTCGCGGTGGTCTTCGACGGCCCCGGCGACCTCGACGAACCTGCGTTCGAGGCTGCCCTGTGGCGCCGGGTCCAGTCGCTGTCGGACAAGGACGTCTGGCGCGGGCAGGAATATGATCAGCGCGTCAGCCACGACCCCTCGAACCCGCATTTCTCGCTGAGCTTCGGCGGCGAGGCGTTCTTCATCGTCGGGCTCCACCCGCAGGCCAGTCGCCCGGCGCGGCGCTTCGGGCGGCCGACGATGGTGTTCAACCTGCACGACCAGTTCGAGAAGCTGCGCGCCGACGGGCAATATGAGAATATGCGCGAAAAGATCATGGTGCGCGATGAGGCGTTGGCGGGCAGCCGCAACCCGATGCTGTCGCGCCATGGCGAGGTGAGCGAGGCGCGGCAATATTCGGGCCGGATCGTCGATGACGAATGGGCACCGCCATTCGAATATCGCGGGGATGCCGCCAAGTGAGCGACACGATCGAAATCCCCGAACGCAGCGGCACCGCGTTCAAACTCGCCAAGGGCGATGTGCTGGTGGTAATCGACCCAAAAGGGCAGCAAGTGTCCGACCTGCTGGCGTTCAACGCCCACGATCTGGGCGAAGTCATCTCGTCGGGGCGCACCTTCGACTATGCCGAGCGCATCTATCTGACCACCGGCGATCGGCTGTTTTCAAATCGATCGAACGTGATGCTGACGATCGTCGACGACAGCGTCGGGCGGCACGATTTCCTGCTGACCCCGTGCTCCTTCGATACCTTCCGGCTATGCTATGAGAACGAGCCGCCGCACCGCGGCTGCTTCGGCAACCTGGCCGCCGCGCTCGAACCTTACGGCATCGAACCCGACCAGATTCCCAGCGCGTTCAACTGCTTCATGAACGTTCCCGTCGATGGCGAAACGGGCAAGCTGCAGGTGCTCCCGCCGCTCAGCAAGGCAGGCGACCGCATCGCGTTTCGCGCCGAGATCGACCTCATCGTCGGACTGACGGCCTGCTCGGCCAAGGATTCGAACGGCGGCAGCTTCAAGCCGATCCATTATCGGATCGATCGTCCGTAACGCAGGTCGTCGCGGTTGCCGCGCGGCGCGATCACCAGGCGATTGCGACCTGCCCGCTTGCCGGCATAGAGCGCGGCGTCGGCAGCCACGAACAGCGCTTCGCCGCTTTGCGGCGCGTCGATCGTCGGCGACGCCAACCCGGCCGATCCGGTCAGCGACAATATTTCGCCGCCGCAAAGGATCGGCAAAGCCAGCTCGCCCAGCGCTTGTCTGGCGCGAAGCGCTACGGCTTCGGGGGTACCGCGGGCGACCACCGCGAACTCGTCGCCGCCGATCCGCGCCACCATCGCGGCACCCGCGAATACCGCACGCAGCCGCTGCGCGACCGCGATCAGGCAGGCATCGCCCGCGGCATGCCCGAAGCGGTCGTTGATCGGCTTGAAGCCATCGATGTCGAACAACACCAGCGTACCGGGGACCGCCGAGACATCGAGAAAGTCGCGCTGGAAAGTCCCGCGGCTGGCAAGGCCGGTGAGCGAATCATAATCGGCGCGCTGCCGCAAGGCTTCCCAGCGCGCACGATCTGCAGTGATATCCTGCTTCAAGCCATAAAGTTCGCCGGCCTTGCCGGCGATAGCCCCATATTTCGCGCTGATCCGGATCCAGCGGATCTCGGCATCGGGGCGCACGATCTTCGCTTCAATCGTGAAACCGTCACGGCGGGCAATTGCGTCGGTGCGGACGCGCTCCAATTGGTCGCGCGACGCCTCTTCATACAGCGTGATGATGTCGCGCCGGTCGATCGGTGCATCGCGATCGACGCCGAACAGGCCATAGACGCCCTCGGTCCACGCGATCCGGTCCTCGTCCAGGTCGCAGCGCCATGCACCGATGCCCGCCATACGCGTCGCACGCGCCAGCAGCTCCGTTTCGTCGGGGGCCAGGTCGACGGTCATCCCCGGTTCGATCAGCATCGCGCTAATTGCCTGTTTGCCTTCGATGCGCGGCTGGTTTCATATTGCATACGGCGTCCTTAAGATCGCAAACGTTACGACTGCGTTGCGATTTTGCAAAGACTGCGGCGGTATTAAAGACCGTATTGCGCCTTATCTCTGCAACTTAAGCGAACCAAGAACCCGCAGAAACCCTACGATTCTGTCCCCCCTCCGTCAATCGGGGAAACCGGGGGTTCCCTATTCGGGGGTTGGGTCGGGGGTTAGAAGGCTTCCCAAGGTTGGCCACGGGGTTAAGCTCAAAAATCGACATTTCGCCGCTCAAGCTCCCGAGCGAGCGCTTCCACCCACTGAAGCGCGTCCGAGTCTTGATCCTCGATCGGGTCGCCGCCGATGCCATCGGTCTTCAGATATTCCTCGACCAACTGCTTGTCGGTCATGGCCGCGATGCGGTCTTGGACATCGGTCATCTTGCTAAATACCACATGAAAAATATCCTTCGCCTGCTGACTAACACAGCCACACGCCGCGTCGTATCGTTCGCGATTACCGGCCTACTCGCCGCCACGATCGGCATTACGCTCGATGCCGAATCCGTTGCAGCCGGACTCCTAATCATATCATCCTTGGGCTTAATCGCTGCGGGCGATAACGCCGGGGCGACGGACGCGCTGGATCAGTTCGAGGGCAAGTAATGCCCGCCTCAACCACCTCCATGCATCTGCCACAAGATATGCGCGATTTGCTCGTTCGCCTTGATACCAAAGTGGACAATATCACGACGCAACTTGAGCGGCTCAACCAGCGCGCCGATGGCCATGAGGCACGGATCGCAACGCTGGAAATTACAAGCGCCGCCCGCGAAACGCTTGTGCAGGCGCATCATGATACCATCAAGCGGGTAGTCGATCTGGAGCGATGGAAGACCGAAACGGTCTCCGAACTCAGAGGCGCGAAGACCGTGGGAAGCATGGTCAAAGGTATCGCCTTCGCAATCGTGGCGTTTTTGACCTATGTTGGGTATGAGATCGCGGTCGCTCCGGCTGAAGTCCGAGCCCCCGCCGTGACCGTGCACCAGACACGCTAAGTGGTTCTTTGGACCGTCTTTATCCTTACTTTGATATCAATGATTGATACCCGCGTAATTCTTGGACGATGACGAATGTCGGTTCCACACGCCGCACAAGCCGCGCTAAAACCAGTTTGACGATCCGCGCCGGGATGATAGCCTAAAAATCAGCGATCGGGTCGGTAGCTTGGCGAGCGACAACTCCTTGTGAAAGGGAGCGTCGATGGACCTAGCAAAAGCTACCAACCCGATCGTGCATCGCCTCTTTTGGTGAGAGGGCAATGGTAGCAACATCAATCGCCCATCGGTTGGGCCGTATCCCCGTTGCTACCACTATAGATTGTGCCCAAAATTCCGGAGCCACAAGCCGGTAAATCGGCAGACAAGGCAGAATCGCGCCTCTTAGTCCCCCATCGATGCAATGAGTTGTGGCGCAAAGCGAGGACCAAGCTGGGTCACGGCGAAGTCAATAGGGCGGCGTGCGCGGGGCATTTTATTTCACGGATTTGCAGGTCCACTTGGGCGCACCCCTGTATCGCATCCGCGATTCGCAAAGCTAGCTCATGCGCGGCACTGGCCCGCACCCGCTCATGATCCATGGTAATGCCGATCTGCGCCCATGCTGGCGCATCCAATATGGCGGCTTCGATTCGCTGAGTGTCCATGCCGTCATAGTAGGACAAAACGAGAACAGATCAATAGAGGGGTTGTTCGCCCAAACCCTCATCGACCATCTGCTGTGCGGTAGCTCCGGCATAATCCGGCCCCATCGGGGCCACCTCTTCAACGGGATCGGGAGCGACTCCACCGAACGGGTTTGGAGCCGCTGGATCGACCGTCAGATCATCGTCATCAAAGATGCTGCCACCCTGCGGAACGGCTTCCCCATCGGTAGCCGGAGCGTTCGATTGCGGGGGTTGGACGATGACCCTTGGGTCACCGTTATGCCCAACGATCGCATCGCGAACCGTCGTTAGCTCTTGCTGCCATGCCGGGTTATCGCGGGTCCGCTGCAAAAGCGTATTGATGGTGCGCTCAAGCGGGGCGGTTTTGCCCGTGCGACCCCAATTGACCAAGCCGCGAACGATGCCGCGATTGCCCAACAGTAGGCCGGTGCCGAACACGCCTAGCGCCCCGGCGACCCCGTAGCCGTTGAGGCCACCATCGCCGGTTGCCAACTGATATCCCGCATACCCTGCCCCCAACGCCTGCGCGGACCAAGCCGCACCCGCCGCACCGGTAAAGCTATTGGAGCTATTGCCGGGGATCGATTTAGAGGCGGTCGCGAGGGTGGCGAGATCGTCGAGATCGCGCACCGTCTGCTGATCGAACAAGGCCGATTTCGCGCGGGGCGTCATTTTTGCCCAGCTAGTGCCGAACGACTGGATCGAGAAGGTCGGAACATCGCCTTGCTTCGATGGGTTGGCCATCCCAAGCTGACGAATCAGATTGCCGCGAACATCTTCCGCTTCCTGTCGCGGCAACTGGCGCAACACCTTTTGCAGATCGTCCGACCCGATGCGCCCCATCTGCTCAAGATTGCGGGCAACGACTTCAGCCGAGTTGAATGGTGCGCCGCGCGACCCGCCGATGATGCGATCGACGATGCGGTTGGTTTCCGTGCGACGGGCATAATAGCGATCGGCCTGACGGTAGGCGCGAGCGGCATCGGCCTTCCCCGCCTGCTGGAGACCGTCCGTGATATCGCGCGAAAGCTGCGACCACATTGCGGACGAATCCAAGCGGGTTACGCCATCGGTCGAGTTCAGGCGGCGACCGTATGCAGTGCGAAGATCGCGAAGACCCTGCACCGTCCACTGCTGCGACGCCAGTTCATCACGAAGCGCCTGAAGGGTGGTGCGAGATTCTTGCGTGCCCGCCGTGCGCGATAGTCGCGTGATTGTGTCATCCAATGCCGCAACGGTTCGTGTCGGTGCGACCATCGTCCCGCCGCCAAGCGAATCGGCCTGCGCATACATCCCGTTGGAGATTTTGCGGCTAACATCGCGATAGCCCGCGATCGTCCCCGGACGCGCCTCAAGCTGGCGTGCGCCGGTGTATGCCATGTCTTCAGATAGAGCGCCGGTGCGCTGTGCAAGCCGCTCAACGCCGGTTTCAATATCATCGCCGAACTTCGTTAGCGTGCGATCGAGCGGCAAGCCCAAAGGCGTCGCGCGAACACCTAGCGCCAAACGCCCCCGAAGCGATTCGCCCGCACCGTTTCCAGCGCGTCCTAGATGCGCCAACGAAGGGGCGATCTGAGTCTGAAGGCTCTCATTGACCCGTCGTGCAGCATCGACAACGCGGCCTGCACGGTCTGATCTGAACGATCGCTCGATACCCGCGCCAACTCCACCAACCAATCCGCCAGTCAGAGCGCCGAAGGTGCCGCCAATGAGCGCGCCTTCGCCATGGTCGCGGAGATCGCCTTCAGCGGTGCCAACACCGTAAAGGCCACCCGAAACGGCACCGCCACGCAACCCGGCGGCGATGCGCGAGCCGCGAAGGCCAGCACCAGCAAGGCCGGTTACCGGTGCGGTAATGAGACCGCCACCTAGCTGGCCAGCGAGGAAGGCTCCCGGCTGGTGGTATTGAGCGGAACGGATTTCTGCGCGGCGAGCTTCGCGCGATTGCGTATAGGCATCGCTGAAGCTGTTGGCGGGTCCGCCCATTTCGGGACCGACGCCAACCGCATATTTGATGGCATCGCCAGCCGCACCCATCTCATCGCTGAAACCAAAGCTGAAGCCATCCTTGGCCCCAACTGCACCAGCATCCCATGCGCCAATCTCGGGCGGGGGTGCGGCTTCTGGAATCTTCTCGCCTGTCAGTTCGGCATAGACCGGAATCTGCGCATTCGGATTGGATCGACGATACGCGAGCGCCTCATCCAAGCCGGTTAGCCCGATACCGTTCTGTTCGATGTAGGCGCGGATTTCTGCATCCGGAACGCCATCGCGGATCATACGGCCAAGCGCATCCTGAACTTCGGAAGCACGGCGCACCTGATCCGATGAGAGCGCCTTCATCGTGCCGTCGCCACTTCCGCGAACACCACCGATGGGAGGCATATCGCCAGCAACTATCCCCTGCTGCTGCGGAGCGTCCTGCATCGGCATTTCAGCGGCAAAGTTCTGCGCCGGAGCCTGCATCGGAGCCTCCATCGGAGCCTGCATTGGAGCGGCCTGAAACGCTGGATCGTTGTCGATCTGCGCGACTTCCTCCGGCGATAGACCGAAAGGGTTGGGCTCCGCTTCGGGTTGCGTAGCGGGACGGCCAAGCTGCTCGGGCTGCGCCAATCCGCCCAGCGTTTCCCGACCGTAGGCATAAGGCTCTACGGGGGCGTTGGCATATGGAGTCGTGTTAAAGTTGAAGCCGCGATTAGCCCCCATTCGGTCGAAGAAGTTCATATTATAGACCCTCCGACAATGCGGCGATGGCGGCGGGCGAATAGCCTTGAGCGAGTAGGAAGTTGCGCTGACGCTTCAATACAGCCTGCACAACCGAACGGCGGCGGCGAAGGTTAGTCAAAATCTGCTGATCATCCATCGCAGGACTAATGGTCGTATTTGTCCAAGCCTGCTTTTCGGTCGAGGTTAGTGCCGCACCGAAGATCGCATGACGCTCGACATTATCGTTAGCGTAATGCGCCGCCCACCAGTCGCGCTGGCCTTGAGTTCCTACCCGATCGCCGAGAATGCCCTGTGCGGTGTTTTCGAGACCGCCCACAAGATTGCCGCCATAACCCGGCTTGAAGCTGTTGATCGAAGCATCGAACCCGCGATAAGTGCCCGCCGCTTGGGAGAACATATCTGCATAGTTCTTCGGCAACGGCTTCCCGCCGTCCTGCGCAACTCCACCGCGAGTAGGTCGAGCAACCCCCTGTTGGATCATGCGCGGATTGCGGGTCGTTTGCTGCTGTCCCTGCACCTGAGATTGGCGGGTCGTGCGCGTGACCTTCTGCACATAATCACGGGTCTCCGCCGGGAGATACTGCCCCCAAGCATCTGGATTGCCCGCACGGGTCGCCCGCGCCATCGCGCGGTTAACCCCGCCGGGGCCTGCATTATAGGCCGCTACAGCCTTGGTTCGATCGCCGCCGAACTGCTGGAGCATCTTGGTGTAATAGCGGTAGCCAAGCGCCGAGTTGTATTTGGGATCAGTCCGATAACGCTGTTCGTCGAACTGGATGCCCATCTCTTGCGCCATCTCTCTGGCGGTTCCCGGCATAACCTGCGCAATCCCCATCGCACCGGCGCTTGAGGTTAGCGGGCGACCCTGACGATCGGTCTGGCGATAGTTTGATTCCGCCCCAACCATGGCGCTGAAAGTCGGATCGTTTGAACCAGCGAGACCGGACATTTGACCCGTGCCACCAGTCGATGAGGTGGTCGTGGTCGTATATCCGTCCGAGGTCGTGCCGGGGATTTCGTAGACATTTTGATCCATCCCGAACCCCTTCATATCGGGCGAACGGAACAGTTCCTTGCCATCGCGAGTCACGAGACTCTGGCCGACAACCTGCGGATTCTCCGCGACCATGCGGTTCGTGTCTGCGGTCTGGCGTCCGGTATTGGCTTCGAACACCGAGACATCGTTAGCATCGCGATCCTTCAGCGTGTAATCGACGCCAGCAACCGCCGCGAGATTCTCATCGGTTGGATCGAATGCCGAGATTTCTTCAGCGCTACGGCCCATGCTGGTAAGCATCGGGGCTGCGCTCATAATGGCGGCACGGCGCTGCTCATATGGCAGGCGAGCGACGCCCGCGACGATGTTCGCCATCGTGGTATTAGTCCCCTGCGCGCGGGTAAACTGTTCCTGTCGAACCTTACCGATGCCGGTTCCGGTTTTCTCGTCGCCATACTGATATGCAAGCATCGCCGCGCGATCCGGATCATTGGCCGTCATCGCTTCGGCTAGCTTGGTATGATAGGTGCGCTGGCGATCCATTTCATAAGCGACCTGCTCACGCTTAAGCTGATCGGCTTGATCGACCCGTCGCTGCTGAACACCTTCGCGGAAAGGGTCGGAGTTGATGCCAGCCAAAAGGGTATTCCCGCCATCGCGGAATATGTTGAAATCACTCATTACTTGCCCCCAAAGCTGGAGCCAAAGGCTTTGGTTACGCCATCCAAAGTGTTGTTGAAGTTGTTTGCTTTGAACATTGCGAAGTTTCTGTTGCTGTCGGCTGCTCCCTGCGCGATCTTATTATCGGTGTTCGCCCAATTCGTAGACACCCCAGCGAGCGAGGACTTAGCAGCAACACCACGGTTCGCGATCTGGCCTGTCTGATCGAAATAGGTGTTAAAAGTTTGATCAGCGAGACCCATCGAGCGGTCTTGAAGCTGCTTCATCGCAGCCCCGCTGGTTCCCATCCCGTTGGCATAAGCCCCCGCTTGCTGCCCTCGCAACATCTCACCAAATCGGAACTCATATCCGGGAGTAGCGCGAAGGACTTCGGTAGGGTTCGACCCGTCGCCACCAGCCAATCCAAGCAGCGCGGCTTGGCGCGCGGAAGCGGCATCCCCTAGCTGGATATCTCCGCGAAAGTTATTCGCGTTCTGATTATATACTCTCTCTTGGAGAGCGCGCTGTTGTGCGGCAGATTGCGCTTGAATCTGTGCTGCTTTCTTCGCGCCTTTACCGGATGAGACTCCTTTGGCGACACTTGTTGCTGCGCCGATACCGGCGGCGATGATTGGAACTGGCATACTGTATTTAGTCAGACTGACACTATGGATGCCGCTCCAACCATTCGTCCTTCAAGCCCATGAAGACTTCGCTCAACCCGAACAAAGGTTGCTCGCGAAAACCGACCGACTTTGCGCCACACCATCGGTTGAATATCCGTGCCGCGCGAAGATTGACCGGTGTTTGTCCCCAGATCAGACACGCGCCATGCTCCACGAACATTTCGCGGATCATCGCCTTACCATCCTTGAGGGCTCGCTTGCCCCTACAGCTAGGAAGCGCGAGTGTGTGCATCTGCCAAGTAAATGGCGCACTCCATTCGAACGCCATCGCCATATCGCATTCTTCGTTGTGCAAGAGCGCGAAGTCGTCCGGATACTTGGCCATCTCGGCAAACGAGATTTGCATCTCCCCCACCTCGCACCCGAACGCGCTGGCGATCTCGGGATGATGCACAATCGCGTCATGCACCGTCGAATCAAAGGTGCGCATCATGGTTCGTTCCCTTCGGGAACGACTTTCGGCCCCCAGAGACCGGTGCCCGGTGGGCGAATGCCATCACCATCCGTGGGCGGCGCATTTGCATCGGCGGGGGTTATGATCTCCCCGATGACATGCCGGTCGCCCGATTGCGCTGCCTCCAGATAGTTCGAAGTCGCGACATAGGAGACCGTGCCGCCCGCGCGTGTTGGGTCGAGATAATACACCCAATATCGGGTCGCATATTGGGTCACGGTGAGGGTGGCTCCCCCAACCGCTACCCGCGTGCCGTCCCCGTAAACGCGCTCGTGCGGCGAGACCGTTAGCGTTAGGTCCGAGCATTGCAGGACGGTGCCGGGATCGACATAGCTATTGGTGAGGTTCTGATCGCGGACACCGGCCTGCGCTGCATCCCGAGCCTCTTCCGCCGTCAAAATAGCGATCCCGGCTTTCTCCAGCGCCAGTTCGATCATGGCGAGCAATTCGGTATTCGCGTTGGTTTGCTTCCCGATCTCTTGGATGATCGAGTTTAGCTGTCGAAGATATTCGATCGTGGGGTGGCCATTCTCCGGATTGACGATCGCGCGACCGGCCAAAAAGGTGCCGATATGGAGCTTGCTCATATCGTCCACCCCTCATTGGCGAACGCGCCGCTGACGCGCATCAGAACCGGATCGAGGCAAGACAACTCGTAATGGCGATAAGCCCCGCGAGAGACGCCAAGGCGATAGAAATCGACGATCTCGCTACCTTCGCGGACGGTCTGAGATCGCGGCTTCGACCAATCCGATCGAGCGTCGATCCATCGCAAGCGGATCGTCGCGGGTCCGCTCAAGCCTATGTGCGTGCTGAACGATTGGTTGGCGATCGGGCGCGCGCCTGTGGCGATTGTCCCGCTGACTAGCTTGAGGATGGGTGCGCCATCGTCGGTGGTGGCGTTGCGATCGAACCGGTAGACATTGCCCGCGAGATCGCCGCAAACCGACCCAAGCGCGGAATCGAAACCATGGCGACCGATGAACACGACGCTATCGTGGCTGGCGAACTCGCTCCAGATTTCGGTCGAGGCGTCATAGGCGTAGGTGCCCACGCCGGGGATCGTCAGAACATAGAAAAGATGGCCCTCGCTGGTGAAGCTGAAGGCCGAGCATAGGTCGCTACGCTCTGCGATCCGTTCTTCAATACCGTTGTTGCTGATCCGCTTGGGCACATCGGAAAGCCGATAAACCAGCCCATCGTCGCCGACGAACACCACGCTATTATCGAACGCGACAACGGTCTCACGGGCTTGAACTCCGCGATCGATCAGGCGACCGGGGGCGCGCTGATAAAGGCTGTTGGCGTCGCCGGTAGATTGCCAAACTTCGATCGATTGCGATCCGAAAAGGAAGACATCATCGCGAATGCGGCGAGCGGCGCGAAGCCCATCGGGGAGCGCTTCAGCGGTCGCAAAATCGAGCGCGTCGAAGGTCGAAGCTCCGGGGGCAAGCCAATAGAACTGGCCCGGAGCGGTAATGCAGACAAAGTATGAGTTGATGACATCGACGTCGATTACCGCCCGATTATCAGGGAGTTCGATCCGGGCGAGCGTTGTCCCGTCATAGAGCCAAAACTGGCCAGCGGTGCAGATACCGATCCGCTCGAAAGTGGCTGCGATCCGGACGGTATCGAGATCGTCGGGGAGCGTCCCCTTGTCCTCTAGGTTGGCCCCATCGGAGAGATAGAGCGTCCCGCCCGCAACGATCACCAACCGGTTAGAAAGCACCCCATCACTTTGATAGAGGCCGCGAATGGGTTTGCCCTCAATGGCGTGCAGCTTGACCAAGCCGGGACGCTGAAGACGCATCGCTTGATCCGGCGACGCGCCGCTTTTGTCTTCTTCGATGTAGAGATTTACCAGTCTGGTTTCGGGCTGGGTCGAGCGCTTACGCTCGTATGACTGTATGCCCAGCGGCACCGCAGGCATTAGAAGTATGGCACCGGGCTAGCGTCGCCACGGCTGAAGTTGTGGGTAATGCCAGTGCGAAACGCCATCGCGTTGCGGAGGATCGTCTCGGTGACCTCTTGTGCGTATTCGTCCGCTAGCTCAATCGCGAGATAGCAAGCCAAGCCGATGGGATCGCGGTAGGCGAGCGGTGCGAAATCGGTCGCCTGAAGGTGGTCGATCTGCCGCCAGTCGTGCGAGCTACTGTCATAGATATAGGTTGCGGTCTGGCGGGTCGTCCGATGGACAACCACGATCACCGAACCGTCATAGGGGACCGTCTCGCGACCGCAGTCGCGGATCGTTTCGGGCAAAATAACGGTGGCGGGATCGAGCGCGACGATGCGCGTCATCGGGCGCGCTACATGCTCGACATTCTCAAAAGTGAGAACATCCGACAGTCGCCCGAAAGTGCCGTCATTGATCCACCGAAGATATAGATGCTTCAGGGTTTCGAGATGGTCTTCGATCTGTTGCGGATCGGGTAGTTCACCAGCGGCCAAAATGCCAAGTCGGCGAAGCGCATTCGTGATGATTTGAGAGCAGTTCATCCAGTATTTAGCTGGATGACAAAGAACGGGAGTCGCCCCAGATCGGGGCGACTCCCTAGTTTCGGTTAACGGCTGGGTCGTGCGCCGCTCCGGTAATCCCTCAACTAAACAATTGCTTATATCGTTCAAGCCAACAAAAAGGGGACAGAGCCTAAGCTCCGTCCCCCATTTGAGCACTCCCTTGGGAGATTATGCAGCGTAGTAGATCGACACCATACCGGTCTGCGTTCCCGCAGCCGACATCTTGGACGATCCGCGAACTTCCGTGATTCCGACGCCGATCTTGTGATCGTAGTCCTTCTTCTCGGTGCGGAAAGTTGGCTTGCGAGCGAAGGCGATACCCAAGGTGTTCGCACCGCAAAGAGCGGCGAAACCGATAGGTGCCCCGGCTGCGCCCAGATCGCCTACCTGCTTGATCTCAGGGATTTTCTTGACGATCACGCCATCCCAAACCAGATCACCACCGTTGAACAGCGGGTTGGTTTCCACCTCGCGCGGACGCGCGTCGCGGTTGGCCGCTTCGATGCGCGGGTCTTTGCGAAGCTGGCGGAAGCCCTCAACTCCGACGAACATCACATACCACTTCTGACCATCCTTGGTCATGTAAGGGGTAATGCGGAAGTTGGTCGTGGTTTCGGCCATTTCCTTCGCGAGCGAGACGGTATCAGCCGTAAGGATCGCGCCTGCCGCAACAGCAGCGAGCGAAGTGGAGAAGACCGCCGTGGTTGGCTTCGCGGTGCCCATGATGATGCGATCCGCGTTGGCAAGCATGTAGTTGGTCCGCTCCGTAGCCGTCGAAGCCGCGAAGGTCTTGTAGGTGTCTTCAACCGGGGTGCCGTCGCTATCGACGCCGCCTGCGATCACAACATTCTGCATCTTTTCGATGAGTTCGTTGCGAAGGTCTTCAGCGGACCAATCCTTGAGACCGCCCTTTGCGATGTTTGCGACATCGAGTTCGGTGCGGAAGCTTTCGTGTTCTGCCAGCATAACGGCATTACGACGATGACGGACCTTAATCCCGGTCGAGTAGTTGAGAAGAGCTTCCTCATTACCCTCTAGGGTTGCACCACCAGAAACGCCAGCGCCCTTAAGCGAAGCGAAGTAAGGGATGTGCACGAGATCGCCATTGTTGGCGAGATCGGTGTTAACGCGGAAGATTGCGTTGCTGGCGCTCGACATGAACGGCAGGAGGCCACTTAGAGCCACATATTCGGTGGCATACTTAGTGGACCAAACTTCCTTGGCATTTGCATTTGCTAGCTTAAAATCAGCCATGTTCGACTTTCCTTTTTATTTGTCGAACAAAGACTGGAACTCGTCCTTTCCTGACTTGCTTGCCGTGGGTTGACGCGAACTTGCGTGAACTAATGACTTAGGTCCGGGGGACGCTTTCCGCGCCTCTGTTATCATCGTTGTATTATTGTGTGCCGCTACCTGTGGGGTCGCGGTTAGCCCCAACTCTATCGCCCGCTGACGCACAAAGGCATCGGGATCGGTCTCAAATAGTTGACGCTGCTCGGAGCGTTTGCGTTCTGCGAGAGTCCATTCAACCGGATCGGGAGCACTCATTGCGCGGAACTCAAATGTCGGGTCTTGTGCCGCCATTGATTCCGCCCATTCGGCAACTTCATCGAGCGTTTCTTGACCGTATTTTTCACGGCCACGAATGACGCTATCTTGAAGTTTCGTGATTCTAAGCTCTTCTTGAACTTGGAATCGCATTGCCTCTAACTGCTCTTGACGAAAGCGTTCTGGATCATCGTAGGGATCGGCAGGTTGAACTTGCTTGGCTGCGCTAGCGGCCATCTGCTGGCGGAGTGCGACTAGTTCCTGTTCCGCTGCCTTCGCGCGTGCGCGTTGGGCCAGCATTACAGATACCGGAACTGTCTCGGGAGCCTCTTTAGCAGGCTCTTCTACAGTTGAGGTCTCGCTCTCTATCTCGGCTTCGGCAGTCTCATCGACTGGTTCGGCTTCGTCTTCGGCGGTTTCCTCTACGGTCTCATCAACCGTCTCGGCAACTTCGTCTTCGGTATCCTCCACGATCTCGTTGATCTCTTCGGCTACCTCGTCTGAAAACAGATTTTCAAAATCGTCCATTCAATCCTTTTTCGACAACTGCGCGTGTCGTTTCGCGAAACGCCCGGTTAAATGGCGGCGACCCATCCAAAGTGTTGCGCACACTGGAAAGCGAAGCACCCGTTTATGGCCGGATGGTCCACCATCGAACCGTAGCTATCGGTTCAATAGAGTTATTTATTCAAAACCCTGAAAGTATTGTCCGCCAAAGCCGGGAGGCATTGGGGGAGTAATCACGGGGATTACCCCACGACTAATCTCTTGCTCGATCTTTTGGGCGTCCATTGCGGCCTTCCGCGCGAGTGCCTGATCCTTTTGCGCCTTTGCTTCCTTGCCGGAGATTTCAGCACCCTTTTCGGCCTGCGCCATCTGCATTGCGGCTTGCTCTGCCTCTGCACTCTGCTCGCTGGCTTTCTGCGCAAGGCGCTGGATACGCTCGATCGTGGCGCGCTTATCGCTGAGCGGAGCCATTTCGAGGTATGCGAGAAACTCCGGTGCGAACGGACTCACGCCCGTCGAACCAGCGAGATTCATTAGCTGCTCGAATACTTCGGCCTGCTGTGTCGTCTGGTCAGGGACCGTCGTAAGGATGATATCCATGTCAAGCTCGGCGAGACGGTTGCGCGTATCGACCTGCACCTGCTGGGGCTGCATGACGGGCTGGCCCGTATATGGATCAATCAATGGCTGGCCCGTCGCCGGGTCCATTACCGGAACCATCTGCTCCGCCATGACGGGCTCGTTGATCTGGAGGAACTCCGGAGCGCGGGGGTCATCAACGATCCGGATCAAGGTCGGAGCGTCAAGATACTGGCGTGCGGCCCACCACATGCGGCGATAAATCGCCATTTCGAAAGCTTCGAAGCGTCCGAATGCTCTCGCAAGCTCAGTATATCCGGCCTGTTGCAGCATCTGGCGCGCTCGCCCGCTTTCGCTGGACGATGCGACCCGTCCGAGAACGCTAGGGGTCGGCGCGAGACGGTCGAGATCGATCGACGACTGTTGCATGATCTGCATCTGGCCTTGAGCCAAATCCTGCGAATGGACGACCTCATAGCCCGCCGGGATCACGCCATCGGCTTTCGCGGCCTCTTTCGCGGCTTCCGACGCCTTGGTTACGGCAACGCGCGGATCAGAAACGCGGACCTGACGATGGTTGACCAAATGGAGCAAGCGCGACCGGCGCGCATTCACTTCGTCCTGAAGCGGGATCATGTTCCGGATCGCGCCGTAGCGCGAGTTATCCTGCTTGATCTCAAAGCTGGTTCCGGCGATCGGGCAGATCGAACCGCCCTCATCGTCTACATATTCACATGGTCCCGCCCATAGCTCTCCCGCTTCGCAGAAGATCATGCGGTGCCATTCGGTGCCGACTAGGTAATAGAGATCGACGACACGAAGCTGCTTTCGATCGCCTGATCTCCACCAGTTTGTCTGTGTCGATGTCTGCAAATAGTCAAACGCTTCGCCTTCAGGCTTACCAAGTGAATCGTATGTCTCGGGGAACATAGCCGCGACATCTTTTACATCCATCAGCTTCGCGATTCCTAGATACTTGGCATCGCTGAAATCGTGCTCGCGGCTGAGCGGGTCATAAACAAGGTCTTCCCACCGGATACGCGAGACGGTAATCTTTGAGCCGTCCCATTCGGTAATCGCGGCGCATGTTCCGTGAATGAAGTAGTTGTCAGAGGTTTGTTTGCGGACCGTCTTATATTGCGTTCGATCAGCGATGTAGCGCAGCGTCTTAGTCGCGGTATCAGCGGAATCCTGCGAACGGATCGTGCGTGCGTGGCATTCCGGGTCGCTCTCTCCGGCATCGATGATGCCAAGAATACCCGACATTGCAGGGCCAATCTTATTGGTGAAGATTTGGGGCTGTCCGCGCTTCTTCAATTCGGCTTTAACATGATCGGAGATTTGATCGCCATCATAGTAGTCGCGATCACGCATAACCCATTCGTTGTTTTCGTGCGTAGAGGTGCGAAAGTCTTCTACATATCGCTTAAGCTCTAGGTGGCCCATTGGGGCTTCGTAGGGCGCGTCTGATTCTTGCTGCATCCACTATTTAGACTGTTAACCCCAACAGTCGTCCGATGAGCTATAGTCTTGTTCGTCCTCCCACATGCTGCGCTTACGCACCGGCTCCACGGTTGGAATCCAAGCCGGGATCAACTCCGCTGAAGCTCGGGCGATGGCGGAATCAGCGTCCACCTGATCGTCTCGACGCCCCGCCGGGAACATCGCGTATTCCTCAAGCGCGATGTCTCCGATGGGTCCAACCGGAAGGTGGACTTGGCCCATCGCGGCCATCGCCTGATAGGCTACTGCTTTGCCGATTTTGTCGCCGGAGCCCTTTGTGGGTAGGGGCTGAATATTCACAAAGCTGCGCGTCTCCAGCATGGCAGATTCCACCATCCCTTTGATCGCCGCCCATGTGCCGTCGTTCTCCGGGAACCAGCCCGCCGGTTTGTATTTTTGGATCAATGCGAACGCGCCGGTGGGTGCGATTGCAATCTTGCCCGAACTGTCGCGGCTAAGGCCAAGGGCCTCATCCATCAAACATTGCCGCCTAAAGCTATCAACGAGCCAAAGAGCGCGGTTATGATCGATCGCCCAAATGCGGAACACATTGTAGTCGTTGTTGCCGCTCGGGGCATGATCGCTTGTCATGTAATAGCGGACATGCTGCGGTAGCTCTTCAGGCTTGTATCGTTTGAACCAGTCTCGGATGAAGAACCCGTCCGTGTCCGGAGCCGGTTGTTGCTGATACTGTCCCGCGAACTGAAGCGGCCCCATGCTCGCTTTGATCGCGTCGAGATGCTTCATCGGGAATTTGGTCGGGAACATCAGTTCCCCCGCCTTCCGATGATCAACCCAACCGATAGTCGTAGGGATACGATCAGCGGGATCGTCCGCGATCATGGGAATGCATAGATGGGTATAGCCGAGAGCGGGCCGCTGAAGGATCGCGCCGCTCACATCGTCCTCGTGGAGACGCTGCATCACGACGATGATGCATGATTTCTCCAGATCGTTGACGCGGTTGGGGATCGCCGAGAGGAAGGTCGAGACCGCCGAGTTCCGGCGTGCAGCCGACTTGGCGTCATCCACGCTATGCGGATCGTCGATGATCAGGCAATCGGCGCGACCGCCGGTCAATGACTCAAAGGGGCGAGCTTCCCGGCGACCCATATGCGAGTTTTCGAACTTCGATTTGGCATTTTGGTCGCCCATGATCTGGAGTGGCCAAAGCCGCTGAAACCATTGGGATTCGATCAGGCGCTTGGTGCGCAACGCATCGTGCAGCGCGTTCTTCTCCGAGTAGCTCGCGGAGAGGATCGAGAGCGACGGATTGCGCACCCATAGCCACGCGGAGAACAACACAAGGATTGTGGATTTCGCGGTGCCGGGAGAGATATTGATCAGGAGGCGGTTGATCCGGCCTTCGGCGCAAGCCTGAAGGTGGTCCGCGAGGGTCTCCACATGCCAGTTATGGACATACGGGGCCGGATCAATATGCTGCCAAGCAAGTCGAATAAAATCGACGAAGTTGCGCTCGCAAAGGTCTTTCTCATAACTGAGCCGCTGCGATATAAGCAGCTTCTTTTCGGTCACGAGTCCTTTTTGGTCGGCGCGTAAACAACCTTGCGGAGCGTCTCATCGTCCAACCCGGAGAGATCAACTTCGTCGAGTTCGTTATCAGATTTGCGGACGATCGTGGTTTGCGACGGTCGGCCAAGCCAACGATCGCCGAATTCCTTGATTGCGGCAACGCGCGGACCACCGGCGGTATCTGGATCGAGAATGATCTTGATCAGCATCTGCGCGACCTTGATCGCGTTGGAGTCGAGAATATCCTCGACGGTTGCTTTCTGTGAAGGCTTGCCAGCGAGCTTGCGCCCATTGACACCTTTTGCAAACTGGCCGTTTGGCTTGCGTAGTTCTGTGTTTGGAGTTTCGTCAGTCATCCCATATTTATTCAGGAAGCATTCCCGCCTGCACCAACGAGATACGGATTGCTTCGATAGCAGCACGAGCCTCTGTATCGATCGTTGTTCCACCCATTACTTCGGGAACGGAGTTGAAGCCGTATCTAAAGCCAACGCTGAGACCGGTATAATCAGAGGGTGCGACGATCACCCCGTAGGCTCTGTTGAACTTCTCTGACAGGCGGGTGACCGTCCCACTCATTCTCAGCCCCCAAAATGCAGTCGGCGGGCTCTGAGTATCAATCGTATGGTTGTTCTCAATCGTTAGGTCATGGAAGATAGCGGAGCCGCCACTTACCAAGATGCCCGAACCATTGCTCAATACTCCCGCACCGTTTGAATCGAATGCGGTATTATTGCGGATCATTACAGTTCCGATTTCGCCAGCGTCATAAGTGAATAGGGCAACGCAATAGCTGCACCCATAAGAGGTGTTGCCTTCGATCAATCCCTTGTCGTGCTTCTGCCCTTCGAGCCCGCCAATCACTAGAACGCCCGCGTTAGCCGTCGTCATACCCTCTGCGATGCGGAAGGTATTGTTGGTGACTTCCCACTCCTCTTGACCATAAGGCGAGGCAATCGTGACGCCGCCTTTAACATCGACGCCGGGGTAAGGGATGTTGCTGAACTCAAACTGGTTATTGCTGATCTTCGTCGAGCGGGCAGGCTTGAGGTAATCCTGTTCGCCTTGACCGAAGAAGCAGATACCGAATGCGAGAATATCCAGAAAGGTATTGCTATCAATGATGAGGTTGCGAGATTCCCGCGTGGTATTCTCGCTGACCCATACGGCTTGATATGCACCACCCCGGAAGGTGTTGTTGATCAATCGTTGGTTTGCGCCATGTAGCTCTACCGAACAGGCATTCCCATTACCGACTTCTGGAATGTATGGCGGAGAGTCGAATAGGCATTCGGAGATAACGACATCCTCAGCCCATGCGAAGATGGACGAATGATCGACCGTGTCGGTGCCGTTGTTGATGAACTTGCAGCGGGCGATATTCCAGCCGCTACCGAGCGGGATGTTGACGCCTTCGGGTGGGGGTCCACACTGCCCCATGACAATGCAGGATACCCCTGCGGTATTGATGAACTCGCAGTCATGGATATCGACATTATCGATATAGGCGGCATTGCCCGAGACATGCAGATGCGCATGGTTGCTTAGCGAATGCGCGTGCTTGTTGTTCGCGCCGTTCATGTCGAAACGGAGATTCCGGATCGAGATGTTTTCGAGCGCGGTGTTGGTGAACATCAGCGCCATGCCGATCGGTGCGGCATCGCTCGAAAGATCGGGGGCCATCATGATGGTGGTCCCGCGCTGGCCTACTAGCTCCAACCCGCTGCGCAGGAATAGAGCGACCTTCATATCGTTGCCGCCTGCCCATGGGTGCAGGCCGGTGGCGCTTACCTTGTAGGTGCCAGTTGGGAATAGGACGCTGGCAACACCGTCTTGGCTGGCGTCGATCGCTGCTTGGATCGCAGCGGTATCATCGGCGATGCCGTTGCCGACTGCCCCGAAATCCTTGACCGAGACCGTCTCCGCGAGCTTCCGAGCTACGGTGCGTCCCTGATACCCCACTAGCGTTGCGCCAGTAGGAGACATGACGCTGGAGAGCCCCTCCCCTTGGGTGCCCTGTGGCCCTTGAGGACCGGGCTCAGCTAGACCGATCTTGATCCACCGTCCCGCCGCCAGCGCCTTATCGGGCGTCAAGACGGTATCGGCATCGTCTTCAGCGGTGGAGATAGCGTCCCAATAGTAGAGACCCCCGAGACCGTCTCCACGAACCAAGCCGCCACTCACGATGGCGGAACACCCCGGTTGGATTTTGTTGGCCGGGATCGAACGAAGCTCAGCGAATGTATCGGCGTTAGCGTAGATGTTGCCGTAGCGCGGCGTATTGATGCTCTTCATCGTATATTTAGCTGAGGGGGCGAACCCTGCGGCTAAATGGTTTACGGCGTTGTCAGAGTTGGGATTCTAATGTTTCCCAGACTGAACAGGTTGGCATTGCCCGCCGCCCCGTCATTGGCGACCCATACTGCTTTCTCGTTGCTCAAGCTGATTGCTACGGGAGTTGTGGCAAAACGCGTTGGCTGCACGCCCATTACAGAAGGGAGGCGCGGAACGATGCTAGCAGGGATATCGAATATGTCCGAAGTAGTCGAAGCCGCTTCGTTTAAAACAATGCCACGGAACTCTAAGACGCCATCCTTGACGCGATATGCGGGCGCGATGCTACCGAACTGCGTAAAGCCGGTTTTTAGCGTCAGGGAGCGCCAACCAGCGTCTTTGAAGAACCGGAGGCCGTTCAGGACGAACGCGCCCGAAGTTGCCCCTAGCGAGACCGTATGCCACCCCTTGCCGGTAACGATCAGCGGCGACGCATTCGATGCCTCGCTGGTAAACTGCATCGGGCCGGTAGTCTGGATTGTCTGATCGCCTACGAAGTCGTCGCGAACCGTAATTGCCTTAGTTTCGTCAAGGGTAAGCCGAAGCGCCGGGGTTGCGGTTCCGAAGTCGGCGTTATAGATCATAACGGTATTTGGATTGGCGCTGCCAATCGGGATGACCGCTTTTTCGTCTTCGTCCAAGCGAAACGAATAGAAGATGCGCCCGGACTCAGGGAGAATTACAACATCCAATGCTTCGCTGTTGCTAAATGGGCGACCCCGCGAACTCGTGTTCAGGGTATTGTTGATTTCATTTGTTGCGGTTCCGCCGGTTCCGCCGATCGATTCCGTAAGGATGCTAGCGGTGATAGAACGCTCCCCCGAAACGACTTCCGGATATTTCCAACCGCGCCCGATCAGCGGAGCAAGCAAACGCGCCGCCATTATATTAGCGCCGATAGGATTGGGATGGATACCATCTAGGGTAACTTCGGAGACGGGATATTGTCCCAGAATATCTGCGCCGTCGATTACGAGCGTTCCGACTTCTTCCCCTAATGCATGAAGGGCGTTGTTGTAGTATGCGAGCATCTTTGCAGATGCGCGGTCAGTTCCGTCATATCCTACGAGGCTGGTATGCGGTGCCGGGGTCAAGATGATGGGAACGGAACCGCGAAGGATTTCGCGATAGATATACTTGCGGTATGCATCGACGAACCGACGAAAGGCATAGCTGCCCTGATACCCATCATCGGTTCGGAACAGTCCGGTCTGATCGGTTCCGTTGGCGGTCGCAAATAGCTGGTCATTCGTTCCGAGTGCGATGTAGGTAATCGTCTGGCCAAGCGGGAAGCGAGAGCGTCGATACGAAGTCCCGACCTTATCGCCCGAATACCCACGATTTAGAACCGCAACTTTGTTCACGCCGAATACTTGGTCCGCGAACGACTTCATCGTTTCAGGCCAAGGGCCGGGGATTTGATGGAAGTTATGAACCGACCCGTCGCCATAGCCGGTGGGCTGGCCAGTCAGTGGGTTTGCGCCGGGGTAGTTGGGATCGCCGGTCTGGCCATAGGTGATCGAGTCCCCGTAGCATACGACGGTAGCCGCAGTAGGGAGGGACGAAGCTTGGCGAAGCCGTGCGAATACCTGCGCATATTGCTTTGTCTGTAGCTGCTGGACATACCCCGCGACCGACCCTAGCTCTAGTTCGGCCATGCCGGTGCTGCCGTCAGTCAGATTAACGACTAGGTGCAGTTCATCATCATAGTTTACGACGCTGGAATCGCTCCCCGGCGGGGTAAGCGACCCAAAGAAATCCGGCTGTAGCTCCACCTTTTTGACGATCGACCAAACCGATCCGCCATAGATCGCGGTCGAGACGGTATCCCCAACGGTGTAGGTTCGCGCCTTCAGCGCAGCGATATCAGGGATCAGCTTGGCGTCGCCAGCCGGGCCGGTAGCTCCGGTTGCCCCTTGAGGGCCTTGCGGACCTTGCGGACCGGCGGGGCCAGCGGGGCCGACCCGCCCAACCGCGATCTTGACCCACCGTCCCGCGCTGGTGGTCTCAACGGGAGAAATGACCGTCTCGCCATCATCATCGTCGGTAGCGTAATCGTTCCACGAATAGAGACCGCCCAGACCATCGGCGGGAGCTTCCGCCCCACCGACAAGCGCCCAATAGCCATCACGAAGTTGTCGAGCCGGGATCGAGCGGAGATCGTCGAAGGTATCGGCGGTTGCGAAGATTTTGCCGAAGTCCGGCGTGTTGATAGTCAGCATCCAATATTTAGCTGGATCGCTGAAAGTCCTGCGGGTTAGAAAGTCGGCGCGACTTTGGTTTTGAAGGTCGAAAGGGGTGGGTCGGGTCGCGACTTAACAGTTCTAAAAATCGTGTTTGTATGTGGTGGGGGAATTTTGCCCCGGTCCTTTCACCAGAGGGGCACGGGTGGGGGTGGGGTCGCGGATCGTCTCCCACCGCTCCCCCGACGATCAGCCCGACGATCACCCCCATTCTCCCGCACGATAGGCATACAGACCCTCGCGCACCCTTCGCCGGGGGATATCCTGCGCGTGCCTGAACGATCGCCTACGCGCTCGCCTGACGATTCTAGCCTAGATTGGCCGATCATTGGCCGATCATCCACCGATCCTTCCCCAGCTTATCCACCGATCCTTCCCCAGATCGCCGCCCGATCGTCGAGCTACGGTCTCGGACGATCACCCCCGCGTTAACCCCCGAATGATCCGACACGCTCAAGAAACGGCGGATTTCTGCGGGTTCCATACGGTTTGCCTAACCGTAGGCACCGTTGCGAGACCGTTGGCCGATGATCTGGAGACGGTCGCGAGACTGTCGGCGCGAGCGTCCGGGCGATGGTCGGCGATCGGTTGCACTCTGCTACTGATCGTGCGGCGAGATAGGTCCGATCCGGCCCTAATGGCACTCTGAGACTGGTTGAAACTTGGCCGCGCTTGGACGTCATTTATTTGTCTGACAAATAGACTTTGGGAAATGTTCGCTCGCCTCACTATTTCCGCTTGACAGTATTGGCGACCCTCGACATTAATAAAGCGGTCAACGGGGCAAGGCCCCACCGATGGAGCACTTCCCCCCATGATCGATCGCACTGAAGTAAACCGCGCACTGGCCAAGGCCATCGCGTATAAGAATTGCGGTAAGAATGCCGCCGCGAATGAATGGGCGCGCAAGCTTGTTGAACTGCTGGAATGCGCCGACATCCTTAACTGACTGTCAAACGGGGCAAGGCCCCACGATGGAGACCTACATTGACGAACTCCTATGCCGACATGGCAATCCGCCTAGAGAATGCCTTTCTACGCCTCACCGATAGTTTGATGGTTGCTGGCGATATCTCGCCTGTGGATGCCGCCAAGGTCGCCCGCGTCTATATCCATTGCGGTCTCGCTCGCTTAGATGCTGTCGATGGCCAGCACTACATTCGCCATGGCCAGTTCATGGAGCGCGACATGATCCAGCGCGCGGCTGGCGAAGCTGGCGACAAGCTACTGGCGAGCAAGCCCACCCCATGGCGCTACCGCCGCTAACCCACTGTCAAACGGGGCAAGGCCCCACACTCTGGAGACCTACAATGAAGCGCGATATCTATTCGACCGTCACCGCACAAATCATCGCCGATCTGGAGAACGGGACCGCGCCTTGGGCTCGCCCTTGGAAGGGTGGCGCGTCGCCGATGACAATGCCGCGCAACCATGTTTCGGGTCGCGTCTATAGCGGGGTCAACATCCTGCTATTGTGGTCGGCGATGTCGAAGGGCGACTACGCGGTCAACCGTTGGCTTACCTATAAGCAAGCTACCGATCTCGGCGGGCATGTCCGCAAAGGCGAGCGCGGCACCACGATTGTCTATGCGGGATCGTTCGTGCCTGAAGCTGAAAAGGCAAAGGCGGCACAAACCGGTAAGGATGCCGCCAGCGTCTTTTTCTTAAAGAGCATGACCGTGTTCAATCTGGCGCAATGCGAAAACATCGGCACCTTTGAAGCTCCATTCGCGGCTAATGACGAGCGCGACCGCTTAGAACTCGCCGACAACCTTTTCGCCGCTACCGGCGTTAAAGTGCAGCATGGTGGCGATAAGGCTTATTATTCGCCCGGATCGGATTTTGTGCAAATGCCGCACTCGGCGGCTTTCGGCGATCTGCTCGACTATTACCGCACGCTCGCGCATGAACTGGTTCATTCAACCGGACACAAGTCGCGCCTTGATCGCAACATCCTCAACAAGTTTGGTTCGGTCGATTACGCGCGCGAAGAACTCGTGGCTGAGATCGGATCGGCTTATGTCTGTGCCGGTATTGGCATCGAATATACAACCCGTCATGCCGATTATGTTGCGAATTGGTTGACCGTCCTGCGCGAAGATGACCGCGCTATCTTCAAAGCCGCCAGCATGGCGAGCAAGGCCGCGCAATGGATTGAGGCGTGCGCGCCCGTCGAGGATGTCGAGGAACTCGCGGCTTGATCCTTGGGGCGGTTAGCGCCGCCCTCACTCAACGGGGCATGGCCCCACAATGGAGAACTATCATGCCAACCGCTCGCGTCGCATATTACCGCCACGGCGATCATACGCTATCTTATGAGGCATTGCCCCTCGCTGAAGCCGTCGAGCTGGTCCGCTCGCTCAAGATGCCCGGCAACAACATGGGATGGGCTCCCGAATTGCTCGGCGAAGGGTGGCGAGCCCATCTAGGGGAGGATAAGCGCACTGGTCGCCCGCGCTGGTCGATGAGATTCCAAGCCGATGGTTGTTTTCGGTCGCGCGAATGCTCAATCGCTGAAGGGTGCGGGGTTCGCTACGCCTCCCATCGTGCAGGATATCAGGCCAGCGAACGGGCCTTCGCCAAGTTCATCGCTCGCATGGTTGCCTGATGCCCATACGGGGCGATACAGCACTAGGAGAAACATGGAGGGGCATCGTGCCCCTTCGTGCGTGTCGGGCTCCTACGGGCTCGTATGGGGACATATGACGCTAACGGGAACCCACCTAAAGGAAATGCGGCTCGCGCTAGGTTGGACCGTTGATGACCTATGCGACGCCGTAGGGATGAAGGATCGGCGCACTATGCGGCGATGGTTCCATTCAGAGAATCCCCTACGCGGTAGGGCTCTGCTAGCGGTATCTCACTATCTGGATAATGGCCGCGATGAACGCGCCGCCCTAGAAGCCGTTGAGATTTGGCGGACTACAGATATTTCAGCTTAAACTCGATTAAGTCGTCATCGCTCGCGAATGATAGGGTGGCGGTCGGGAACCAGAATCCGCGCTTTGGGGCTGCTTCAGGATGTAGCGACATCGATTTAACCAGATCGGTCGCACAGTTTAGACGCACCATCATTGCGCCCTCGAAAAACTCTAGCGGATGATCTCGATGAACGAACTCGGCTGAAAAGCTTTCGGTTGCGACATATCCGATGTTCCATTCCGGAAACGCCTTGTGGAGATCGTGAATAGATACCTTAAGCTCCGACATCATCGGGCCAGCATCCGCACAAAGCTCTTCAGACTTCCCCCAATGCTCACGAATGATCTCGCAAGCTCTACAGCGTCATAATCTGCGGGATCGCGTCCAGAGCGCTTGAGCGCGTCATATAGACGATTTGCTTGACGCTTTGCGATACGGTCGGGGGATGCTTTGCTCATACCGTATTTATCGGGGACGGTAGATCGACGGTTGGCTACCGTCCCCATATGCGTCGAGCCTTAGCTCTTAAGTCGAGTATAGCGGGAAGTAATGCGGCGCGCTATATTCCGGTGGGGATAATGCGGACCAGCAAGAGGCATGAGATCAGAAATAGCGGGCAAATAGAAAAGTAGGACTACAGAACACTTTCCTAAGTATATTATAAGGAAAGTCATCTGTAGTCATGCTTTTTGCCCTATTTCTATTGATCTATGTTAAGCTTGCCTCCTTTTCAGACTCGGTTCGTCGCATATATTTCAGTTTTATTACACTGAAAACCTGCCTCCGCGACCCTCCACTTTAATAATGCGACCACCGAATCGACCCGCTATAATAAATACTCAGTCGGCGGTCGTTTAGGGGTCATGTCCTAATAGAGATCATCGGGTTTTGTTGTCCTTTACCGGAAGTCATACCGCCGACTATTACACTCAGGACAACATATAAGGACACTATGCTTGAACACTATAAGAATGCACTATCGCCGCGCGCCTTTAATCAGGTTGCGAAGGCTATCACGGACCCGAACGCGGTTCTATTCAACCAGCGGTTCCTCCTACCGCACCTCATCGGCACTAATAGCGGCAACGGCAACGCCACTACCATCGCGCTCGCTGATCAAAAGCGATCGGTTCGTCTGTCGAACAATGCGCGCAGCGTTCTAGCCGGTCGCACCACGCTTGCCGATTATTGCTTTTTCACCAACCCGTTGTTGGATGTTGATTTTGATGACGCATTGCGCGCGGATATCAATGTTCGCGTAGAGGTGGCACCGTTCGTGACGCTCACCCTAGAGTTTGACGAAGGCACGCTAGAGTTCTTTGAAGAGCAACTCGGATGGGCGCGGGGCGTGCGGGCTCAAAAGCCGCTAGATCGTTTCGTGAAGCATTTACGCGATCAGTTCTATGATCTTCGTGGATTGACCGCCAACCTCTCCGGCAACAAATCCATCCATTATCACTTCACCTTCTCGACTGATCAGTTGACGGTGCGAGATTGGCCGATCGACGGGTATAAGCGGGCATGGAGCCGCCTTGAGGCGGCGTTCGTCGGATTCTTCGGCCTTAGCTTCAAATCCGACCCTGCGCTGAAGAACGCGGGGCATTTCCGACGCATCCCCGGCGGCACTCGCAACCTAGACAAGCCCAACATTTTCGGGATGCCAGCGGGAACAGCGGTGCCGCAAGCCGTCATCTACGACGAGGTTTTTGACCGTGCCGCGAAGGGCTCTACCCTGCCCTTCCTGCGCGATCAGGATTTTGCCGAACCGCTCGCTGAGTATGCCGAACCATCGGGGCCACGCACCACCAAATCCACTCTTACGGTGCCGCTAGCCGCTGCTACGGCTGAAGACGCATACATTCATGCCAAGATGCTTCAGACCTACCCGGCGGGCTCCTATCCGTCCTTTGAGGGCTTCGTGGAGAAGAACGGACTGCGCGCCGTATTCCTCAATAGCCCGTCCGATACCAACCCCGAAAGCTACATGGATGAGTTCCATAACGGCATCAACATCGCAGGGAACGATCCGCTAAACCTTTACCGCAATCATCCCCGTCTGCCTGATAAACTTGGGGTCATGATCGAGCGATGGAAAGCCGAGTATCGGCTCTCAACCGGTAAACTGGTTATGACGCATCTCCCCGCTCTCCCCTTTGGTCGCGAGCGCACTCAGATCGAAACTGATTTTGCATGGGCGGCGACCGATTACGACAAGGCGACCGAGGCCCTGACCACAATGATCAAGAAAGAGGCGGTCACCTTTGACGCGAGCCGTTGCACCCTGATCAACGCCCCCGAGGGTATCAGTAAGACGCGGAGCCTTATCGAGCATACCCGGTGGGTAATGGCACCGGCAAAGGTCGCTGATCGCGGTTCCATGAACGCCCCGATCGTCATGTTCGCGTTCTCGTCATACGAGGCCGCTGAAGAGAAGATGGAAGAATTCGCCGCCACTGAAGCGCGGGTTGAGAATCTGGCCTTTGCGCTCGTGCCCGTGCTGATCAAGAGCTTCTCGCGTCTCTATGCGGAGTTCCTGTCTGAGTATCAGGCCAAGGCGCTGACACACGAACACGCTGAAGCCCGAGGATATAACTCGTTGGCCGAATGCATCCGTGCCGAGCAGCCCGAGGCCCTTTCATTCATGCGGGCCTTCTATGAGGGGCAGTGGGCAGAGATCGAGCGCCACCGTCGAGCCAACCGTCGCAAGAAAGCCTTTCCGGTGTTCTTCACCGTCCATGGCGTTGCGCATGATTGGGAGCATACCACCCCAACCCGCATGATGTTCAGCCGCGCCTATTGGGCTGGCGATGTCCACACGGCTCGCGAGGAGACCCGGATCAGTCTGCTGATCCATGATGAGTTGAGCGCCCACGATCTGGTTCAGATGGTGCCGCGCGAGGTCATCGATTATGTCGCGGCGATGGTGGAGGTTCATGGCTGGCAGGCCAAGGGCGGCGACATTGCCAACTATACCAACTTCCGCCTCTGGTCGAAGTCCCATCCGGTGCCGTTCATCGGCATGAACCCGCTCACCTTCCACGACGCGAACCGGATCGCAAAAACTAAGTTTGAGGGGTTCATCACGATCGCGAACAGCGGTGAATATCCCGCCCCCAAAGAGACAACCGCCGAGCGCCCCGATATCTATGGCGATCGGGTCGGTAGCGAATGGGGGTATGCGAAGGCCGAGTGGACGCAACGCCAGCGCACCTTGCTGCTAACCACTGAGACGGTCACCACGGCGGTAGCTCGTTGGTGCGGCGACATCGACATCATCGAACTGGATACCCCGCGTATCCCCCGCCATCCTGTGTGGACGAAGGCGACCCGGTTGGTATCGGACAAGCTGGCCGACGCGGTTGAAGAATTCCGCGAAGCCCATGGCGAGCTATCGGCGGTATCGAACAAGGTCGCCCACCTCGACGACACAAAAACCCACCATGCCGCCAAGGGATCGAACGCCTACATGGGTCGCCCGATGCTGCAAACGATGGTGATGATGTCGCCGCATCAGTGGGAGCAATACGAAGCATACAACGCCCTTACGGGGCGGGATAATCTCGTGCGGCTACGGCATATTGATGAATACAACCAGACAGCCGGTAGAAACCTTGGCTTCAGGTTCCGCAGTGGTGCCGAGCATCATTTGATTATCAATCTGACGCTCTATCGATTGCTGAAGGGTGAAGCCCTAGACACCGCACGATATGAAATGATCGAGCGATCAACGGCACGCCAGCGCTATAAGAAGGGGGCGAAGTGATGATCAGCAAAGACTTCCGGTATCATATACTGAGCTTGTCCAAGACTCGCCAAGATGCATTGATTCAGCAGTTGCCTGCCGATTTCGAGGTCAATATTGCTTCGGATGATGACTCTCAAACGGTATGCATAGGAATACCCAATGATATTGATGGCAGAGTGTATCTAAGGTTTTTGGTTTATGGTGAGGGCATTGATGGTGCCATTAACACCTTTCAGCAACTTCATGAAGGAGAGGTGTTTTTGATAAAAAACGCCCCCAAGGGTTGCGCGGCCTATGTCCACCATACCTACAGCCAATATCTCGAATGGAAAGAATACCAAAGAAATCCGTCCCCCGGCGAGGAAGATGGCTACCCTGAGGGTGTCGTTTCGGACTTGACGAAGGATATCAAGGACCAATTGAGCGAATACGATGAGGATATCGCATTCTACTTTATGATGAAATACATGTAAGTTTGAAAGGACAACACGATGAAGATCAAAGCAAAGCTAAAAAGCCTGACGCCAAATACTGAGATATGCGCATTCGTTTCGAACGATAATGAATTGCTGGTTATCAATGTAAGCGTTTTGAAGCTGAAACTGAAAAACAAAAGCGCACTCGGCATTCTGCCTGTCGTGGCTGACACCGCAAAATATTATATCAGTTCGGGTATTGTGGATATGGAGGCCATCCCGCTGCAAAAGGTGGATCGAATCTTCGAACCGGTCATTGCGATCCACGAGCCTAACGGGAGCACCCTGATCGACGGCAAGCATCGCTACTGCGCTGCCGCCCTTTACGCCGAGCATATGGGGATAGCGGCGACATTACAGGCGCACGCCCTTTCAGTAGATGATGCGCGGAAGTTCGATGTTAAGGCTGCGATGAAGTCGAAGCTCAAGCTCGACGAAGATGGCTTACGGGGCTTTCTAACCTACTCCGGATACCTTTCCAGCGGTGAAGCATGAACCACTATAACCAAACTCCTATGATGGAGGGTGCCATGTGAGAAACCACCGCTACGACCCTTGGGAAGATATCTACGAAGAAATATCGCGCCAACAGTCCGAACCCGCTAGGATCATGCATGTGATTACAGTCCATCTTGAACCGCAGCAGCCCGTCGAAGAGATTACGCAATGGCTTGGCGCAAACTGCGCGAGCGAGGCCAACATCCTTTATGTGAATAAGCTCCACTATTGGAAGACCAACCGGGATGTCTGCCTTACAGCTAGCGTAGAGTTCGCCGATGAGGGCGAGGCCATGCTGTTTAAGATGCGCTGGACTCAGAACCCATCATTTGAGTGATGCTGATAAATAACATACCGACCGAGGCTAACTCCTTTGGGTAGGTGGAGCAAACCGGTGCAGGCGCGGACTTACGACGCGCCTGCACTGTTCGATTGCGCCTCCCCCTATAATCCCCCATCGCTGGGCTATGGATGCACACGAACGCTACCTAATCCGGAAAGCCCGCATAGTCGGCTGTTTAGGCGCGGTGATAGTTGGCCTACCGCTATTTTTCATGCTCATTGGCGTGTCGTTTATGATCTACTGCCATCATGGCCCCTGTCATCCTGTGAAAATGTGGGTGGTGGCCACAGCCCCGACACTGATTGTAGCTTCGCTAGCAGGGCTCAGCATTTATAAATTCATTCGGTTGTGGCATCGCCGCTGACATGGATACCGAAGAACAAGATCGCAAAGCCCGATCCGCCGGGTGCCTAAGAGGCCGTGTCAGAACGGTGGCGTAACAGTGGACGATCGAGCTTCGATGTGATTCCGGGCGGTTGCGAGACCAGACCTGGAAGGCATCATGTGGAACCCGACCGCCCGTGCGCTGCATAGCCGCACGGGCCTGCGCTATGGAAGCGATCTGACCGATGCGGAGTGGGCGATTGTCGCGCCGCTTCTGCCCAAGCCTTGCGATCGAGGGCGACGTCGCCGCTGGCACTGGCGCGAAGTGCTCGACGCGATCTTCTACGTGCTGAGGACGGGCTGCCCATGGCGCTTTCTGCCTGATGGCTTCCCGCCCTGGCGCACCGTCTATCGCTGGTTCGGCGAGCTACGCGATAGTGGCGGGTTCGAGGGGTTGAACCACCATCTCGTCCAGATGGATCGTGCCCGTGTCGGGCGCGAGCCGATGCCATCAGCGGCCGTGATCGACAGCCAGAGCGTGAAGACGACCGAGGCCGGTGGCCCATGCGGCTACGATGCCGGCAAGAAGATCAAAGGTCGAAAGCGCCATGCCATGGTGGATAGCGACGGGCGGACGCTCGAACTGCTGGTTCACCCTGCCGACGTGCAGGACCGCGACGGCGCCGTGCCTCTGCTCAAGATGTCCCGCGAGCGGCACCCGTTCGTGAAGCTCGTTTACGCCGACAGTGCCTATACCAGCGCGCGTGTCGCAACGGCGACGTCGATCGGCATCCAGATCGTGCGTAAGTTCGCCGACCAGACCGGCTTCGTCGTCCATCCGCGCCGCTGGGTCGTCGAACGAACCTTTGCCTGGCTCAACCGCAACAGACGCCTCGCCAAAGATTTCGAGCAAAGCATCCGATCCGCCACTGCCTTCCTATACGCCGCGTCCGCCATGTTGCTTATCCGGCGGCTCGCTCGTTACGCATGAGATTCGAGACGGGCTCTAAGTGCGGTGGCTATAGGCATCCCCCTGTGGTTGCTCTTGGCGCTTGCAACCTCGATGGGTAGCTGCTCCCCCGGCCCTTGCGAAATTCGTAGCCTCTGGTTGGTTGCTACCGCCCCGACAGCGGTTGTGTCGTTGATAGTTGGGTTCGGCTCTTACTGGATCGTTCGGTGGTGGCACCGCCGCTGAAACACCACCGCACCATAAATACCTTATGCGCACCCCCACCCACCGCGAAGCCATGGCGATCGTCGCCGCGACCGATCTCGACGCATCGACCAAGGCCCTATTGACGGTCTACATACAAGCAAACCAAGTTTGCGAAGGGTGGGATTTGAAGACCGTCGCTAGGGTCGCCGACACGGCAGATCGCGCCGCCCATCGTGCAGAGGCGCTTATCGAGACGCTCCGCACCGAGGCGCAAAATGAGATCACGGCCAAAATCATTTTGCAGCGTCGGGTGGAGCGTCTTGAGTCGATTATTGAAGGGTTGGCGCGGGATTAACATCATACTGGCGAGCTTCATCGACACCGCCGTGTATGGCGGCATCACGAACCCAAACTCTCCTACCGTTCGCCAGCGTTCGCCAGTGTCCCCGCCGATTATGCGCCGAAACCGACCCCCCGCCACCTAAACCCGAAGCGTGCGCTCGCGCCTTCTGTTCAGACGCGACCACCAGCCGCAACGGCACGGCGCTGTTGAACTTCGCTCGCGCTGCGTTGATCGCCTTCATACGCGGATCGGCCGAATCGAAGGTTTCCCCACGCTGCTGGAGAAAGGCATTCGCCACCATCATTTCGCTAGTAAGGTTTCTGGTGTTCTGCGTTTCTAGCTCTGCGCCGGGGTATTCGCCAATAGTAATCAACTCGACTTCCGCGCCGAAAACCATTTCATAACTATAGGGCAGACGGCACCAACGCCCTTTTAGCGAAGGTAGATCGGGACTGTATTGATAGACGCGGCCCGTTACCCGCTCTTCGTCTTGCTTCAAAATATGCATCATCGCGGATCGCGGCATTATTTCAGTTTCGTGATAGCGTATTAAAAATCCGCATTTCGGATACGGCAAACGAAATGTTGAGTCCGCCATCTGATTGATGGACTCGCGCCAAAGTTCATCAGTTAGCGATTCTGTAAAGCTCGCACCCAAATACGCGGGATCAGTTTCATCCGCGATATAGCCGAAGTCAAAGATGCCCTGTAGATCAACCCGCAGTTTCCCGATTGGGGCAATATGCTGATCCGATATTGATTTCAACATGGTGCCCGCGTTTGCCTGCTCGAAGAACTTAGGCACTGCGTTTAATATTGGTTGCCTGTTCATCAAAGATGCACCCCGTTCCGGCGTTTTTCATTAAAGTGTTCGTGTAGTTTATTGATGGTCATTGCCCTGCCTTCTCAGTCTTCCGCTCTAGCCGGTCGCGCACCGTCGTCCAATCCTGCAACGGTGGTCCTGCCCTAACCTTACGATCTGGATCGATCAAAACCTTTAACGCCTCATGCTTATGGCTTAAACCGGGCCGATGGTTCAGATGCATGATCCTGATCGCTTCCAATAGCGTGACCTCTGATACCTCTCGAAGCATCCACAGGTTCTCCCTGAACCAGTCTATAGCCCAATACCGCGTATTCCATGAGGTTAGCCCCAACCGTCCAAGGTTGCTCCCTAGACCAGTCTTAAGCGCTTTTCGAACAACGAAGCGATATTCCAGTTCCCGGTCCTCTTCTCGAAAGTGGATGCGGGTCTTAGTCACCCTTAGCTTAGCGTATAGCTTTTCGAGCTTGTCGTTAAACTCGTTAACCTGCTTGGAAAGCTTAGCATTTTTTTCGCGTTCACGCTCCCACAGACTATACATCCCACTAGCGCCATCCATGCGGCTGAGACGGACATCCTCAAGCTTCATCTTCCCCTGTGCAACCCATTTGTCGATCATCGCTTTAGCGGCAACATCGGTGGGGTCACGCAGTAGCCGATATACGGTCTTCTCTTGTGTGTTCATGTCGATCATTAGCGTAAAACCATTTTATGGTGGGGAGGCGGTCAACCTCCCCGAGTTGGTATTCGCTGCACCGTGCGGGTAGCAGCACCGAGGTAGCAGATGATCAGCAGGGGGCTTGGACTTCGCCTTAGCGTCTCACCAACAACTTTGCCGCCGTGTCCTTAAGCTGCATCGCTGTCCCGCCCCATCTACGGTTCTCATAGGCCAGTCGCAACAAAAGATGTTCCTATTGACAACAATAGTTTGTGTGGAACACCAAATGCGGCCTTGAACCCTTAGTGTTTCCTCCGTTTTTGGCGTGCCATGAACAATAGTTTTGTCAAATCTCTATATCATCAATGACACGCCAATCCGGTTAGCCTATATGGGTGCATCAGCAACGCGGATGACGGAACGGAAAATGATTTTAGACGAAGAGAACATGGAGATCGATTCCACAAAGGAACATCTGGCCCGCATCAATGAGCTAGAACGTGATCTTGTTCGCTTCTCCACACGGTGCCTCAAACTTGAAAAAGAAGTTTCCGAGAGCCTCCCTGAGACGATGAAGCGGCTTCGTCGCATCAAGGAACTGGAAGGGGAGGTTCTAGCGGCGAACCGTCGATTCTTCGATCTCGAAAAGGTGGTCGGAAGACAAGCCAAAGAGATCGCACGGCTGAAGGCTAAGATTGAGAAGGGTGTAAAATGATTGATCGACTGGAATATGAAATTGCCCACATCAACCATTTTGGCACTATGACCGCCGCCGTTCGCGACAGGCTAGCCGTCACCGGCCTCTATCCGGGTCATTTCGATGAGGCAGAAAAATTGATTTTGGATGACCCATCCGGCGTTGTGGTTCGTCTCGTCCTCTACACTGCGATTGCTCCCGACGAAGGGGATAAGCTTGGCTTCGAAGGTTGCCCGGTCATGATCGAAGTCCGCAACATCGTCTACGACACGGACGGTGAGACGGTCCCTGATCTCCCCACCACCGCGACCGTGTTTGTAGAGGAAGTCGATCCCGAAGAGATCGCGGATGCCCTTACCGGCGATTGGTTGATTAGCGGCTTTGACTATCGGGAGCCGGGTGGCGAGTGGGTCACCGACTAAAATTTATGTTGTCGGAGCGAACACGGTCAATCGGGTTCGTTCCGATACCGAAGACTAAGTTTATCGGATTGTATAGAAATGAATAAATTGAAGTCGGTTCTTGTCGTGGCCAAGGCAGAAGACTATATGACGAGCCCGAAGCACCCGGCAGGTGAAGACCATTGCTGCTCTCATTTTGAACATATCAGTTCCGAAGGAGTTGTGTATGCTTTCGCGACAATGGATGAAGCGGTAGCTTGGAAAATGGCTTGCCATATGGAAACCCGTATTGTTCAAGACTTTCGTATCGCCCACTTAATCAGCAAGCTCGCTGAGGTCGAAATGGAACGGCACTTTCTGACTATGGATATAAGGCTTTGGGTTGGCCATCGCTTTCCAGACTGGCAACAACAGCCCCTCACCGTTTAGCCTTAAGCCGCTCGATCAGAGCTAGGGCGCTTGCACGGGGCCATTCGGCCCGTCTCGCGTTGCGCGTCGTGAGGATGTCCAACAGGACATCGTAGTGGGGGCGTTTACTCACGAGAATCGATGGACGGTGTAGCTCTGTGCATCCGCCGTCGAGAGTAGCTGTAGCGTCCCCGTCGTGCGGTCGGTTGAGTAGCTCGCTCCCGCCGCGATCTGGAACGATCCTGCACCATTAGGAGTGGGCGCACCGGCCCAGCTTGCCCAAAGGATTGCACTAGAGGGGTTGTGCACTTCCTGCCGAGCGGTGTTGATAAACGGTATCGAGGCCGTTCCACCCGTTGTCGCGATGGTGCCGCTCAACGCTCCAGAGACGGTATTCTGGGGAGCGTGCGTCCAAGCGCCAGATGTGTCGCCGCGCACACGGTCCCAAGTCGTGCCGTTGAACGCCATTCCGAAGGAGCCTGTTGCCAATACGGGGGAGACCGTTCCGCCGATCCAGCCATCTACGGCGGGATAGTTGCTGGTAATCAAAGGCGTCGCGCCGGTGTTATCGACAAGCTTTGTGCTGGCGTTGGTCGGATTACCCGCCGAGTCTACCGAGTAGATAGGGACGGCATGGATTTCTTTGTTAAGATGGATGGGCATGTAAGATAAGTTCTCCGTTGGGGCTTTCTTGTATTTATCCCCATCGGGCCATCGGATGCCTCTTCATAAATAGTGGATGCAGACTTCAGACAATGGCATTGAACTCATCAAAGAGTTTGAGGGTTGCCGCCTCAAAGCTTACTACTGCCCCGCCGGTATTCTCACCATCGGATACGGATCGACCGGTCCCCATGTTAAACGCGATACTGTCTACACCGAAGCGCAGGCTGAAGCCCGACTTCGGATCGATCTCCTACGATTTGAGAAAGCGGTATCTAGGGCGATCGACGCGGACCAAGACCAGTTTGACGCGATGGTCTCGCTGGCCTTCAATGTCGGCACCGGCGCGTTCCTCAAATCGACGCTCCTACGGAAGCACAACGCTGGCGACCATGCCGGGGCCATGCGGGAGTTCGCTAGGTGGAATAAGGCCGGTGGGCGTGTCCTAGCGGGCCTTACGCGCCGTCGTGCAGCCGAGGCCAAGCTTTACGCTCGTGGGCTGTAGTGGCCCGCATATCGATCAAATCGGCCAAGGCGAAAGGGCGATCGGCCCAGCAGTGGGTGAGAGACGCCATCCTAGCGCGCTTCCCCATGCTGGAGGCGGGCGATGTCGTATCCACTCAGATGGGCGCTGGCGGTGTGGATATCGTCCTCTCACCAAAAGCCAAGCGGCTGATACCTGTATCGATCGAGGTCAAGGCTCGTGCCACGGGCTTTACACCGCTCTACGATTATCTTGAGCAGGCTGATCGCAAAGACGGTCTGGAGCCGGTCGCATTCGTCAAACAGGATCGTCGCAAGATGCTGGCGGTTATCGATGCCGTGGCGCTGATCGACCTGTTGGCGCGTGACGCCGAACGGAGCCTTCAGGGTAAATAATGGTGCCCCACTTACCGGAGATTACACCATGGCCGACTTCATTTTCCTACTATTCTGGGTCGCGATCGCGATCAATCAATGGACGCTGCCGCCGGTGCGCAAGGATGGATAAGCACCCGCTAGAGAAGTTCCGTCCGATGGCGGACCATCATATCGCGCTATATGACCGCATGTCCAAAATGTCGAAGTTGTTCGATGGTGGCTGCATCATCGGTCGCCCCGTTGACGCGATGCGCCTGATATACACGCTAGATCATCCCATCGAGTTTCAATGGGATGATCTGCATTTGCGCGTCATTCTTTCGGACGATGACGAAATCCATTTCAGGCTTCAGTGTCTTTGATCCGCCGCTCGACCTCTTCGATATAGTCGAAGCAGCCCTCTTGGAAGCTGTCCCCATTGTCGTCGCTGCAATCGAAGGCATCTAGGGATCGGTAATGCGCCGCCCATTCAAACCCTGCTTCATGACCCGAGCAATCGTCCGTGCAAGAGTAGTTGCGACCGTCCTCGAAACCATCAAGGCCAACATCGGTCTTGATGGTTTCGATACGGACAAGCTCGCTCTCTTCGCGATTGGCGCGAATGTTCTCGCTGAACAACCACATGCAACCGATCACAGCGGCGCACGCGCCAAGCCCTAAAAATTGATTTTGGACCTCATAGGCTACATCCTCCCGCAAGTGAGGTTTGGTAATGTATACGCGGGCAGAATCGATCAGCGACATGACACCCATCAGGACGAACAAGCCGACGATGCCGATCAGCATCAGCGTGCCCGCGAAAGAGATCAACTCACCCATATCGCTGCCCCTTCCACAATTCTACCGGCGCAAAACCGAACCGTAGCCTCAATAAGAAACGGTCGTCGGGGTTGGCTTCGATAACCCACCCTATCATTCCAGCATCGCCCCAGACAGGTTGCCAATCCTGCGCGATGCCACAGCCTTCGCACCAATCCTCGATAGTTTCGAGATCGTGCACCCTAGCATCTATAACCGTTCGCATAGCCCCACCCCTATGCGAGCAGCTTGAGAACATCGGTCTTACGATAACGGACATTGCGGCTTAGCTCACCCGTCGCGGCGTTAAGCAGCCGCTTCTTCTCGACGCGATTCTTTTTGCAATGCATTGCCAAATGCGTGTCGGTAATCGACAGCAGCGCGCACGCTTCTTTAGCAGTAATCCAGCAGTCTTCGCTCATGTTCATAACAAACCCTCGTATCTAGTCGTTTCCGATGACGACTAGATACGAAGGTTGACCAAGACTGTCTACAAAAAAGAGCGCACGAACAGTATATCCAAATGGACACTTGTCAAGCTAAACACGATTAGGCGGCGATGCGTTCTTCATTTGCTGCGACTTCTGCCACTATCCGCGCTTCCCATGCTGACAACAACTTAAGTTTCGCCGGGTTGTAGGTGTTATGGTCGTAGCGGTTGACGATACCGGTGGTGGCGTGGTTCAGTATCCTTTCGGCAATCGGGATATTGGATGGATCGCCCGCGACGATTTCGGTGCGAACGGCGTGCCGAATGCAATGCAAATCCCACGGCTCGACGGTCTCGCCTTCGAGCTTAGCCATCCGATCGAGATCGTTGCGCAGCGATGACAGCATAGGGTGGGCCATCGTGCGATACGGTCGCGAACGGAAGCAATGGCTCCAGCCCCTCTTCATCGCCCGTTCGCGAGCCCCCCCAAAAATTGATTTTGCGAGTGGCGCGAGCGGCAGTTCGCATACCACCTTCGTCTTCGCCCTCTCTCGTGGGAGGGTCCAAATGCCGTTCCGGATTTCGGCTAACGCGGCACCGTGCGATTCCATGACGCGACAACCGGTTAGGATAAGCAGCCGAATGGGATCGGCTTGATCCGCGTCATAGCTATCGAGAGCCCGCCACAGCCATACGAGTTCGTGCATCTTGAGAGCGCGCCGAGGGTTCCCGCCACCGGTTTTCAGGATGCTCGCCGCGACATTATGCTCTACATGATCCTCCGCCGCCGCCCACCGAAGAAATGCTTGCAGCTCGGCCAGCATATTGTTGGCAGCACCGGCGGCCCCACGGTCGCGCATGACCTGAACGCAAGCGCGCGCATCGCTCTTCGTAAAATCGTCAATGGGCCGGTCGCCATGCTGGGGGAACACATTGCGCTCCATAAGGCGGATTTTCTCATCGATCGTCCGGAGCCCCTCAAGCTTCTTGTGGGCGATATACAGCCCATGGACTGTGCGGAGCGTGTTGTCGGTCTTGCGCGCCTCTTCCGCCTCCGCTTCCGCCTTGGCGATACGCGGATCGATACCCCTGCCCCGTAGGCGGTTTAGCTGATCTGCCCACTCGCGAGCTTCGGCGAGCGTATAGGCCGGGTAAGTCCCCAGCGACATTTTGATGCGACGGCTGCTGGTGTTGCAAATATTCGCCGCATCGTAAGTCCACCTTTTCAGACCCGTGGGTCGAATAAGCAGAAATAGATTGCTCACCGTTTCATCGCCGATTTGGTAATCTTTGTCGCGTGTTTCCAAGTCCGCGATAAAACGGGCTGTTGGTCGTGCTGGGATTTTCTTTGCCATTTGTTGCCTCCAAGTTTGTCCATCATCGAAAACTCCGGTTAACCCCACCGTATGCGGGGGTTAGCTCGGGGGTTCGAACGCTTGCCAAAGATGGTGCACCGTCCCGACACTTTACAAGCTAAGTGCCTGTAATAACGGGATAGTTTGCCAACCTTGGCCAACCTTGGGAATCTTGGAAACGCCCATTTTGCAGTATTAAAGACCGTATTGCACGGGTTCGACTTGCGGCTTGCCACGGGGGTGGTAAACATAGGATGGCAGCGTCCCGCCACGGCAGCAGATCGTAACTGACGGGTTGTATTGCACCGATGTAGAGTACCGTTAAGCGTACCGTTTAAACAGGTTAGGAGCAGGCGAATGAACTTTGGATCGATGAAGCGCACGGGATGGCTTTCATTGGGCGTAGCGACCACCGCGCTGACGCTCGCCGCCTGCTCGGGTGGAGAATCAGAAGAAAAGGCAGCGGCCCCCGCCACCAACACCGCGACGACCGCGGCGGCACCCGCTGCTGCACCGGCGGCGACCGCGCCCGCGCCCGACGATACCACGACGGTAACCGGCGCGACCTTCGCCAGCTTCACCGGCGACGCCGCCAGCGGCAAGACGGTGTTCCTCCAGTGCCAGACTTGCCATGCAGTCGAGGCCGGAGTGAACAAGATCGGCCCCTCGCTCGCGGGCATCGTTGGCCGCGCCGCAGGTACGGTTGCGGGCTACAACTACACCCCCGCCAACAAGAACAGCGGCATCACCTGGACACCGGAAAAGCTGTTCCAGTATCTCGAAAACCCGCAGCGCGTGGTGCCCGGCACCAAGATGGCGTTCGCCGGCATCCCCGACGAACAGAAGCGCGCCGACGTGATCGCGTATCTCGCCGCCCCGCAATAAGACGGGCTGGAATGCCAAAAGCCGCTCCGGGCGACCGGGGCGGCTTTTTATTGGTGGCGCGTGCTGAAGCTGTGAGCGACCGCCTTATCGCCTGCGCAGGTCGAGCAGATGCACCGGGAACGACGCCAGCAGCGGCAGCGCGATCCAGGGCCATGCCGCGCCGGTCAACGCGCCGCGCGTCGCCAGCAGCATCAGCGCTCCGGGTAGCAATCGAAACGCGGCGTCCGACGCGCGCCAACCGCCGCGCGTGACCAGCCACGCGAACTCCGCGGCAAGCACCACCAGCACCAGATCGACCGCATGGCCGCTGGCGAAAAAGGCGTTCAGACGAACGGCCCGTTGAGCCGGACGATTTCCCAGTTGAGCGCGCCTGCGAGCAACACCCAGCCGAGATAGGGCAGCAACAGCATCGCCCCCATCCGCGAATATCGCGCGGCGAACAGCGTCAGCCCGAGCACCGATATGCCGAGCACGATCACCTCGATCGCCGCCAAATCGGGGCGCTGGAGCCGGAAGAACAACAGGCTCCACAGGATGTTGAGGAAGCCGTTGAAGGCGAACAGCCCGATCAGCCAGTCGGCGGCGGCGCGGCTGCCCATCGCGCGCCAGGCGGTGACGCTGCCGAGCGCGGTGGTCGCGAACACCAGGGTCCATGCGACGCCGTACAGCGCGTCGGGGGGCGCCCAATCGGGCTTGGCGAGCGCGCGATACCAGGGGCCGAGATCGGTCATCGTCGCACCGACGATCGCGACGAAGGTCGCGGCGACCGCGGCGATCGCAACCGGGAATATCCCCGCGCGGCCGAGCGTCGTCATGTCGCCGACTCCAGCAAGTGGCGCATGTCCTTGAAGAAGATTCGCACGTGCGCCATCGGATCGGCGCGCACCAGCCGCTTGTGCATATAGGCCTGCCAGGTCAGCTTCTGGACATCGGGATCCTCGCACATCTTGACGAAGCGCTCGCGGCGCTTGTCGTTGCGGTACCAGAAATATTGCATGATCCCGAGGATCCAGAACACCCGGCCATGTTCGCGCATGAAGCGCTTGCGCGCCTGTTTGAGCGCGCGTGCGTCGCCGGTGGTGAGGAACGCATCGACCGATTCGGCCGCGAACCGCCCGCATGCCATCGCATAGTAAATGCCCTCGCCCGATGCCGGCGCGACCACCCCCGCGGCGTCGCCCGCGACGATCACGTCGCGGCCATTGTCCCAGCGCTTGAGCGGTTTGAGCGGGATCGGCGCGCCTTCGCAGCGGATCGTCTCGCAATCGGTCAAGCCGCTATCGGCGCGCAGCCGGGCGACCGCGTCGCGCAACGGGAAGCCCTTGTTGGCGCTGCCCACCCCGATGCTCGCAGTGTCGCCGTGCGGGAAGACCCAGGCGTAGAAATCGGGCGACAAATGCCCCTGATAGATCACGTTGCAGCGGCTGCGGTCGAAGCTCGGGTCGTTGGCGGGCGATCGGATGATCTCGTGATAGGCGAAGACGCACGGGGTGCGCTCGCCCTTGAGCGTCGCCTGCGCCACGCCCGATCGCGCGCCGTCGGCGCCGATGACGCTGGCGGCGCGCACCCGTTGCGGCTCGGCGTGGCGGCTTTCGCGGAAGACGACGATCGCGGCGCCGTCGCCGTCGCGTTCGACGGTTTCGAAGGTGCCGGTGCGGCGTTCGGCGCCGGCGAGCGCGGCGCGCGCGCGCAGCCATTCGTCGAAGGTCTCGCGGTCGACCAGGCCGACAAAGCCGTCGCCTACCGGCATATCGACGGTCTTGCCCGAAGGCGCGACCATCCGCGCGGTGCGCGCCTTGCCCACCAGCAAATGATCGGGGATCGCGAAATCCTCGATCGCGCGCGGCGGGATCGCGCCGCCGCACGGCTTGATCCGCCCGCCGCGATCGAGCAGCAGCACCCGCCGGCCCAGCCGCGCCAGATCGGTCGCGGCGGTCGCGCCCGACGGGCCACCACCGACCACCACCACGTCGTAATCATACGTCGTTCTTGCTGCGGTATTCATCGTGCCAGCTCCGCCAGTTCGAGATGTCCCATGGGTGCGCGCCGGGTGGCCGCACCGATCGCGAGCGCGGCGGCAAATACGAACAGCGCCGCCTCGCCGCCAAAGACCAGGGCGAAGGCCGCGGAGTCGTCGCCGGTGACCGCGCGCCCCCAGTCGACCCCGACCGCACCGATCAGCCCGCCGAGCCCGAACGCAATCGCCTGCGACGCGCCCCATACGCCCATCCGCATTCCCGCGCGGCCATCGCCCGCAGCGCCCGCGAGCGCCATCATCGTGCCGATCGCGGCGACCGCGAACACGCCGTTGGCAAACCCCAGCAGCGCGACGTTGAGCGCTAGCGGCCAGCCCGGACCCGCCTGCGCTGCCATCGCCAGCCCCGCCAGCGCGACCGCCGAACCGACGCACCCGCCGACGATCCAGCGCCGCAGCCCTATCGCGCTGCGCCCGCCGAATGCGCTGCCGCCGACGCCGACCGCGATCATCCCCGCCAGGACACCCATATGCTGGATGCCCGCAAGGCTGGTCGACTCGCCGGGCGAATAGGCGAAAACCAGGCCCGCAAAGGGTTCGAGGATCATGTCCTGCATCGAATAAGCAAGCATCGAGGCGAAGACGAAGGCGGTGAAGCGCCGCGCATCGCGATCGGCGAGCATCGCCGCGATCGCGTCGCCGAAGCGCTCGCGCGCGATCGGCGCTGCCGCCGACTGCATCCGGTCACCGCTCGATTCGATGCCCTGGACCGCCAAGAGCGCGACGAGAAACGCGACCAGCGCGATCGCGCTCACGATCATCGCGAGCCGCGGCAGCGAATAGGGATCGAGCAACGCCCCCGCGACGCCCGCGCTGGCGATGATCCCCGCCACCATCATGATCCAGGTGATCGCCGCAGCCGCTGGCCGGCGATCGGGCGCGACACGGGTCGCCAGCAGCGCGAGCAGCGAGGTGCCCGCCGCCCCTACCCCGCCGCCGATCATCGCGAAGGCAAGGATCGCCATCGCATAGCCCGCCACCGATCCGATCGCGAGCAACGCCAGCGAATCGACCGCGAGCACGACGCCGAGCGCCAGCACCGCCATCCCGCCGACGATCCACGGCGTGCGCCGATGGCCGCGATCCGATCCATGTCCCCACAGCGGCCGCGAGAGCTGCACCGCATAATGGAACGCCACCAATCCTGCGGGCAACGCTGCGGGTAGCGCATATTCGACTACCATCACCCGGTTGAGCAGCGAGGTCGCGAGCATCACCATCGCGCCGATCGCGCTCTGCACCAGCCCCAGGCGGACGATGCCGCCCCAGCCGAGCGGGGCGGTCACAATCCCCACACGCCCCCCAGCCCGAACGCCGATGCCAGCATGCCCAGCACGTACATCGACACCCCGGTCGCGGCATACCAGGGCGTCATTGCGCGCGGATCGCGCAGCAGCCGCACCATCGCCGCGAGCTGGCCGATCACGAGCAAGGCGACGACGCCGGCGACGATCAGATGATCCCAGCGTAGCAGCAAGGCGACCACCACCAGTTGCGGCAGCAGCATCGTCAGGCAGGCGACCCGCGCCGCGCGATCGATGCCGAGCATCGCGGGCAGCGAACGCACCCCGGTCGCGAGATCGCCCTCTACCGCCTTGAAATCGTTGAGCGTCATGATGCCGTGCGCGCCAACGCTGTAGAGCAGCAGGATCACCAGCACCGGCGCGCCGGGCAAGGTGCCCGCCATCACCGCGGCACCGGTGAACCAGGTCAGCCCTTCGTAGCTCAGCGCCACCGCGCCCGGCCCGAGGATCGCGTTGATCTTCAGCCGAAGCGGCGGCGCGCTATACGCCCAGGCGAGCGCGAGCCCTACCAGCGTCGCGACGAACACCCATGGCCCGGTGACCCAGGCGACCAATGCCGACAGCACGCTGCCGATCACCGCGATCGCCAGCCCCCATTGGCCGCCGATCCGGCCCGAGGGGATCGGCCGCTCGGGCTGGTTGATCGCATCGACATGCCGGTCGAACCAGTCGTTCACCGCCTGGCTGGTGCCGCACACTAGGGGGCCGGTCAGCAGGATGCCCGCAATCAGGAACGGCCAGCGGTCGCCCAGCGGCACGCCCGACGAGACAACCCCGCACAGGAACGCCCACATCGGTGGAAACCAGGTGATCGGTTTGAGCAGCTCGAGCACGTCGCGCGCCGCGGGGACCCGGGTGATCGGCGGATGAGTCGAGGTCTCGGCCATGGCGGCAGGCTATGCCCACCCGCCAAGAGCGTCAAACAAAATTGACAGTTCTGAGTGTAAAACTCACCGTCGCGGCAACGAGCCCGCTATTCAGGCTCGCTCGTGAGGCTCCCAAGCCCGTGACGGTGGAGCTTGGAATAGAGGCTCTGCCGGCTCACCCCCAGGATTTCGGCCGCCGAAGCGCGATTGTCCGACGTGTGCGCCAGCGCCGCCTCGATGCACAATCGCTCGATCAGATCGGTGCTCTCGCGGACGATCTCCTTGAGCGACATCCGCCCGACCAGCTCGGTCAGCTGCTCGACCGACCGCGGCACTTCGCGTCCGGGCTGCGCGGTATCGACCATGCGACGCGCGAGCGTGCGGATCGTGAAGCCATAATGCATCGACCCGTCGGTGCCCGGCACCGCGACCCCCGAAAGCTCGACCTCTTCCTCGCCGCCCGCACTGCCGCGAACGATCGTCGCGACGTTGCGTACCGTGCCGTGTTCGCGCAGCTGGGTTTCGATCACCTCGAGGTCAATCCCCGGGCGCCCCAGCCATTGGCCGAGCGAGCCGCCGGTCATCCGCTCGAGCACCGGCAGTTCGGCAAGTTCGAGGAACGAGGCGTTGGCGGTCAAGACGCGCATCTCCGAATCGGCGAGCACGAAGGCATCGGGCAGCGCATCGACGACATCGCGCAGCTGCACCGTCTCGCCCGGATCGGGGGTCACCACCGCCGCCGGTTCGATCCGCACCAGCAGCAGCGACGCGCGCTCCTGGCGGAAAAGGGTCGCGACGAATCGGCCCTCGCCGATGCCCTTGCGCAGCGCCATCGCCTCGGTCGGCGGGGTCGCCGACACCGCGGCGGCGCCAAGATAGGCCACCATGCGCTCGCGCTCGGCGGCTTCGACCAGGATCGTCGCGGGCTGATCGACCAGCGCACCGGGCTTGGCATCGACCAGCCGATGCGCGGCGACATTGGCCTCGCGGATCCGCCGAGTCGCGGCGTCGACAACCAGCACCGCCTCGCGCCCCATGTCGAACAGCAGCCGATAGCGTGCCTCGACCTGCCGCAAGCGGATATAGTCGCGCTCGAGCGATTGCTGTGCCTGGATCAACCGCTGCTGGGTCGCCGCCTGCGCGCGCATGTCGCGGCCGATCGCGATGACACGCCCGTCGTTACCGAGCGCCATCGCGAGATAGCGTACCGGCACTTCGCCATCGTCAGTCGTCTGGTTCACCTGGCGCCAGCGCGCGGGTGCCCCGGCTACGGCGTCGGCGAGCATTTCGTCGATCTTCGCCCGGCTGTCCTTGGTGACGGTCTCGCGCCAGTCGCGATTCGCCCAATTGCCGAACCCGAGCGCGACCATATCGCGCTCGGCAATGGCGATATCGAGGATCGTGCCGGCGCTGTCGAGCACCAGCGACACATCGCCCGCGGCCGCAAGCATCTGGGCGGCCGCATTCGAATCGAGCGGACCAGGATAGCGGTCAGGCTGCGAAAAGCCACTAGGGCCAGCGGGGGCGGGATGCCTGGTCATCGACGATCCGCAACGCTCCGCATGTAAGAGGAAGCCTACCGTCAGCCCCCGGTTTGAAAAGCGACGTCCTGTACCATGGCATCGGCAAGTGCCAATGCCGCACGCGCGTCGGGTGCAGTGCCGTCGGCACCTACATCGTCAACGAGCGCCGGATTTTCAAGGAAGGCAGGTCCGCCCACCAGCACGCGAAGATGCGGGTTGCGCGAGACGCTGCGCATCGCAAGGATCACCGATGGCAGCGCGCCGATATGGCACTCGCTGCCGCCGGTCAATCCAGCAATGTCGAACCAACTCCCCGACAATCGCTCGCACAATAACGCCGCCGTGCTTTCGCCCAGCCGATCGGTGTCCCAGCCGGCGCGCGAGAAAACCTGCTCGATCACCATCGGTCCGAAGCTGTGCTGGTCGCCCGGCACCACCGCGAACAAGGCTCGGCGCACGTCATTGGCGCGACCGCCCGCCAATGGCACGCGGGCCGCGAGTTCGTGCACGACCTCCTGCAACCGCCACAGCCCCATCGTCACATCGACGAAATCGCAGCGATCGTCCTTCCAATATTCACCCAGCGTCCGCGCCGCGGGGGCGAGCAGGTCGAGCAGCAGGGCCTCGGCAGTCACACCGCGCGCAAGCATCGCTTCGACCAGTGCCAGCAGCTCGTCGGCCTCGACCTGCAGCGTCAATGGGGTGAAGGCTTCGACCTCCGCCGGCGAGATGACGGGCATCTCGACCGGCACTGCCTGGCCGCCGCTGCGATGCCGCGCACCCATCAGCCGCGGGATCACTTCGCATTCGATCAGCGTCGATAGCGCGACCGGGTCGGCGCGCTGGAATTGCGGCGAGCGGCGCATTGGATGCGACGGTCGCGCACCACTGCGCTCGCGCGAAACCATGGCGGGGGATATTTTTCCGGACGGGTAGGTCGATGCCATTCGTGCGGTCTCCAGCCACTATCGAAGCATACGCGATACTGTCGGCGCTCCACCTTTGGCTCCATCGACTCGGGCGATGCTATGCCTGTTACGGATGCATCACAACCCGCGAAACGCGCTGCACCGCACCACATGTAAAAATAATTGGACGTCAATTCTATTTGACACTTGTTGGCGTCAAGCTCATCATCCGGGCAACGAACGATGAGGTGAGGCAGCAATGGTTAGAGGCGGCGGCTCGGTCGGAAAGGAACGGCAACATCGGCCGCTCTACACGCCCGAACAGCGCGCCCGCCGCGACGCCAGCCGCTGGACGCTGGTTCAGGGATTGCTCGCCCCCGTCCAGTTCCTGATCTTCCTGGTGAGCCTGGCACTGGTGGTCCGCTACCTCGTGACCGGCGAGGGCGCGGGCGCCGCGACCGCCTCGATCGTCGCCAAGACGATCGCGCTCTACACGATCATGGTCACCGGCTCGATCTGGGAAAAGGTCGTGTTCGACAAATGGTTGTTCGCCGAAGGCTTCTGGTGGGAAGACCTGTTCAGCATGGTCGTGCTGGCGCTGCACACCGCCTATCTCGCGATGCTGTTCGCCGGAATCGGCACGATCGAGCAGCAGATGGCGGTCGCGCTGGCGGGGTACCTGGCGTATGTCGTCAACGCCGGCCAGTTCCTGTGGAAGCTTCGCGTCGCACGGCTTGAACAACCGCGGATGGTGCCGGCATGAGCCCCGCCTTCCCGCTCCCCGCGACCTCGGCGGTCGATTGCCCCCCGGTGCTGCGCGAGCGCGGCCAGCGCGAGGTATTCTGCGGCCTGACCGGCATCGTCTGGCTGCATCGCAAGGTGCAGGACGCCTTCTTCCTGGTCGTCGGATCGCGCACCTGCGCGCATCTGCTGCAATCGGCGGCGGGGGTGATGATCTTCGCCGAGCCGCGCTTCGGCACCGCGATCATCGAGGAGCGCGACCTGGCCGGACTCGCCGACGCCAATGAGGAGCTCGACCGGGTCGTCGATCGCCTGTTGGTGCGGCGTCCCGACATCAAGATGCTGTTCCTGGTCGGCTCGTGCCCCAGCGAGGTCATCAAGCTCGACCTGTCGCGCGCGGCGCAGCGGCTGTCGGCCAAGCACACCCCCAATGTCCGGATCCTCAGCTATTCGGGCAGCGGGATCGAGACGACCTTCACCGAGGGCGAGGATGCGTGCCTTGCCGCGCTGGTCCCCGAACTCGCAGCCGAACCCGCAAATGCGCCTCCCGCGCTGATGATCGTCGGGGCGTTGCCCGACATCGTCGAGGATCAGTTCCTGCGGCTGTTCGCCGAACTCGGCATCGGCCCGGTCCATTGCCTGCCCGCGCGCAAGGCCAATGCGATGCCGCCGGTCGGGCCGAACACCCGCTTCCTGCTGGCGCAACCGTTTCTCGGCGCGACCGCACTGGCGCTCGAGGAGCGCGGCGCGACGCGGATCGAATCGATTTTTCCCTTCGGTGCCGAGGGCACCACCGCCTGGGTCCACGCCGCGGCGCTGGCGTTCGGGATCGACGAAATGCACTTCCGCCGCGTGATCGCGCCGGGCCGCGAGCGTGCCAAGCGCGCGATCGAACATTGCCGCGAAAAGCTCGAAGGCAAGCGCATCTTCTTCCTGCCCGATTCGCAGCTCGAAGTGCCGCTCGCGCGCTTCCTGTCGAACGAGCTGGGGATGATCCCGGTCGAGGTCGGCACCCCCTATCTCCACCGCGCGCATCTCGCGGGCGAACTCGCGCTGTTGCCGCCGGGCACGTTGGTCAGCGAAGGCCAGGACGTCGATCGCCAGCTCGATCGTGTGCGTGCCGAGCGCCCCGACCTCACCGTCTGCGGTCTCGGGCTCGCCAATCCGCTCGAAGCCGAAGGGCTGACGACGAAATGGGCGATCGAGCTCGTCTTCTCGCCGATCCACGGCTTCGACCAGGCGGGCGACCTCGCCGAATTGTTCGCGCGCCCGCTGCGGCGGCGCGACGTGTTGCGGGTGTAGGGCGATGCAGCTGACCGTCTGGACCTATGAAGGCCCACCGCATGTCGGCGCGATGCGCGTCGCGACCGCGATGGAGGGCGTGCATTACGTCCTGCATGCGCCGCAGGGCGACACCTATGCCGACCTGCTGTTCACGATGATCGAGCGGCGCGCCAAGCGCCCGCCCGTCACCTACACCACCTTCCAGGCGCGCGACCTCGGCAAGGACACCGCCGAACTCTTCCAGACCGCGGCGCGCGAGGCGTTCGAACGCTATCGCCCGCAGGCGATGATCGTCGGTGCGTCTTGCACCGCCGAGCTGATCCAGGACGACCCCTCGGGACTGATGCAGGCGATGCAGCTGCCGATCCCGGTGATCCCGCTCGAACTGCCAAGCTATAGCCGCAAGGAAAGCTGGGGGGCGTCGGAGACCTTCTACCAGATCGTCCGCACGCTCGCCGATCGCGACGTCCGCCCCGCGCCGCGCGAGGGCCGTCGTCCGCGCGTCAACCTGCTCGGGCCGACGGCGCTCGGCTTTCGCCACCGCGACGACGTGATCGAAATCACCCGGCTGCTCGATACGATGGGCATCGATGTTCACTGCGTTGCGCCGCTGGGCGCTAGCCCCGCCGATATCGCGACGCTGGGCGCCGCCGATTTCACCATCTCGCTCTATCCCGAGACCGCCGACACCGCCGCGCGCTGGCTCGAGAAGACCTTCGGCCAGCCGGTCGTGCGCACCGTGCCGATCGGCCATGGCGCCACCCGCGAGTTCATCGCCGAGGTCGCCGCGGCGGCTGGCGTCGATCCCGCCGCCGCGCTCGACACCTCGCATCTTCCCTGGTGGAGCCGCTCGGTCGATTCGACCTATCTCACCGCCAAGCGCGTCTTCATTTTCGGCGACGCCACCCACGCCATCGCCGCCGCACGCGTCGCGCGCGACGAGCTCGGCTTCGCGGTGGTCGGGCTTGGCTGCTACAATCGCGAATTCGCGCGCGATCTTCGCGCCGCCGCCGCCGAGCACGGCGTCGAACCGCTGATCACCGACGATTATCTCGAGGTCGAGTCCGCGATCGCCGAGCTGCAGCCCGAACTCGTGCTCGGCACGCAGATGGAGCGCCACATCGCCAAGCGGCTGGGCATCCCCTGCGCGGTCATCTCCTCGCCGGTGCATGTCCAGGATTTCCCCGCGCGCTACAGCCCGCAAATGGGGTTCGAGGGCGCGAACGTGCTCTTCGATACCTGGGTCCATCCGCTGGTGATGGGACTCGAGGAACATCTGCTGACGATGTTCCGCGACGATTTCGAATTCGCCGACGGCGCAGGGGCGAGCCATCTTGGGCACGGCAAGGTCGCAGGGCAAACCCCGGCGGCAGTAGAGCCCGCCGCCGAGCAAATTCTCGTAGAGGCCGAAGCGCCAGCAACCGGCTGGACCCCCGAGGCCGAACGCGAGCTTCGCAAGATCCCGTTCTTCGTGCGCGGCAAGGCCCGCCGCAACACCGAAGCCTACGCCGCCGACCATGGCCTGCCGACCATCGGCCTCGACACCCTCTATGACGCGAAGGCGCATTATGCCCGATAGCGCACCGATCCATGTGGTCATCATCACGCTCGACAATCATCTGTCGGGTGCCGTCGAACGCGCCGCGGCGCGCTTTGCCAAGGATGGCAGCGGCATCACCATCGGCTTCCACGCCGCCGCCGATTGGGAGGCCTCCCCGCACGCGCTCGACACCACGCTCGCCGATATCGGGCGCGCCGACATCGTGCTCGCGACGATGCTGTTCCTCGACGATCATATCCGCGCGGTGATGCCCGCGATCACCGCGCGCCGCGACCATACCCAGGCGACGATCGGCATGATGTCGGGCGCCGAGATCGTGAAGCTCACCAAGATGGGCTCGTACCGGATGGACGCCCCCGCCAAGGGGCCGCTCGCCTTGCTCAAGAAGCTGCGCGGCTCGTCCAAGCCCGGCGCGTCGGCGGGCGCCAAGCAGATGAAGATGCTGCGCCGGCTGCCCAAGATGCTGCGCTTCATCCCCGGCACCGCGCAGGACGTGCGCGCCTATTTCCTGACGCTGCAATATTGGCTCGCGGGCAGCGACGACAATGTCGTCAACATGATCCGCGCGCTGGTCGATCGCTACGCCACCGGCGAGCGCGGTGGCGAGCGCGCACAGGCGCCGCGCGACTATCCCGAAGTCGGAGTCTACCACCCCGACCTCGCCGATCGCATGTCCGACCGGATCGAGGCGCTGGCGCCGGCCGAGGGCGCGATCGGCACCGTCGGCGTGCTGATGCTGCGCTCGTACATCCTGGCGCGCGACGCGGCGCATTATGACGGCGTGATCCGTGCGCTCGAGGCCAAGGGGCTGCGCGTCATCCCCGCCTTTGCCGGCGGGCTCGATTCGCGCCCGGCGATCGAGAAATTCTTCGTCCGCGACGGCGCGCCGATCGTCGATGCAGTGGTGTCGCTCACCGGCTTCTCGCTGGTCGGCGGCCCCGCATATAATGATTCGGACGCCGCCGAGGCGACGCTGACCAAGCTCGACGTGCCCTATGTCGCGGCGCACCCGGTCGAGTTCCAGTCGCTCGAACAATGGGGCGCCGCCCGCCAGGGGCTGTTGCCGCTCGAAGCGACGATGATGGTCGCGATCCCCGAGCTCGACGGTGCGACCGCGCCCTCGATCTTCGGCGGCCGGTCGGACGGCGCGGGCGTCGCCTGCACCGGTTGCCACCATGGCTGTACCTTTCCCACCGCGGGGCTGGTCCGCACGATGCATTCGTGCCCCGAACGTGCCGACGCACTCGCAGCCAAGGTCGCGCGCACGATCGTGCTCCGCCGCACCCCCCGCGCCGAGCGCCGGATCGCGACGGTGTTGTTCAACTTCCCCCCCAACGCCGGCGCGACCGGCACCGCGGCGCACCTGGCGGTATGGGAATCGCTCCACGCCACGCTGCTGCGGATGCGCGACGAGGGCTATACCGTCGACGTCCCCGCCGATGTCGACACGCTGCGCGACGCGGTGCTCAAGGGCAATGCCGAGCGCTTCGGCACCGACGCCAATGTCCACGCGCGGATCAGCGCCGACGATCATGTCCGCCGCGAACGCTGGCTGAGCGAGATCGAGGGCAATTGGGGTCCCGCCCCCGGCAAGGTCCAGTCCGACGGCCGCAACATCCAGGTGCTAGGTGCGCAATTCGGCAATGTCTTTGTCGGGGTCCAGCCGACCTTCGGTTGGGAGGGCGATCCGATGCGGATCTTGTTCGAGGGCCGCTTCACCCCCACCCACGCCTTCAGCGCCTTTTATCGCTGGCTGCGCGAGGATTTCGCAGCGCATGCGGTGCTGCATTTCGGCACCCATGGCGCGCTCGAATTCATGCCGGGCAAGCAAGCAGGAATGTCGGGCGCGTGCTGGCCCGAGCGGCTAATCGGCGACCTGCCCAATTTGTATATCTACGCCGCCAACAACCCCTCCGAGGGGCTGCTCGCCAAGCGCCGCTCGGGTGCGACGCTGATCAGCTATCTCACCCCGCCGCTGGCGCAGGCCGGGCTCTACAAGGGCTTGAACGAACTCAAGGCGCTGATCGAGCGCTGGCGGTCCTCGCCCGAGGGCGCCGAGCGGCTGGGGCTCGAACCGATGATCCGCGACTGCGCGGTCGCGCTCGACCTCGCGCCCACGCCATCGACGGTGGTGGCGATCGACCCGCGGCTTCGCGCCGAAGACGATGGCTGCGGCGCGACCGATGCGCTCGACATCGCGGCGCTGTCGGCGCGGCTGTACGAACTAGAATGCGAGCTGATCCCGCACGGGCTGCATGTCATCGGCAAGAAGCTCGACCCCGCCGAACGCCGCGCCTGGGCGAACCAGATCGCGGCGGGCAACGCCGACAGCGACGCGACCGAGATCGACCGGCTGCTCGAAGCCAATGATGAGCTCGGCGGCGTCATCCACGCGCTCGACGGCGGCTTCATCGCACCCGCCCCCGGCGGCGACCTGATCCGCAACCCGCAGGTGCTGCCGACCGGGCGTAACCTCCATGGCTTCGACCCCTTCCGCATCCCCGGTGCCTATGCCTGTGTCGAAGGCGTCCGCGCCGCCGAAGGGGTGATCGCGCGGCACATGGCCGATGGCGCGCCCTTCCCTGAAACGCTGGCGATGGTGTTGTGGGGCACCGACAATCTCAAGAGCGAAGGCCAGCAGGTCGCGCAGGCGCTCGCGCTGCTCGGCGCGCGTCCGCGCTTCGACGGCTATGGCCGGCTGAGCGGTTCGGAGCTGATCCCGCTCGCCGAACTCGGCCGTCCGCGGATCGACGTCGTCGTCACGCTGTCGGGGATCTTCCGCGACCTGCTCCCGCTGCAGACGCGGATGATCGCCGAGGCGGCATGGCTGGCGGCGAGCGCCGACGAGCCGCTCGAGCAGAATTTCGTCCGCAAGCACACGCTGGCGCATCAGGAAAAACATGGCTGCGACCTCGAAACTGCGGCGCTGCGCGTCTTCTCGAACGCCGAGGGGGCCTATGGCGCCAACGTCAATCAGATGATCGACGCCGGTGGCTGGAGCGACCCCGACGAACTCGCCGAGATGTTCGAGCGCAACAAGGGCTTCGCCTATGGCCGCAAGGGTGCGCCCGAGCGCCGCGCCGAATTGTTCAAATCGGCGCTGGCAGGGGTCGATGCGACCTACCAGAATCTCGACTCGGTCGAACTCGGCGTCACCGACATCGACCAATATGTCGATGCGCTGGGCGGCATGAGCCGGTCGATCGCGCGCGCCAAGGGCAAGGCCGCCCCGGTCTATATCGTCGATGCGACGCAAGGGACGGCGAAGGTGCGGACGCTCGGCGAGCAGGTCGATCTCGAAACCCGCACGCGGATGCTCAACCCGGTCTGGTACGAAGGGATGCTCAAGCACGGCTTCGAGGGCGTCCGCCAGATCGAGGGGCATGTGACCACGACGATGGGCTGGTCAGCCACCACCGGCCAGGTAGCCCCCTGGGTCTATCAGAAGATTTCCGAGACCTACATGCTCGACGACGCGATGCGCCAGCGCCTCGCGACGCTCAATCCCAAGGCATCGGCGCGTGTCGCCAGCCGGCTGATCGAGGCGAGCGAACGCGATTTCTGGCAACCCGATGCCGAAACCCTGGCTGCCCTCCATGCTGCGAGCGACGAGATTGAAGACATGCTCGAAGGCGTGGCGGCGGCGGCCTGAAAGGAACCAACATGGCACTCCACGACCCAATCCGCCCAGATGGCGACGGCAGCGTTCAGGTCCGGCTCGACCCGGTCGACCGCATCGGCAATGCCAAGGTTTTTGCGGTCTATGGCAAGGGCGGGATCGGCAAGTCGACCACCTCGTCGAATCTGTCGGCGGCCCTTTCGCTGCTCGGCAAGCGCGTGCTGCAGATCGGCTGCGACCCCAAGCATGACAGCACCTTTACGCTGACCAAAAAGCTGATGCCCACCGTCATCGACGTGCTCGAAACGGTGAACTTCCATCACGAGGAATTGCGGCCCGAGGACTATATGTTCGAAGGTTTCAACGGCGTGATGTGCGTCGAAGCAGGCGGCCCGCCCGCCGGCACCGGCTGTGGCGGCTATGTCGTCGGCCAGACAGTGAAGTTGCTCAAGCAGCATCATCTGCTCGAGGATACCGATGTCGTGCTGTTCGACGTGTTGGGCGATGTCGTGTGCGGCGGCTTTGCCGCGCCGCTCCAGCATGCCGAGCGCGCGGTGGTGGTCGCCGCCAATGATTTCGACAGCATCTTCGCGATGAACCGGATCGTCGCGGCGATCCAGGCGAAGTCGAAGAATTACGATGTGCGGATGGCCGGCGTGATCGCCAACCGTTCGGCGGCGACCGACGAGATCGACCGTTTCAACGAGGCCACCGGGCTCAAGCGCCTGGCGCATTTTCCCGATCTCGACGCGATCCGTCGCAGCCGGCTCAAGAAATGCACCCTGTTCGAGATGGAACAGACCCCCGAGGTCGCCGCCGCGTGCGACGAATATAAGCGCCTCGCCGCGCATCTTTGGGCGGGCACCGACGCGCTCGATGCCAAGGCGATGAAGGACCGCGACATCTTCGAATTCCTGGGGTTCGAGTGATGACCGCCACTTACGCCCGCTACCGCAGCCAGCTCGAAACCTATTTCGACCGCACCGCGTCGAAGACGTGGGAGCAACTGACCTCCGACGCGCCGGTCAGCCGGATCCGCGCGACGGTGCGGGCGGGGCGTGACCGGATGCGCGAGACGTTGCTCTCGTGGCTGCCCGCCGACATGACCGGGCTGCGGCTGCTCGATGCAGGATGCGGCACCGGATCGCTCGCGGTCGAGGCCGCCCAGCGCGGCGCTGATGTCGTCGCGATCGATATCGCGGGCAGCCTTGTCCATGTCGCGCGCGATCGGGCGCCGGCGGGGCTGTCGATCGACTGGCGCGTCGGCGACATGCTCGACCCCGCGCTCGGGCGCTTCGATCACGTGGTCGCGATGGATTCGCTGATCCATTATCCCGCGTTCGACATTGTCGACGTGCTGCGCAGCCTGTCCGAGCGCACTAGCGGATCGATCCTCTTCACCTTCGCCCCCGCCACCCCGATGCTCAACGTCATGCACGCGACGGGGAAGCTCTTCCCGCGCAGCGACCGCGCACCTGCGATCATCCCCGCGCGCGACCGGCTGCTGCGGACCTTGGTCGCCGGCGCGATCCCCGCCGCGCGCGTCGGCCGCACCCAGCGTATCTCGAGCGGCTTCTACACCAGCCAGGCGATGGAGATCGCGCGGGTATGATCGCAGGCGCCGCCCTTTGGAGCCGGATCGGCACGCAGTTCCTGCCGTTCGCCGACGCCGCGACCCCCGAATTGCCACTCGGGCGGCTGCTGCGGCTGTCGCTGTTCCAGGTATCGGTCGGCATGGCGGCGGTGTTGCTGACGGGCACGCTCAACCGCGTGATGATCGTCGAGCTCGGGATGAGCGTGTCGCTGGTCGCGGCGATGGTCGCGATCCCGCTGCTGTTCGCGCCCTTCCGCGCGCTCATCGGCCACCGGTCCGATCATCACCGCTCTGTGCTGGGGTGGAAGCGCGTTCCCTATATCTGGTTCGGCAGCCTGCTTCAGTTCGGCGGCTTCGCGATCCTGCCCTTCGGCATGCTGGTGATGGCGGGCGGCGGGCTCGGGCCGGGCGCCGATTGGGCGGGGCATATCGGCAGCGCGCTCGGCTTCCTGATGGTCGGCGCGGGCATGCACATGACGCAGACCGCGGGCCTTGCGCTCGCGACCGACCTTGCGCCGCTTGAATCGCGCCCGCGCGTCGTCGCCTTGCTCTACGTCATGCTGCTGGTCGGCATGCTGGTGAGCGCGATCGTGATCGGCCAGTCGCTGCGCGATTTTTCGCCCACCAAGCTGGTCCAGGTGATCTCGGGGGTCGCGGTCGCGACGATGGTGCTCAACATCATCGCGCTCTGGAAGCAGGAGGTCCGCAACCGCGCCGCCACCAGCGCCGAGCTGCCGCGCCCCGCCTTCTCGGCGCTCTGGGCCGAATTCATCGCCCGCCCCCGCGCCGCGCGGCTGCTGGTCGCGGTCGGGCTGGGCGCCGCGGCGTTCAGCATGCAGGACGTGCTGCTCGAACCCTATGGCGGATCGATCCTCAGCCTTTCGGTTTCGGCGACCACCTCGCTCACCGCCTTGTGGGCGGCGGGGATGCTCGGCGGCTTCACGATCGCCGCGCGCGCGATGAATGGCGGCGCCGATCCGGTGCGGCTCGCGGGGTTCGGCGGCGTGGTCGGGATCGGCGCCTTTCTTTGCGTGCTGTTCGCTGCGCCGCTCAACTCGGTGGCGTTGCTCGGCTTCGGTGCGGCGATGATCGGGCTTGGCGGCGGACTCTTCTCGGTCGGCACGATGGTCGAGGCGATGGGCATGGCCGAAGATGGCCGCTCTGGCTTGGCGCTCGGCGCTTGGGGCTCGGTGCAGGCGACCTGCGCGGGGGCCGCGATCGCGATCGGCGGGATCGCGCGCGACCTGATCTCGACCGCCGCAGTCGCCGATGGCTTCGGCGCGACGCTGGCCAATCCCGCGACCGGCTATGGTGTCGTTTATTGCGTAGAAATTCTGTTGCTCCTCGGCACGCTCGTCGCGCTCGGGCCGCTGGTCAGGGGGCGTATCGACGCCCCCCGCCCCGCCCCCGGCCGCTTCGGGCTCGGCCAGTTTCCGATCTGAAGGGAGAAGGCATGTGAACGTCCTCATCACTCCATATTTCGACGTGGCATTGCTCAGCCTGTACGCGTTCTTCCTCTTCTTCCTGGGGCTGATCGTCTATCTGCGCCGCGAGGATCGCCGCGAGGGCTATCCGATGGAAGACGAATTGACCGGACGGCTCGACACGCCGGGCGGCTTCTTCAGCGCCGATCCAAAATATTTCAAGCTGCCCTTCGGCCACGGCATCGTCTCGACCCCAACGCAGGGGCGCGAGCCGGTCGACATCGCCGCCTATCGCACCGATCGCTTCGCCGGCGCGCCCTATGCGCCGAGCGGCGACCCGCTGGTCGACGGCGTCGGCCCCGCCGCCTGGGTCGAGCGCGCCCGGCGCCCCGATCTCGATTATGAAGGCCATCCGCGGATCGTGCCGTTGGGCGGCAACAGCGACTTCTGGATCGTCAAGGGTGACCCCGATCCGCGCGGCTTCGATGTCGTTGCCGCCGATGGCGTCAGCGTAGGCAAGATCAGCGAGATCTGGATCGACAAGGCCGACCGGCTGATCCGCTACCTCACCGTCGACCTGTCGACCGTGCCCGGAAAATCGGTGCTCGCGCCAATGTTCATGTCGACGATCGAGGGCCGGCGCGGGCGCGTGGTGATCGACGCGATCAACGCCGCGCAATTCGCCAACGTGCCGCTCGCGGGTGCCGACGGCACGCTCACGCTGTACGACGAAGAACGTATCCAGGCCTATTATGGCGGCGGCTATCTCTATGCCAGCCGCGACCGTCAGGAGCCGATCCTGTGATCACCGAATATGAAATCGAGCCGGTTCCCGGCCTCCCCGCTCCGCTGCCACGCGGCGAACGCATCGTCTGGCAGGGCAAGCCCGAATGGCGGACGCTCGCGCGCACCGCGTTCCACACCCGGATGGTCGCGGGCTATTTCACGCTGCTGACGATCGTCGCGGCGATCGGATCGGGGGGCAATGTGTTCGGCATCGCGATGACCGCGCTGTCGGGCGTCGCCTGTGTCGCGCTGCTGTCGCTGATCGCCTGGGGCACCGCGCGCGGCGCGGTCTATACGCTCACCGACAAACGGCTCGTGCTGCGCATCGGCATCGCGCTGCCCAAGTGCATCAACCTGCCGCTGACGCTGGTCGGATCGGTCGATCTGGTCACCCGCGCCGATGGCACCGGCGATGTTGCATTGAACGTCACAGGGGCGCAGAACCTTGGTTATGTTGCGCTGTGGCCCCATGCCCGTCCGTGGAAGCTGTCGAAGCCGCAGCCGATGCTGCGCAGCATTCCCGAAGCCGAGCAGGTCGGCGCATTGATCGCGCGGCTATGCCTGGCGGCCAGTCCGCAGAGGCAGGCCAGCCCGGCGATACCGCAGCCTTCGGTGCATAGCTATGGCGAGGCGGTCGCGGCATGAGCGCGCACAGCCACGAGAACACCGTTCCGCGCGGCGCCTTGATGATGGTCGCGGTGCTGGTGGGGCTTGCGCTGGCGATGACCGCGGCGTTCCGCCTCGCGCAGATGCCGCCGACCGCGTCGCCGGTGCTCGAACGCGCCGCCGCTGGCGTCGCGGCGATCGACAGCCGCAGCCTGCGTTTCTTCGACCAGGCCGATGGCGGTGTGCTGATCGAGCGGATCGGCGAGACCCCCGCAGTGATCGAACCCGGCCAGCAGACGGGGTTCGTGCGCGGGGTGATGCGCGGCATGGCACGCGACCGGCGGATGCGCGGCATCGGCAACGAACCGCCCTTCACCCTCACCGCCTGGGCCGATGGCGGGCTGTCGCTCAGCGACCCCTCGACCGGACGGATCGTCGAGCTCAACGGCTTCGGCAACGACAACCGCGCGGCCTTTGCGGCCCTCCTCCAGCGGGGACCCGCGAAATGATCGGCCGCAAGCGCTTCGAGACCCCCTGCCGCATCGAGGTCGAGCATAGCGATGAGTTCCTCTGCGCGCATGTCCACTTGGCGGGCGGGGTCGCGCTCGAGCCTGGCGACAGCGTCCGCGTCCATGGCGCGCCGATCCACGTCGATTTCGGCGAGCGCCGCAGCTTCGACCGGATCGCCACCGTCGAACGCGCGAGCGTGGTCGAGCGGCTGTGGACCAAGTTCGCCGGTCATTTCGAAATGACCGAACTCTACGAAGTCAGCTTCAGCCCACGGAGCCTCACATGAACGCGATCACCGCCACCGTCGCCGCCGACACGCTGGTCCACGCCCCGCACGTGCCCGATACCATGGCGATCGCCGCCCAGGACACCGCGCTGTCGCCGCGCTTCTACACCACCGATTTCGACGCGCTCGACGCGATCGACGTGTCGAGCGTGCGCGCCGAATGGGACGTGCTGATCGCCGAGATGGCGGCCGATCCGCGCAAGGCGCATTTCAAGCGCACCCGCGCATTCGAAGGCGTGATCGAAGGCCTGCCTGACGGGCTTCGCGAAGAGTTCATCGACTTTCTGGTAAGCTCGCTCACCGCCGAATTCTCAGGCTGCATCCTCTATGCCGAGATCGCCAAGCGAACCAATAATCCCGATGTGAAGCAACTGTTCCGGCTGATGAGCCGCGACGAAAGCCGGCATGCGGGCTTCATCAACGATACGCTGAAGGACGCCGGGATCGGCATCGATCTGGGCTTCCTCACGCGCGCCAAGAAATACACTTATTTCCGGCCCAAATTCATCTTCTACGCGACGTATCTTTCCGAAAAGATCGGCTATGCGCGCTACATCACGATCTTCCGCCATCTGGCGCGCAACCCCGATCACCGCTTCCACCCGATCTTCAATTGGTTCGAGGAATGGTGCAACGACGAGTTCAGCCATGGCGAGGCGTTCGCGCTGCTGATGCGCGCCGATCCCAAGCTGCTGGCTGGCACCAACAAGTTGTGGATCCGCTTCTTCCTGGTAGCGGTCTACGCCACAATGTACGTGCGCGATCACAACCGGCCTGAATTCCACAAGGGGCTGGGGATCGACCCGACCGAATATGACTTGCAGGTCTATCGCGTCTGCTCGGCGATCACCCGGCAGGTGTTCCCGGTGGTACTCGACACCGACAGCGACGGCTTCCGCGCCGGGCTCGAGTCGATCCGCCGCGCGGCCTTGCGGATCGAGGCGGGCAAGCAGCAGGGCGGGATCGTCGGCGGCTTCCGGCGCGTAATTGGGATGGCTGCGGCGGGCATCGCCTTCGTCCGGCTCTATTGCCATCGTGCCGAGCGCAACCAGGCGCCGGCCAGCGTTCGGATGGTGCCCGCCTGGTGACCTTTCCGCCGCTTCTATTCGCACTGCTCATGTGGTTCGTCGGCACCGCCGCAGTGGTCTGGCTCGACAGCCGACCGCGCGCGACCTTCCGCACCAGCTTTCGGCTGGCGGGCGTCGCGGCGCTGGCGGCGACGGGTGCGATCTGGTGGGTGGCGCGCGATGCCAGCGCGAGCGGCGCCTATATCGGTTTTGCCGCGGCGATCGTGATCTGGGGCTGGCACGAGATGGGGTTCCTCATGGGCTTCGTCGCGGGGCCGCGCCGCACCCCCTGCCCCGCCGGCGCCACCGGCATGGCACGCTTCCGCGCCGCGACCGAGACGGTGATCCACCACGAGGTCGCGCTAGCCGCCACCGCGATCGCACTCTTCGTGCTGTGCTGGGGCCAGCCCAACCAGGCCGCGCCGCTTACCTTTGCATTGCTGTTCGCGCTGCGGCTGTCGGCCAAGATCAACCTGTTCCTGGGCGTCGCGAACCTGTCCGACGAGATCTTCCCGGCGCATCTGGCCTATCTCAAGACTTATTTCGGCACGCGGCCGATCAACGCCTGGTATCCCGTCTCGCTGGCGCTCGGCGTCGCGCAGGTGATCTGGGCGTGGAACTTCGCGCAGGGCTCGGGCGGGGGCGCGGCGATCACCGCGATGCTGCTGGTCGGCCTGGGTGCGCTCGGCGTGGTCGAGCATCTGTTTCTGGTCCTGCCGCTGCGCGACGGGAAAATGTGGGTCTGGGCCTCGGCCGCAAAGCCCAAAAACAAGGCGGTTCGAACCGCCACACTGGATTGATTGGGGAGGTATCGCATGGACTATGAAGCGTTTTTCCAGACCGAACTGGATGTCCTGCGCGAAGACGGCCGGTATCGCGTATTCGCCGAACTAGAACGCAAGGCAGGTGCTTTCCCGCACGCCACCTGCTTCAACCATGAAGGCGTCGACAAGGTCACCGTGTGGTGCTCGAACGACTATCTCGGCATGGGCCAGCATCCGGCGGTGCTGAGCGCGATGCACGAAACGCTCGACCGCTGCGGTGCGGGCGCCGGCGGCACGCGCAATATTTCGGGCACAACGCATGCGCATGTCGAGCTCGAGCGCGAGCTGGCCGATCTGCACGGCAAGGAATCGGCATTGTTGTTCACCAGCGGCTATGTCTCGAACTGGGCGGCACTCTCGACGCTCGCCGCGCGCATCCCCGGCTGCATCGTGCTCTCGGACGCGCTCAACCATGCCAGCATGATCGAGGGCATCCGCCACAGCCGCGCCGAATGCCATCGCTTCGCGCATAACGACCCCGAGGATCTCGACCGCCGCCTGTCGGCAATGGACCCCGACCGGCCCAAATTGGTGGTGTTCGAAAGCGTCTATTCGATGGACGGCGACATCGCGCCGATCGAGGAAATCCTCGACGTGTGCGAACGTCATGGCGCGATGAGCTATATCGACGAAGTCCATGGCGTCGGGCTGTACGGCCCGCGCGGCGGCGGCGTCGCCGAAGCGCGCGGTTTGATGGACCGGATCACCGTCATCGAAGGAACGCTGGGCAAGGCGTTCGGGGTGATGGGCGGCTATATCGCGGGATCGGCGGCGGTGTGCGATTTCGTTCGCAGCTTCGCCAGCGGCTTCATCTTCACGACGGCCTTGCCCCCGGCGCTGGCTGCGGGCGCCGCCGCCAGCATCCGCCACCTCAAAACCAGCCAGGTCGAGCGCGAGCGCCACCAGGAACGCGTCGCCTATGTCCGCCGCCGGCTCGACGCGATCGGTATCCCGACGATCGAGAACCCCAGCCACATCATCCCGGTGATGGTGGGCGACGCCAAAAAGTGCAAACGCATCAGCGATTGGCTGATGGAGCATCACGGCATCTATGTGCAGCCGATCAACTACCCCACCGTCCCGGTCGGCACCGAGCGGCTGCGGCTGACCCCATCGCCGGTCCATTCGGACGACGATATCGACCGGCTGGTGCGCGGATTGAGCGAAATCTGGTCGATGTGCGAACTCGCGCGGCGCGAGATGGCGGCCTAGCGGCTGGAGGGCAACACGACCCCGTTGCCCCCGCTATTTGTTATCCGCAGGCCAGAAGGCAAACTTGATAAGCGGCTTTGGCGCGCTTCGCGCAACTCCTGCTGCCTGAAATCGAGCATGCCAGTCGTGCGAGTTCGTAGGCAACCGTGCACGCCGCTTCGCAATCGGAGGCGCCAGCCATCGGTTCGACATCAGTGTCGGTCAAGCTCGTTGCGGCTTCATCGGCCACGAACCGGTCGCCTTCCTTCATCAACCCACATTTGACGAAGAACTCTCGGGTCGCCTCCAACGACGTCTCATCGTCGGCCATAACACTGGGGTGCAAGGGAACGTCGGTCATCATGATCTCCGGATGATGTGCAGGGTCGTCGCGGTTCGCGACCAGTCGAGCATATCATCGGCTTATTTCGAATTACGGGTCAACCATGTCCGTTATGGACATTGCAAACAGCAGTATTCGAAAACAAAGCAACCAAGCGCAATTTTATAGCCTAGGCGGCACAGTCGTCGCAACCTAGCCGCTACCCGCGGCGAGCAACGCCAGGATCGCGGGATCGCGCGTCGCCTGCGGGTTGGCGCGGATCCCCGCCTCTTCGCGGCCGATCGCACGGAAGATGCTGCGGCTGGCGAGCGCCGAGGCGCTGCGTGCGAGGCCAGCATAATTCGGGCCGCCGCCCGCCCCCGCGATCGCGCCGAGGATTTCGACGACATCGCCCGACAGCCCCAGCGAGAATTCGGGGAACATCGCTTCGATCAGCCTGTCGCCCACCTGCGCCTCGAGCAGGTCGGTCGCCGCGGTCGGGCCGCCACGCGCGATCGCCAGCGCATCGGCGAACGACATCCGGCGGATCGTATCGATGACGATCGGCGCGGCGCGATCGGCGGCTTCGACCGCGATCTCGTTCATCGCCATCGCGAGCTGGCGGCGTACCGCGTTGGTGCGCAACACCGCGCTCAGCACGCCGTCACCGCCGCTGGCGGGGGGCACGATCCGGGTGAGCTGATCGTCGTAGAACCCGCCGGGCATCGTCAACCGGGCAAAGGCGCGCTGGCTCGACAGGCTGAGCAGCCGGTACACGCCCTCTTCGAGCGACAAGGCGCCGATCGGCCCCGCGCACCCCGCGGCAAGCGCGATGGGCGACAGCAGCGCGGTGCGCAGCAACGAACGGCGATCGATTTCCATGCACCTCCTATCGCGAGCAATGGCTGAACCGGCGATGAGCCGCTATTCGGCGAAGCCCTTGCGCAGCCGCCGCGCCATCCACCACACCGCCAGCATCACCACCGGCACCGCACCGGCGACGATATAGGGCTTGGCCTCGGCGCCCGCGGGATAGGCGAGATAGCCGATCAGCGAGACGAGATAATAGCTGATCGCGACCACCGACAGCCCCTCGACCGCCTGTTGCAGCCGCAGCTGCAATTGGGTGCGGCGGTCCATCGATTCGAGCAGGTCGCGGTTCTGCTTGGCGAGCGCAATGTCGATCCGGGTGCGCAGCAGCGAGCTGGTCCAGGCGGTGCGCTGCGACAGGTCCTCGAGCCGGTTCGAAAAGCTAGCGCAGGTCCGCACCGCGGGCACCAGCCGCCGTTCGGTAAAGTCGGCCAGCGTCTGGAAGCCGCGCACCGGGCCGATCCCCAGACTGCGCAGCCGCTCCATGCTGAGCTCGGCATAGGCGCGCGTCGCGCTCATCCGGTAGCGCGTGGCGGCCACCAGCCGCGCCAGCTCGGCTGCGACCGAGGTGAGTTCGTCGAGCAGCGCGTCATCGTCGGTGCTGCGTTCGGACACTTCGTGCGTCAGCGCCGACAGCCGCGCCTCGATCGCGGTGACTTCCGGGGTCAGCCGCTGCGCCATTGGCAGCCCAAGCAGCGCCATGTTGCGGTAATTGCCGAGTTCCTGCAGGCGGACGACCAATTGCGCTGCCTCATCGCCCTCCAGCGATACATCGTCGATGAGCAGCCGTCCGAAACCGTCGGAATGCAGCATGAAGTCCGACGCGATCCGCGCCTTGCCCTCGGCGACCTCGCACACGACGATCGCCGATGGATCGAACCAAGTCGCCAATGTCTCACGCGGCGGCATGCCATCGGCCTGCCTGAGCACCGCAATCTGTGTCGCGCGGATGACCTGGCCCGGCAGGCCGATCAGGATCGACGCCGCTTCGCCATCGAACACCCCGGTGTCGAACGGATCGGCGAACGCGCCTTCCAGGATCAGCGTGAAGCTCGCGAATTCGGTATGCCCTTCCCACACCAAAGTGAACGGTCCGATCGGCAGCACCGCATAGCGCGACGCCGGCGCGATCGTCTGGCCATGCGCGGTGGCGATATCCTCGATATAGGCGCGGCTCTCGCGCGCCGCGGCGTCGCCGAGCAGCGTCACGATCTGAAGCAAGCGACACGGGCTGCCAAAGCGCGGTAGCCGGCGGACATGCATCTCGGCCGAAAGGCTGGCGCGCAGCGGATGGCTGCGGTTGCTCAGGTCATGCATTGGACCTCCGGCGAGTTCATCCTCTCGCGCTTGCGGGAGCGGAGCGAGACTTGGCAGCTTGCTGCCTAGTCGCAGCGGTGAGGGTTGTTGACCTGGTCACGCATGGGGAGAAGGGGAAGAAGGCCCTCACCCAACCCTCTCCCGCAAGCGGGAGAGGGCTAGAAGCACGCCGAAGCTCCCCTACTTCGCCACCGGCGCGCTCGGCCGATCGGCGGGTGCCGCCGCCGGGCTAGTATTCACCGCTTCGGGCGCGTCGAACGCCTGCTCGGTCGCGACCCGGCCCGCCGCGCCGCCGACATCCTCAGCCACCGCAACCTGGCCCACCGGGCCGCGCAACGTCGGCGATCGCGCCAGCATGCTGACCCCGCCGAGCGGCTTTTGCAGCCCCTGATGGCAGGTCATGCAATTCACCTTGTACGGATCGCCCTGCGGCCCCTTGCGGTTGGCGGGGAAGATCGGAGTGAGCGGGGTGATATGCGTGTCGTTGATGTCGCCAACCATGCGGATGCCGTAATAGGCGGTGGCGCGCTGCGGCCGGCTCAGGTTCCAGGCGCCGAGCGACTGGGTATTATGACAGAAGGTGCAATTGACCCCGAGCGAGGTCGACAGGTGCATCATGAAGCCATAGCTCGCCTCGGCTTCCTTGGTCGATTTGCCCTGCCCCTCGCCATAGGCCGGGTAAATCGTCTTGCCCGCGACGCGCGAGTTCGCCTTGCCGGTCAGATACAGCGCAAAGGGATCATAGGGCAGCGAGGCATAGCCGACATTGGGATTGGGGGTATTCTGCCCGCGCTTGTTGCCCAGCACCGAATTGGGGTTGGGCGTGCCCTGCTGCACCGCCCAGACATATTGCGGCACCGCGTTGCCGCGATGGCAGGTGTAGCAGGTGACCCCGGTCTGCTTGACGTGGCTCGACCAGGTCGAGTTCACCTGCTGCGTCATCAGCAGCATCTGCCGCGCGACCAGCTTGGTATAGACTTCGTCCGACGCCATGTTCGCCGGGTTGTGGCAGTAATTGCAGCCCTGTTCGGGCGGCGCGATCCACTGGGTGATCTGCGCCATCAGATGGTTGAACCGCTCGGCCGAGACGTCGCCCAGCACCTGGACGTTCTGGTACACTTCGCTCGCGCGCGGCCCGGTGTCGGGGGGCAGCGCATAGGGATCGTCGGGGATCGCCGCCTGTTCCTTGACGTTGTTCAGGTCGGTGACCTGCGCCATGGCGGTGCCGCGAAACCCCGTCTGGACGACCTGCTTGGGCCCCAGGTCGCATCCCGACAGCGCAAGCGCCGCGCCGGTCACGCCGACCAGCAAGCCCGTGGATCGATGGCGCATACTCATTGCGGTGCTCCCGGAAGCGAGGGATCGACCACGCCGGTGCCGGGATAGGCAGGCGCATAGCCATGCTGGATGGCCCAAAGGTACCAATTGTCGACCACGGTGCCGGTGAGCAGGATGCCGATCCCGCCGGTCAGCGTCGTCAGCACCGCGAACCACCACGCCCAGCGATGGATCGATTCCATCGTGGCGTTGAAGCCCATCGTCCAGCGCCAGAACAGCCCGGCGCGCTCGGCGGCGGTACCACGATCGGTGATCTGCTCGATCTCGCGCTCGCCGCCGTAGCGGCCGACAGCGAGGATCGTCGCGCCGTGCATCGCGAACAGCAGCGTCGACCCGTAGAGGAAGACGATCGAGAGGCAGTGGAACGGGTTGTAGAAGAGGTTGCCGTAGCGGATCGAGAAGGCCGCGGTCCAATCGAGATGCGGGAAGATGCCAAACGGCACCGCCTCGGCCCAGCTGCCCATCAGCAGCGGACGGATGAAGCCCAGCACCAGCATCAACCAGATCGCGCTGAGGAACGCCCAGGTGACATGCGTGCCCATGCCGAGCGCCTTGGCGCGGCGATAGGTCCGCGCGCACCACAGCAGCACGCTGGCGGTCATGAACATCCCCGCCATGATCCACCAGCCGCCCTCGGCCAACGGGACGAAGGGGGTGAAGCCCCATTCGGGTCCCGGCGGCTCGAGCGCGAGCCAGAAGAGCTGGCGCACGAACTGCACCGGATCCCAATTGACCGACGCCCACATATTGAGCCCGATGATCTCGAACGCGAGGAACCCGCAGATCAGCGAGGCCATGCCCAGCGGCCCGAGATAGATCGGCCCCAATTGCGCGTTGCCGAGCTTGCCCAGCCAATAGGAATAGCTCCCGCGGCCGGTGCGATCGAAGGTGGCGCCGTGCATCGGCGGACCCATTTCGGGGGCGGCGCGAAGCTGCACCTGGGTGAAGAGATTCTGATAGCGTGCCATGACGTTTCCCCTCAGCTCCAGATCGGCAGGTCGAGCCACCACGTCCACCATTCGGGCCAGCCGCGTGTCCATAGCGGCCCCGAGATGATGATGCAGACCGCGCTCCAGAAGCCGGCCGACAATGCCAGGAACAGCCCGACGCGGTGGATCCCCAGCGTACCGACCGAATAGCCGATCGTATCGCGGAAGAAGCTGTCCTCATATTCGGGCGTCTTGACCTCGCCCAACGACCCGTCGCGATTGCGCGCCGGGTTCACCGCCGACAGCACCAACGCGCCGTGCAGCGACAGCGCCAGCGTCGTGGTGAAGAAGAAGCTCACCGCGAGCATGTGCGCCGGATTGTAGTGGAAATGGAGATACTGGTAGCCGGTGTTCGACACCCAATCGAGATGGCTGAAGATGCCGTACGGGAAGCCATGTCCCCAGGCGCCGAGCCAGATCGGGCGGATCACCACCAGGCTGATATAGGCGAAGATCGCGACCCCGAACGCAACGGGGATGTGATAGCCGATGCCGAGCTTGCGGCAGATTTCGACCTCGCGCAGCGCCCATGAGACGAACGCGCCGATCGCGCAGATCGTGATGATCTGCCAAAACCCGCCCTCGCGTAGCGGCGCCAGCGCCAACCCGTAACTCAGGTCGGGCGGCTCGATCGAGATCAGCCACGGGTTCCACGTCGGCCCGAGCGATGCATCGTACAGGATCAACGCGGTGCCGAGCGCCGCGAAGAACGCGGTCGTCACCCCGAAGAAGCCGACATAAAATGGCCCGACCCAGAAGTCGAACAGGTCGCCGCCCAGCAACGTCCCCCCGCGCACGCGGTATTTCCGCTCGAAACTAAGCAGCGCCATGAGCCATCCCTCCCGCGCGCGGGCGAGGTGCCCGGCGTCGTTGCGGTTGCAGTAAATCGGTGGGTGGCAAGGCCGCGGCCCCGATGGTCGCGCCCTCGCCTGCCCTGTCCCGCGCGCCGATCGGCACGCGGGTTCTTCGGCTTCAGGTGCCCGGGGGCGCCGTCGCCGCCGGCGCCGTCATCGACGCCGGTGTCGTCTTGGGGCCGTCAAGCCAGTTGAACCGGTCGGTGCTGAGCAAGATGAAGTGAATCAAGATTGCGAGCACGAACAGGAAGATGAACAACGCGACGAGCGTGCGCCGCGGATCGAAGATCAGCCAGGTTCTCCACATGGTGGCTGCTCCTTATGCCAAGAGGGCGGAAAACGTGGCTTGCGCCACTGCGACGCCGTCGTTCAGCGCGGCATAGCCCTCGGGACCAGGCAGCCATGGCCGCCAGCTCCACACCAGGAAATGCGCGATGATCGCAACGATGGTGAAGCCGATGAAGCTGGCCATGAAGAGTTTGTGGAACTCCTTTGCCTCTTCGGGGGTCAGGTAGGTTCCTGGCCCCATCCTTTCGTCTCTGATGTCACTCATGTCTGTCGTCTCCATGTTTCCCGACAAGGACGGGAGCCCGGAACTAGCTCCCAGGCGGTATCGCGGTCGGGAACGCCCGGCTGCGATTGCGTTGCCGCGTGGATCCCCATCGGGGAGGCGCGGAAATCGGTGATAGCGGTCATGGGCGCTGCCCCTGCGTCAGCGCGTCGGCCAGCCGGTGTTCGGTGACGCGGCTTTCGCCCGCGCGGCGCGCGGCGCGCTCGGCGGCGTCGCGGATGCGCTTGGCGGCGGAGATGCGCACCAGCACCGGCTCGCGCTCGACCGCGGCGTCGAGCCCGGCCTTGGCGGCGTCGTCCCAGCCGATCTCGCCCTGGTCGCGCGCGGGAGTCGGCTCGACCGCGTCGAGCTGACCGGCGAGCGGCAGGATGTGGAAGAGCGCGTCGAAAAGCGCGTTGCATACTTCCTGGACGAGATAGGTCGCCCCGGCATAGCCCATGAAGGGCGTGCCGGTGTGGCGGCGGATCACCGCGCCGGGGAAGCTGGCAGGAACATACATCGCGCGCGACCCCGCCTCGGCCATGTACATCCGCTCGTTGAAGCTGCCGAACAGGATCAGCGGTGGGTTGTCGCGGATCGAATCCTTGATCGCATGATTGTCGGGCTTCACCCCGGCGCCGCGCGAGTAAGCGAAGGTGCAGGGCAGCCCCATGTCACCTTCCAGGAAATTCCGGATCCCTCGCGCGTAAGTGTCGGTTGCGACGATGCCGAAGCTGGCGGTGCCGAAGAAATCCTGAGTCACCGACCGCCACAAATCCCAAAGCGGCTTGATCGTCGTATGCTTTTCGCGCTCGATGAACGGTTCGGGGTCTAGCCCCAGCAACTCGCCCAGCTTGCGCAGGAACAAGGTGGTGCTTTCCAGCCCGATCGGCGCTTGCAGGAACGGGCGTTCGAGCGTCTCGCACAGCCCGCGACCGAATTCGCGGTACATGCAGACATTTACTTCGGCCTCGGCCAGCCGGCGGACATCGGCAAGATGGCTGCCCAGCGGAAACGCCATGCCGACATCGGCCCCGATCCCTTCGATCAGTCGCCGGATTTCGGCGAGGTCAGAGGGCATGTTGAATGTGCCGTACATCGGCCCGATGATGTTGACCTTGGGCCGTGCGCCCTCTTTACGGCGGGCGGGCGGCACTTTTTTCGGGCCGAACTGGGTCCACAGCCAGGTCAGCGCACGATCGGCGGCCTGCCATTGATCCTCGTCGATGGTGCGCGGCAAGAAACGGACGATGTTGGTGCCCTCAGGCGTCACCCCACCGCCGATCATCTCGGCGATCGACCCGGTCACCACCACGGCCGGCAGATCGGGATCGAGCGTCTTCCACGCCCGCCGCATCGCGCCTTCGGTGCCGTCGCGGCCTAGTTCCTGTTCGGACAGGCCGGTGACGGTGATCGGCAATTCATGCGGCGGCAGCGCGTCGGTATAATGCAATACCGAGGTAACCGGCAGATTCTCGCAGCCTACGGGGCCGTCGATGATGACCTGCAGCCCCTTGATCGCGGTAAAGGCATAGACCGCGCCCCAATAACCGCCCGCGCGATCATGATCGATGATGAGCGTCACGGGTGCGCCTCGACAATTATCGTCACCCCAGCGAAAGCTGGGGTCTCGCGCCGCAAGCCGTTCGCTGGCGTTCGCGAGGGACCCCAGCCTTCGCTGGGGTGACGGCTGATGGCGGTGTGGGCGACGGAGATGCTCATACGCCCACCGCCTCGGCAGCCTTCGCCGCCGCGATCCTGCGCGCGGCGAACTTTGCCTTGAAGTCGGGGCGATCGACCGGCGTGGTCTCCCACACCCCCGCGCTCGACCCCTCGCCGACGCCTTCGAAGAAAGCGGTCATCCGTTCGAACCGGTCGCGATTGGCGATCGCGGCGTTGACCACCAGCGCTAGGCTCCCCGCCCCCGCCGGCCCCATCAGCGGCCGCGCCGAGATGAGGTTGGTGAAATACAGCGACGGGATCGACAGCGACTTGGCGTGCTGGACCACAGGAGTCGTACCGATCGCCAGATCGGGGCCGAATTCATGCACCGCCGCAATGTCCTGCTCCAGGCTCGCGCGGAACTGGATTCGGACGCCCTTGGCTTCGAGCCATTCGCGATCGGGATCGGACCAGCGCGTGCGCGGGCAGGCGGTGCCGACATAGGGCACATCCGCGCCGCTTTCGATCAGCAGCCGCGCAACCAGCAACTCGGAGCCTTCATAGCCCGAAACCGTGATCCGGCCTTTAATGGGTCGGGCGGCGAGCGCGGCGCGGATGGCGGGGACGAAGCGGTTCTTTGCCTCATCCACCCTGGTTTGCGCGATACCGCAGGCCTGCCCGATCGCGTCGAGCCACGCCGCCGTCCCTTCGGCGCCCACCGGGGCCGAACCGACTACCTGCCGCCCGGCAGCTTCGAACTCGCGAACGCTGGCGGTGTAGAAGGGATGGATCGCCGCGACCGCCGCGCAATCGAGCGCCGAATAGAGCTCGCGCCATTCGCGCGTCGGCACCACCGGCCCGGCGGCAAGCCCCAACGGCTCGAGCATCTGGCCAATCCCCGGCGGGTCGGCGGGAAACATTTCGCCCAGCAACGTGATCGTCGGCTTGGCGGCGCGGTCGCGCGGCGCCGCGACGGGGCCGGCCTCGGCCTCCTTGCGCGCATAATTGAGCATCGCACCGGCGAGCACGTCCTTGGCCTCGGCATGCGTCGGTACGCCGAACCCCGGCACGTCGATGCCGATCACCCGGACGCCGTTGATGGCATCGGGCAGCAATTGCAGCGGCACGCCGCTGGCGGTGGGCACGCACAAATTGGTGACGACAATCGTGTCGTACAGCGCCGGATCGGCGAGCTGGTGCACCGCGTCGCGAATATCCTCGAACAGCTTGCCGGTGACGAGCGTTTCGGAACTGAACGGCACATAGCCGACGCTGCGCTTTGCCCCATAGAAATGGCTGGTGAAGGTCAGGCCATAGACGCAGCACGCAGAGCCCGACAGGATCGTCGCGGTACGCCGCATCCGAAGCCCAACGCGAAGCGAGCCAAAGGCCGGGCACATCGACTGCGGCTGGTCGTGCGGGCCGGCGCTGCGATCGACCGGATAATCGGCGGCATAGCGATCGAGAATGTCGGACTTGCCCGCACCGATCGCAGCCGCCCGAAGCGTTTCGCCCGAAGCGCAGCCGCCCTCGGCAACCACGATACGGTCGCGGCTTCTGGCGTCGCCTCCCGCAACGGGAGTGACCGGGGGAAGGGCCACGTCAGACCGCATCGTACACGACCTCAAGGCTCGGCTTGGTCACGAACGGCTTGCCCCGCATATCGGCCTGCGTCGCGGGCCTCAGCGTATAGTTGCCCCCGGTATCCTCGGGCTTGAACAGCCCCAGCAGCCCGTCCTGGTCGAGCGGGCGCGGCTGGACCGGCGGGGCGCTTGCGACGTTGGCGGCGAGATCGGCGAACAGCGAACCCCATTCGCTCTCGGGCGTGCCGATGATCTGATAATTCGCCGATTTGCGGCGAATGTCCTCGTTCGCGGGGATCGAGCACAGCGTGGGGATACCGATCGCCTCGGCGAACGCCTGCGCCTCGCCGGTGCCGTCATCCTTGTTGATGATCATGCCCGCGACGCCGACATTGCCGCCCATCTTGCGGAAATATTCGACTGCCTTGCAGACGTTGTTGGCGACATAGAGCGACTGCAGGTCGTTCGACGCGACGACGATCACCTTTTGGCACATGTCGCGCGCGATCGGCAGGCCAAAGCCCCCGCACACCACGTCACCCAGGAAATCGAGCAGGACGTAATCAAAGCCCCATTCATGGAAGCCCAGCTTCTCGAGCGTTTCGAACCCGTGGATGATCCCGCGCCCGCCGCAACCGCGCCCGACCTCGGGGCCGCCCAATTCCATCGCGAACACGCCGTCGCGCTGGAAACAGACATCCTCGATGCCGATTTCCTCGCCCGCCAGCTTCTTGGCGCTCGACGTCTCGATGATCGTCGGGGTCGATTTGCCGCCGAACAACAGGCTTGTCGTGTCCGATTTGGGATCGCAGCCGATCAGCAGCACGCGCTTGCCCTGCTGCGCCATCATATAGCTTAGGTTGGCCAATGCGAACGACTTGCCCGATCCGCCCTTGCCATAGATCGCGATGATCTGCGTTTCCTTGGTCACCGGCCCCGTTGGAACGGGATCGGGCTCATGGCTTGCTTCTTCGCGCAACACGCCAACATCGAACATGGTCATAACGCACTCCAGTCGAGCACCATCTTGCGGCACGCGGGATCGGTGAAAGCGATTGGATAGGCTTCGGCGGCGCGCGCGGCCGGCTCGACATGGCTGATCAGCCCGTCGAGCGAGAGCAGCCCCGCCTCGATCAATTCGGTGACCGCGGTAACGTCGGCGGGCTTGAACTCGGCCGAGATCCGCAGCCGTGCTTCGCGCATAAAGGCGCTGGGGAAAGCAAAGGACAGCCGGTCGTAGAAGCCCGCCAGCACGATCTCACCGCCGCGGCCTAGCCGGCCGATCAGCGAATCGAGCAGTTCGCCCTCGCCACTAGCGTCGCAAATCACGCGATAGTCGCGGCGCTCGTCGGCGGCGGGATCGATCACCTTATAGTCATCGGCATCGCGGCGATCGGGATTGACCTCCCACACCGTGGGAGCATCGGCAGCGAGCGCGATGGCAATCCGCGCGATCAGTCGACCGAGCACGCCGTGCCCGACGATCAGGTCGGGGGCGTTGCCGCCGACGACGACATGATGCGCGGTGGCGGCGAGCGCCAGCAAGGTGCCGTTGCGACCGAGCGATTCGGCGACGGGCATCGCGCGCGCCGAGGGAAGGATGACCCGCCGCGCGCTGCCGCCGAACAGGCCGCGCGCATCGGCATAGCAAGTCGCGCCGGGGACGAAGACCCATTCGCCGATCCGGCCGCGAACGTCGCGCCCGGCATCGATCACCCGGCCGACCGACTCATAGCCCGGCACCAAGGGGTAACCGAGACCCGGGAAAGGCGGCATCCGCCCCGTCCACAGCAATTTCTCGGTACCGGTGCTGACCCCGCTCCAGGCGATTTCGACGGTGAGGTCGCCATGCCCCATCGGCAACAGCGAAACCGGGCGCAATGAGAGGCTTTCGGGCGCCTCCAATATCACTGCCAGCGCCTTCATCGCGCGCTCCCCTTTGCTTCGCCGGGACCCCGGTGGGATCCTCACTGCATAAGGGTCACTCTATCTGGACACTGATTAATGTCAATTCTTCTTGACGCTTTTCGTGTCAGCGCCGCGCGACAACCATGCCCGTGGTCAGCGGCAGCGCGGTCGAAACTGATCGCGCGGCCAAGAATCCCGCGGTTTTTGCCATAGATATGATCTCCGCCGCGGTCCGCGGGCGCCCCGACCCCATCGCCAGCAGATACCAGCCGAAATAGGCATCCCCCATCCGCTTGGCGCCCGGCGCATCGGCCATCGGTTCGCCGATCACCAGCACCCCGCCAGGGGGAAGCGCTGCGTGAATGTTGCGCAGCAATTGCAGCGCTGGCGCGTCGTCATGGTCGTGCAGGATGCGAATCAGGGTGATGCAGTCATGCCCGTTCGGCAGCGGCCCGGCGATGAAGTCGCCGCCATGCGCCGCGATCCGATCGGCCACGCCCGCCGCCTCGAAGCGGGCGGTGGCGCGCGCCGCCACCGCAGGCAGGTCGAACATCGCCAGCGCCGGCCCCGCCACCCGCCGCGCCAACTGGAGCGCGAACGCCCCCTCGCCGCCACCGACATCGAGGATGCGGCGGTGCTCCGCGAATCGGTAGGAATCGATCACTTGATCGGCGACCAGCGGCTGCGACGCTGCCATCAGCGCCGAATAGCCCGCAACCTCGGCAGCATCCCCCTCGCCCGAAGCGCCGGCATAATGCCAGTAGCCGCCGAGCGCCCCGCCGCCGCCCTTGCGCAGCAGCGCCAGCGGGTCGGCGAGATCGGCATAGAGCAGCCGATGATGCGCAACCATTTCGACGATCCCGCGATTCCCGAGCAACGCCGCTCCCGCGCCGCCTAATACCCATCGATCGCCCGCCAGCGGCTCGACCAGATCGAGCGTCGCGGCGGCGCGGAGCAGGCGCGCAGTGGCCTCGGCCGGCAGGTCAGCGCGCGCCGCCAATGCGTCGAGCGATACCGGTCCCGCCGCTAGGCGATCGAGCATCCCGGCCTCGAGAAACGCCGACAGAGTCTGCGAATAGACGAACCCTGCGACCAGATCGAACAAGGCGCTCGCCTTGCCGCGCGCGACCCGTCGGGTGAGCCAGGATCGCGCCGCGAAGCGCTGGAATCGTGGGCTCGCCAGCACGCGGTTGCGCCGGGCGATAAAGCCCTCGCGCCAACCGTCTTTCATTTCGGACAATCCATATGTCCATTGTTCTGGACAGCTGTTAGGGTGGCGTCAACAGCCAGGGAGAGGCGGACGACATGCCCCGCGATCACATGGTCATCATCGGTGCCGGCATCGGTGGCTTGGTCGCCGCCGCCTTGCTCGGCGCGCGGGGCCATGCGGTGACGGTGGTCGAGGCGCAGCCGGGTCCCGGGGGCAAGCTGCGCGCGATCGACGTCGCGGGTGACGCGATCGATGCGGGCCCGACGGTCTTCACACTGCGCGAGGTCTTCGCCGATATCTTCGCGGCGTGCGGCAGCGCGATCGAGGATCACCTGACCTTGCGCCCCGCGACGGTGCTCGCGCGCCACGCCTGGGGCGACGACCGGCTCGATCTGTTCGCCGACCCCGCGCGCAGCGAAGCCGGGATCGGCGACTTCGCAGGTGCCACGGCGGCGCGCGGCTATCGCGCCTTCCGCACCGAATCGGCGCGGATCTTCGATGCGCTCGACCCCGCCTTCATGCGCCGCACGCGATCGGACCCGCTGACGCTCACCGCGCGGCTCGCGATGCGCCGCCCCGCCGACGCCTTTGCGCTGCGCCCCTATGAATCGCTCTGGAGCGCGCTAGGGGGGCATTTCGCCGATCCGCGGCTGCGCCAATTGTTCGGCCGCTATGCCACCTATTGCGGATCGTCGCCCTTCGCCTGCCCCGCCACGCTGATGCTGGTCGCGCATGTCGAGGCACGCGGGGTGTGGATGATCGAGGGCGGGATGCACCGGCTCGCGCTGGCGCTCGAAGCGCTAGCCAAGGCCAATGGCGCGCGCTTCCGCTATGGCGCGCCGGTATCCGACATCACGATCGAACGCGGTCGGGCGTCGGGGGTCACGCTGGCATCGGGCGAGCATATCGCCGCAGCTTCGGTGCTGTGCAACGCCGACCCCGCCGCGATCGCCGAGGGGCGCTTCGGCGAGGACGCGCGCCGCGCAGTCGCCGCCTATCCGCCCAAGCATCGCTCGCTCGGCGCGATGGTGTGGCTGGCGAAGGCCAAGCCATCGGGCTTTCCGCTCGCACGCCACAACGTCCTCTTCTCGCCCGATTACCCCGCTGAGTTCCGATCGCTCGCCGCCAGTCGGCTCGCCGCCGATCCCAGTGTCTACGTCTGCGCGCAGGATCGCAACGACGCCGGCCACGCCCCCGCCGGGCCCGAACGCTTCCAGATCATCGTCAACGCTCCGCCCACCGGCGACACCCACCCGCTTACCCCCCAGGAGATCGAAACATGCACCCAGGCGATGCATCGGCGACTGTCGCAAGCCGGGCTTTCGCTCGATTCGGCAGCTGGGGAGACCCGGTTGCTGACCCCGACCGACTTCGAAGCGCTGTGCCCGTCGACGGGTGGAGCCCTTTATGGACGGGCCTCGCACGGGTGGGCGGCGTCCTTCCTGCGCCAGGGCAGCCGGACGCGGATCCCTGGGCTCTATTGCGCGGGCGGGAGCTGCCATCCGGGCGCGGGCCTGCCGATGGCCGCCTTGTCCGCCAGCCTTGCCGTCGATTGCCTGGCAGCGGACCGCGCTTCGACGTCGTGGTTTCGCCGCAGGGCTATGCCTGGTGGTATATCGACGCGACCAGCGATGACGGCAGGCACGGGCTGACGATCATCGCCTTCATCGGCAGCGTATTTTCTCCCTATTACAAGCTCATGGGGCGCAAGCGGCCCGACAATCACTGCGCGATCAACGTCGCGCTTTGCGGCCCCCGCGCGAATGCCTGGGCGATGACCGAGCGCGGCGCGAAGCATGTGGCGCGCGACCGCGACCATTTCGCGGTCGGCCCCAGCGGCATCGCCTGGGACGGCGATTGCCTGACGATCGAGATCAACGAGATTTCGGCACCGATCCCCTACCCGGTGCGCGGGCGGGTGAAGCTCTATCCCGAACTCATCGCCAACACCGCCTTCGCGCTCGACCCCGCCGCGCGCCATCGCTGGCACCCGATCGCGCCGCGCGCGCGGATCGAGGTCGAAATGGACCGCCCCGGCATCAGCTGGACCGGCAATGGCTATTTCGATTCGAACTTCGGCGACGAGCCGCTCGAAACCGGCTTTCGCGACTGGCACTGGTCGCGCGCGCATCTCGGGCGCGACGTCGCGGTGCTGTACGAGGGCATCCGCCGCGACGGTCGCCCCTTCGACCTGGCGTTGCTGTGCGACCGGCAGGGGCGCTGGCGCGATGTCGAGGCGCCACCGGTGCAGCGGCTGCCGCGCTCGGGCTGGCTGGTCGATCGGCGTACCCGCGTCGATGTCGGCCATGCGGCAAAGGTGCGAAAGACCTGGATCGACGCGCCCTTCTATGCGCGATCGGGACTCCAGACGCGGCTGTTCGGCGAGGATGCGTTCGCGGTGCACGAAAGCCTGTCGCTCGACCGATTCGCGTCGACGGTGGTGCAGACGATGCTCCCCTACCGCATGCCGCGCGCGCTATTCTGAGTTGTCGCGCGTTCGCTTGGCTGCCTTGTCGCGGTCGATCTCGCGGCTGACCGACACCCATTGCCAGATCGCGAAGCCCAGCACCGGGATCGCGACGATCGCGGCATCGATCAGCCCGTAGATATTCGAGTTCATCGCACCCCCTCGACTTGGCGCGCGAACGCCAGGATCCGCGCGGCGATGTCGGCGGGTCGTTCCTCATGCGCCAGATGCCCGACCCCCGCGACGATTTCGACCGCCGCGCCCGGTACCCGCGCCGCGGCATCGGTTGCTGCCTTCGCCGGGATCGCCGCATCGCGATCGCCGTGGATCAGCAGCAGTGGCACGCGAAGCTCAGGCAACCGCGCGGCGAAGCTGTCGAGGTCCCATTCGGCCATCATCGCGATCGCGCCGCCGATATGCCCCGGATCGCGGAACAGCCGGGCATAATATTCGACCCCGGCGGCATCGATCGTCGATCCGGTGCTGCGCGCCAGAAAGCGCCCGACCTCACCCGATCCGCGCGCGATCTGCGCGAAGATATGCGGCGCGAACGGATTGACGAACAACAGCTTGGCGAGCGTCGGGAACAGCTTGGCTGCCAGCCCTGGAAACGGCAGCAACGCAGGGTTGAGCCCGACGATCGCGCGCGGCGCCACCCGATCGTCAAGCGTCATCCGCACCCCGATCGCCGCGCCTGCCGAATGGCCGACGACGATATCGGGCCGCTCGCCCATCGCGTCGAGCAGGTCGCCCACCGCCCCCGCCATCGCGGGCATCGCCAGCCCGCCGATCGGGCGACCGCTGGTGAAACCATGCCCCGGCAGATCGGGCGCGATCACGGTGAAGTCGGTCGCGAGCAGTGGCGCGACATCGCGCCAGCTATGCGTCGCCGCGCCGGTGCCGTGAAGCAGCAGCAGCGCCGGGCCCTGCCCCATCACCTGGACATGCCAGCGGATTCGCCCGACCGCGACGAACCGGCTCGCCGCGCGATTGGGCCAGTCGCGGCCCTCGACCTCGAAACGCAGCGTCATTTGGGTGCCACCGCGCGAACCGCGACGTGCATCGTGCCGGCATCGGCGCGCGGCAAGGCGAGGTAGCGCGCCCCCATCGCCGCCGCCAGCCGCTCGCCCTCGGCCCGGGGACGCTGCGAGATGTCGACGAACGCGCCTGCGATCCCCGATTCGCCGATCGCCTTGGCCGCGGCTTCGGCATCGCCTGCCGCCGCCGCGCGGCCGGTGCCGCCGTCGAGCGCGATATTGGCGCGGCCGTCGCTGAGCACCACCACGAACGGCGTCCGCCCCTTGGCCGCCGCTGCGATCGCGAGGTCGTGCGCCGCCGCCAGCCCCGCCGCGATCGGTGTGCCGCCACCACCGGGCAGCTCGGCGAGCGCGCGCTTGGCCCGCGCAAGGCTGCGCGTCGGCGGCAGCAGTATCTCGGCCCCCTCGCCGCGAAACGCCACCAGGGCGACCTGCGCGCGCTTCACATAGGCCTCGGCAAGCAGCAGCTCGACCGCACCCTTCGCCTCGGCCAGCCGCGCCACCGCCGACGAGCCCGAGGCATCGACCGCGAAGATCGTCGTCGCTTCGGCGCGCGTCTCGAACCGGCGGATACGCAGGTCGTCGCGCCGCACCCGAATCCGCGAATCGTCGCGCCCACGCAGCCGCTGCCACGGTGCCGCCGCGCGCAGCGTATCGATCAGGCTCAACCGCAGCCCGCCGCGCGGCAGCCCCGCGCGCACCCCGATCGCCCGCCCGCGCGTCGGCGATTTGCGCTTGGCCCCCTTGCCGCGCGCGCGGCTGATCGGCCCTCGCCCAGGCCCCGCCGCGATCGCCGCCAGCACGTCGCGCGGCAGGCTCGCCAGCGCCGCCTCGAGCACCATGTCGTCGAGCCGGCGAACTTCGCCATTGCCCCGGTCACCGGGATTGTCTTCGGGCGGCGGCGGCGGTTCGCTGTCGGGCGGCGCTTCGCTTTCGGGAGCCGGCATCCGCGTCGCGCGCGGCCCCAGTACCAGCCGCGCGGCGGTGGCGATGTCGAGATCGGACACCGCGTCCCACCCACCCAGCGCCGCGATCGCCTTCGCCGCGCGCAGCGTCAGCAGCGCCGCGCGCGCCGATTCAACCCCCAGCGCAGAAGCAGTCACCGCGATCGCGTGGAGTTGCTCGTCGTCAACCGCAACCTCGCCGTGCGGGGGGACGTCGGGGATCCGAAACGCGTGCGGCGCGATCCCAGAAAGATCGAACCGAAACGCCAGCCGTTCGGTCAGTCCGGTGGCGATCCGCTCGTCCTCGATCCCGTCGTCGAGCGCGACCACCGCGAACCGCGCAGCGTCGCGCAGCGCGACGCCGTCGCGCTCGACCACCACCATTCCGCCATCGATCGCCGCGCAAAGCTGGCTCACCACCATATCATCGGCGCGCTCGGCCCCGGGCATTACCAGCACCCCGCCATTGGCTTCGGCAAGCAGCCCGCGCTGCGCGATCGGCCGCCCCGCCGCGAGCGTCGCCCCCAGATCGAGCCCGCCCACCAGCCGATCGAGATCGACATTGCGCGGCACCCGCCGCACCGCCGTGCCTTCGCAGAGCGCCGCGACCACCGCGTCCCGCGCTGCGCCGTCGCCGCGCAGGACTATCCCACCCAGCCCCGGATCAATACGCAACAGCCGCACCGCGAGCATCGCATCGGCAAAAACGTCGGGCGCTTTCTGGCCCGACCCGGTCATGCCGCGAGCTCGGCCAATGCGCGCTCGATCCGCGCGTTCGATCCGCTATCGTCGAGCGGGTTGCGCCGCAGACGGTGCCGAAGTGCCATAGGCGCGACGCGATCGAGATGCGTGGCCTCGACGGTCCTGTGCCCCTCGAGCGCCGCCAGCGCGCGCGCGGCGCGCATCAGCGTCAGCTCGCCGCGCAGGCCATCGGCGCCGACGGTGCCGCACAGCAAGGCGGCGCGCGTCAGCACCGGCTCGGGCACCTCGATCGCCCCGACCAGATCGCGGCCCTTGGCGATTCGCTTGAGCGTCTTCTTCTCCGACACCCCCCAATGTTCGGCGAACCCGCCCGGATCGCGCTCGAACGCGTCGCAGCGCTTGAGGATCTCGACGCGTTCGGGAATGCCCTTGGGGGTCCGCACCTCGACCGACAGCCCGAACCGGTCGAGCAATTGCGGCCGCAATTCCCCCTCCTCGGGGTTGCCGCTGCCGATCAGCACGAAGCGCGCGGCGTGGCGAACGCTCAACCCCTCGCGCTCGACCAGATTTTCGCCCGATGCCGCGACGTCGAGCAGCAGGTCGACGATGTGATCCTCGAGCAGGTTGATCTCGTCGATATACAGGAACCCGCCATTGGCGCGCGCCAGCAGGCCGGGCTCAAAGCGCTTCTCGCCGCGTCCTAGCGCCGCTTCGAGATCGAGCGCGCCGACGACGCGATCTTCGGTCGCGCCCAGCGGCAGGTCGACAAAGGGCACCGGCACCTTGCCCTTGGGCGGCGGCGCGTCGGCGATCTGGAAGCCCGCGCGCGCCGCGGAGATCGGCGGCAGCAGCGCCGCCAGTGCGCGGACCGCGGTCGATTTGCCCGTGCCGCGGTCGCCGAAGACCATCACCCCGCCCACGCGAGGGTCGACCGCCGCGATCAGCAGCGCCAGTTTCATTTCGTCCTGGCCGACGATTGCCGAAAAAGGAAAGGGTGTACGCATCGCGAAGGTGTACCATGCGTTGGACACTCCACAAGATGGACACTCGATTATGATGACGGGCAGTTGGGCACCGATCTGGATCGCCGGCGGCGGGGCGTTGCTGCTGGGCATCGCTGGCGGCGCCACCACGCCGATCGGCAGCTGGTATCGCGAATTGGCCAAGCCGGCCTGGCAGCCGCCCAATTGGGCGTTCGGCCCGGCATGGACGCTGATCCTAGCCTGCGCCGCCACCGCGGCGGTGATGGCGTGGAACGCCGCCCCCGGGGCGGCCGCACGCCGCGACATCCTGATCCTGTTCGGGGTGAACGCCGTGTTCTTCCTGGCGTGGAGCCCGTTGTTCTTTATGGCCAAGCGGCCCGACTGGGCGCTGGTCGAGGTCGTGTTCCTGTGGGGTTCGGTGCTGGCGCTGCTGATCGGGCTGTGGCCGATCTCGCGCACCGCCGCGCTGTTCATCCTGCCCTATCTCGGCTGGGTCAGCTTCGCCTCGGCGCTCAACCGCGCGATCGTGGTTCGCAACCTGCCCTTCTGATCTTTGCCAAGCCGTTCGCCACGACCTAGCATGTCCAACCTACCGAACACCCCAAGAAGGAAGTCGACCTAGCTGAAGCAACCAAAAGGAAGTCGCCATGGCCGTCACGATCCAGTCCGAACCCGTTTCCTCCGCCAGCGAAATCGCCGAAGTCCGGCGGATCGGCAAGGCGGATATCGATTGGGCCTTGGCGGAGGGGTGGCGAGACTTCACCGCAAAGCGCGGCGACCTGCTGTTCATCGGGCTGATCTACCCCGTGATCTGCGTGCTGGCGGCGTTCGTGACCTTCAACGATTCGCTGTTTCCGTTGTTCTTCCCGCTGGTCGCCGGGCTGTCGATCGCCGGTCCCGCAGTCGCTTCGGGCTTCTACGAACTGGCGCGCCGGCGCGAGGAAGGTGTCGATTCGAACTGGTGGCATTTCCTCGATCCGCTGAAAGGCCGAAGCCGGACCCCGATCGCGATGCTATCGCTGATGCTGGCGGGGCTCTTCATCGGCTGGTTGATCGCAGCCTATGCGATCTACACCCTCACCTTCGGCGCCGACGGGCCGATGCGCGCCAGCGAGTTCAGACGCATCTTCACCACCGATTCGGGCTGGGCGATGATCGTCATCGGCAACCTGGTCGGCCTTGGCTTCGCAGCGGTGGCGATAACCCTGTCGTTCGTCGCGTTCCCGATGGTCGTCGACAAGCCGGTGTCGGCGGCGAGCGCGGTCGCGACCTCGGTCGCTGCCGCGCGGCGCAATCCGAGCGAGACGATCGGCTGGGGGCTGCGCGTCGCGGCGCTGCTCGCACTGGGAACGATCCCGTTCGGGGTCGGGCTTGCGATCGTGTTACCGTGGCTCGGCTACGCCACCTGGCATCTGTATACGCGGCTGATCGTTCGCTGAGCGGCGCCGCCCGCGTGCGTCAGCGCGGGGCTGGCGGCTGCGTGGGGGCGCCCTGCATCATCGCGCGGAAGCGATCGACCACCGCGAGCCGTTCGACAATGTCGCCGCGATAAGGGGCGTTGGCGGGGGTGAGCGCGAGCGCCTGCGCCCAGGCGGTGCGCGCAGGATCGATCTCGCCCGCGTTGAGCAGCGAGATGCCGAGGAAAAAGGGCGGTCCCGGCGCCTTGGGATCGAGCCGCACCGCCTGGGCAAAAGCGAAGCGCGCTGCGGGCGACAATTGCTGCCCGTCATGCACCGTCAGCATCGTGCCGAGCGCAGTCCAGGCGCCGGGATCCTCGGGCGCACGGCGCACCACGTCGATCAGGATCCGCACCGCTTCGCCCTTGTCGCCGCGCGCCATCGCGCCATCAGCAAGACTCATCGCCCCACGATGCCGCTCGCCCAGGATCGCCGCGCGGAAATCGATCAGCCCAGGATCGACGCGCAGCCCCTGGTCGCCGGTCGCGACCGGCGCGGCGGGCTGCATCGGCTTGCCCTGCAATGCATAGCCGGTCGCGCCCAATACCAGCGCCGCCGCCATCAGCGTCGCCAGCATCCGCGGCGCGCCGAGCCACCACAATGCCCCCCCTGCGCCGAGGCCGAGCAACACGAGGGCTAGCCAGCCCATCAGCGCGGCCCCATCATCGTGAACGCCGCCGAAAGCTACGCGCGGCAATCCCCGCGCCCAGGATCAGCAACACGATCGGCGCGATCCACAGCGGCACCGACGCGCCGCTGACCGGCGGGTCGTAGCTCACATAATCGCCATAGCGCTCGATCAGCCAGGCGCGGACGTCGGCGGCGCTTTCGCCCTGCCCCACCCGCTCGCGCACCAACGCGCGCATGTCACCCGCCATGTCGGCATCGCTGTCGGCGATCGATTGCCCCTGGCAGACCAGGCAGCGCAATTCCTCCATCAACTCGCGCGCCTCGGCCTCCTTGGCGGGGTCGGGTAGCTGCTTCCAGGCGAGCTCGGCCTGCGGGACGGCGGATTGCTGTGCGGCGAGCGGAGCGGCGGTGAGAAAGAGAGCAGCGAGCGCGGTGACAAACAGCGGCAGCCGCCCCCCGTCGTCACCCCGGCCTTGTGCCGGCGCCCACCGTGCCGCAGGCGCTACCGCACGAACGTCGGGCGCCCCCGCTCGCCGCGAGGTAAACCCCGGCTCAAGGCCGGGGTGACGGTTGTGGTTCCGCCACCTCACCGCGCCGCCTCCAACGCCGCCAAAATCCGCGGCACGTCGCCCTCGGTGATCGCGCCGATATGCTGCATCGCGATCCGCCCCTGCGCGTCGATCACGAAGGTTTCGGGCACCCCCGACGAGCCCAGCGCAAGCTGCACCGCGCTTCGCGGATCGTCGCCGATCCGGCGATAGGGGTCGCCATGTTCGGCCAGGAACCGCGCGATCGCCGGCCCGGTATCGCGAATCGCGATCGCATCGATCGCGACGCCCGCCTGCTTGAGCCGCATCAGCTGCGGCGCCTCCGCAATGCAGGGCACGCACCAGCTCGCGAACACATTGACCAGCCGCGGCGCACCGCCGGGATTCTCGCCCAGTGCCAGCCCGGGCTTGCCCGGCAACATCGGTTCGAGCGTCAGCGCGGGCAGCGGCTTGCCCACCAGCGCCGAGCGGATCGTCGGGTCATTGGGCCGGTACAGCCCATGCACCGCCAGCGCGACCAGCCCCGCGAACACCAGCAACGGCACCCACAGCAGCAGCTTCTTCATGCCGCAGCCATCCGAATGGGAATCCGCCGCTCACGCACCACGCGGCCGATCAACGACAACAACCCACCCAGCCCGATCAGCATCCCGCCGAGCCAGATCAGCGTCACGAACGGTTTCCACCACAAACGAAGCTGCCACCGGCCCTCGCCATCGGGCTGGCCCAGCACGGTATAAAGCTGGCCATCGAACACCGTCTCGATCGCAGCTTCGCTCGTCACCGTCGGCGGCGCCGAGAAGAAGCGGCTCTGCGGTCGCATGGTGAACGGCGTAGCTTCGCCGCGCTGCACGCGCAGCCGGCCTTCGAGCGCCGACCAGTTCGGCCCGATCGCAGGCCTGATGCCTTCGAGCACCACCGAATAGGGGCCGACCTCAGTCACCTGCCCCACCCGCACCGCGACCAGTTTCTCCTGCGTGAACGCAGCCTCGCTCGCCATCCCCGCGACGCTCACCGCGACACCGAGATGCGCGACGACCATGCCATAGGTGAACAGCGGCGTGCGACGCAGATTGCGCTTCCAAAGCGGCGCGACGCTCGCCACCGCCAGCCCGAACGCGAAGCCCAGCCCCAGCAGCGGCAGGATCGCGGTATCGGGTGCGATCACGAACACCGCGACCAGCCCCGCCAGCGCCACCCCGATCGGCGCGGTCATCCGCCCGATCAGTTCCTTGCCCTCGTCGCGCCGCCAGCGGATCATCGGCCCCACCGCCATGCCGAGCATCAGCAACAGCGCAATCGGTGCAGTGGTCTTGTTGAAGAACGGCGGACCGACCGACAATTGCGTCCCCATTGCCTGCGCGACGATCGGATACAGCGTGCCGATCAGCACGATCCCCAGGATCACCGACAGCAACAAATTGTTGAAGATCAGCCCGCCCTCGCGGCTGACCAGTTCGAAGGTCGAGCCCTGCTTTACGCTGCCGATCCGCCAGCCGAACAGCACGAGTGCACCGCCGATATACAGGATTAACAGCGCCAGGATGAAGCTGCCGCGGCTCGGATCGACGGCAAAGGCGTGGACGCTGGTCAGGATTCCCGATCGCACCAGGAAGGTGCCGATCATCGACATGCTGAACGCAACCACCGCGAGCATGATCGTCCACGACCGCAGGCCGTCGCGCGTCGCCAGCACCGTCACCGAATGGAGCAAAGCGGTCGCCGCGAGCCAGGGCATCAGCGAGGCGTTCTCGACCGGGTCCCAGAACCACCAGCCACCCCAGCCGAGCTCGTAATAGGCCCAATAGCTGCCCGCGGTGATACCGATCGTGAGGAATATCCAGGCACCGAGCACCCAGGGGCGCATCGCGCGCGCGAATGCCGGCCCGACATCGCGCATCACCAGCGCACCGACCGCGAAGCTGAACGCCACCGACAGCCCGACATAGCCGAAGTACAAAGTCGGCGGATGGAAGGCCAAGCCGGGGTCCTGCAGCAGCGGGTTGAGCCCCGCGCCTTCGGGGGCGGCGGGATTGAGCCGCGCAAACGGATTCGATGCGATCAGCAGGAAGGCGTAGAAGCCGAGCGCGATCGCGGCCTGCGCCGCCATCGTCGCGACCAAAGTCGCCTCGTTCAGCCGCCGCTCGATGATGGCGATCGCGCCGCCGGCGATCGCCAGCACCGTGACCCACAGCAGCATCGACCCTTCGTGATTCCCCCAGGCGCCGGCTATCTTGTACATCAGCGGCTTGGCCGAATGGCTGTTCTGCGCGACCAGCACGACCGACATGTCCGATCGGATGAAGAGCAGGATCAGCAGCACGAACGACAGCGCGGCGAGCAGCCCCTGGACGATCGCGACCGGGCGGACGCCGGCGATGAGCTGCGCGGCGGTTGCTGCCTTTTCTTCGGTCAGAGCAGAACCGCCCCCTCCCGTTCGTGCTGAGCTTGTCGAAGCACCGTTCTTCTGCTCGACCGAAGAAGAAAAGGACGATCCTTCGACAAGCTCAGGACGAACGGATGTTCTGGACATCCACAACCCCAGCCCCGCCAGCACCAGCTGCAACAGCGCCAGCGCCGCGGCAAGCCACAGCGCCGCAAGTCCGGCTTCGGCGATCATGGCGTTCCGATCACGGTTCTAGCGTCTCGGCCGCAGCCATCTTGCCCGCCATTTCAGGCGGCATGTAGCGCTCGTCATGCTTGGCGAGCAGGTTCGTCGCGGTGAAGCTGCCATCGGGCTGGAACATGCCCTCGGCGACTACCCCCGAATCTTCCTTGAACAGATCGGGCGCGATTCCGCTGAAGCGCACCGGCACGGTCGCCTTGCCGTCGGTCACCACGAAGTTGATCGACACGCCATCGGGCTGCGGCTTGATCGATCCCGCCGCGACCATCCCGCCCAACCGCACCGCGCGCCCCACCGGCGGCGGCTTGCCCGCGACATCGGCGGGGGCATAGAAGAACGCGGCTTCGTCCTGCAGCGCCGACAGCGCCAAGCCGCTCGCGCCCATCACCGCGACCAGACCGAGCCCGGCCAGCAGCAACCGCTGATGCTTCGCCTTCATCGCCTGCGCACCTTGTCGGCGGCGTTTTCGGCGCGGCGCATCGCCAGGAAGCTCTCGATCAGGATCGCCCCCGTCCCCAGCACCGCGACGCCGTAAGCCGCGATCACGAAAAACCATTGGTTCATGCTGCTGCCATCCGGCGCATCCGCGCCTCTACCTTCGAGGAAGCCAGGATCGCGCGCATCCGCATCAGGACGATGCCTGCGAACAGCAGGGTAAAGCCCGAAAGCGTGAACGCCAGCGGCCAGAGGATGGCATTGTCGATCGTCGATTTGGTCAAGCTGAGGCTCTGTCCCTGGTGCAGCGTGTTCCACCAGACCACCGAATAGCGGATGATCGGCAGCAGGACGGTGCCCGCGACCCCGAACAACGCCGGAATGCGCGCATCGCCGCCGCGCGCCGCATCGGCACGCGATAGCGCTATATAGGCGAGGTATACGAAGAATAGCAGCAGCATCGACGTCAGCCGACCGTCCCATTGCCACCACGTTCCCCAGGTCGGGCGCCCCCAGATCGATCCGGTCGCAAGACAGATCGCGGCGAACAGCGCGCCGGGCACCGCGCAGGCGCGTGCCGAGACGGCGGCGAGCGGATGCCGCCATACCAGATAGGCGATGCTCGAAATCGCGATTCCGCTCCATCCGCCCATCCCCAGCCAGGCGGCGGGAACGTGAAGGTACAGGATTCGCACCGTCTCGCCCTGCAGATAATCGGGGGGCGTCTGCGTCAGCCCCGCCCAAGCGCCGAACAGCAGCAAGGCGAGCCCGCCCCACACCAGCACCGGGGTCAACGGCTTCGCGATCTTGAGGAAGCGAACAGGATTGGCGAGCGCGTGGATCACGATGGACCGACCATAAGCGAAACGGGCGGCGAATCCACCGGGCTGTTGGGCGGTGATGCGACAAATCGTGGCTGCAGTGCAGCAACGCACCCGTCACCCCAGCGAAAGCTGGGGTCCAGGGCCACGAGCGCGACGGTACCAGCGTGGACTAGACCCCAGCTTCCGCTGGAGCGACGCCGGTCTCGCAACCCACCCGCACAGTTGCCCCGCCGCCCCCGCCCGGCTACCTCCAGCACATGCTAAAGCTTATACTGGGCAACAAGGCCTATTCGTCATGGTCGCTTCGCGGCTGGCTCGCGGTCAAGCATGCGGGGCTGGCCTTCGAGGAGGTCGTCGTGCCGCTGTACGACCAGGCCTGGGAACAGCGCCGCGAGGGCGATGAATTTGCGCCGTCGTCAGGCAAGGTGCCGATCCTGTGGGATGGCGACGTGGTGATCTGGGACAGCCTGGCAATCATCGAATATCTCAACGAAAAGACCGGCGACGACCGCTTCTGGCCTGCCGATCCCGCGGCCCGCGCGATGGCGCGGTCGATGGCGGCCGAAATGCATTCGAGCTACGCTGCGCTGCGACGCAAGCATCCGATGAACATTCGGCAGGTATATGAGGCAGGGGAACCCGACGCCGACGTATTGGCCGATCTCGGCCGGATCATGGAATTATGGGCGCAGGCACGCGCGCGCTTCGGTGGCGACGGTGAATTCCTGTTCGGCAAATGGGGCGCGGTCGACATCATGTTCGCGCCGGTCGTGACGCGGATCATCACCTATTCGCTGCCCTTCGCGCGCTTCGCCGGCCCGTACATGAACGCCGTCATCGCGCATCCCTGCATGCAGGACTGGATCGCCTGCGCGCAGGAAGAGGAATGGGTGCTCGAACAATATGAGCAGGCACCGGCTGCCTGACGCGAGCTTCGCTGCCGGGTACGGGCTTTAGTCACCGGGCGCGCTTTTCGGGCCATTATGGCTGCTGTTACTGATCCATGATAAGTAGTTAGGCCGACGGTCTATACCTATTCTTTAGTTTAAGCCGGGCATTGTCGATCGATGGCCGATCGATATGAAGCAGCGCGGCTCGACGCGCTACATCGCCTGAACCTGCTCGACACCTCGCCGAGCGAGGCGTTCGATCGGATCACACGTCTTGCGAGCCAGATTTTCGGGCTACCGGTAGCGGCGGTGTCGCTGACCGATCATGATCGCCAATGGTTCAAGTCGCGCGTCGGCGTTGAGCATCAATCGATCCCGCGCGACAAAGCTCCCTGCGCGGCGGTTGCCGAGAGCAGTGCCCCGCTGGTCGTGCCCGATCTGCTGTCCGACAGCCACTATGCGACCAGCATCCTGGCGGGCCAGGGTGTGCGCTTCTACGCCGGCGCGCCGCTGACGACGCGCGACGGCTTTGGCCTGGGCGCGCTTTGCGTGCTCGGCCCCGAACCGCGCAGCGCGACCGATGCCGAGATGGCATCGCTCAACGATCTCGCTCAGATGGTGATGACACAGATCGAGCTGACGCATGCGATGGGGCGAATCGATCCGCTCAGCGGCCTGCCCAACCGCACCCAGTTTCTCGAAGATCTCGAAGACCTGGCGCGCGATACGCCCGGCACGCGCCGGCTTGCGGTGCTGGTCGATCTTGCCCGCGCCGACCAGCTCGATAATGGCGCGCGCGCGCTCGGCTCGGCCTATATCGACACGCTGGTCCAGGAGGGCGCGCGCGTGCTTCGCGCCAAGCTCGGCCCCAAGCGCACCGCCTATCACGTCGCCCTGACCAAATTCGTGTTCCTGGCGCCGCGCAACGTCGACGACATCGAATATCGCGCGCCGCTCGAATCGCTGTTGCGCCGGCTGAGCAAGGGGCCAGACACCAAGTTCGGGCTCAACGGCATGATTGGGGTCGCACCGTTCATCGTCGGCGAATCGGCGCCGAACGATGTGTTGCGGCTGGCGTACAGCGCATCGTTGGACGCATGTAATCACGAGCCCGCGATCAGCTTCTATTCGTCGGCCGAAGATACCGCGCACCGCCGCCGATTTACGCTACTCGAGGATTTCGGTGTGGCGCTCGAAGCCCCCGCGCAACTCCGCCTCGTCTATCAGCCGCGGATCGACCTCGCCTCGCGCCGGTGCCTGGGTGCCGAGGCGCTGCTGCGCTGGGACCATCCGACGCTCGGCGAGGTATCGCCCGCCGAGTTTATCCCGATCGTCGAGCAGACGTCGCTGGCGCGGCCGACCACCGCCAAGGTGCTCGATGCCGGGCTGGCGCAGCTCGCCGCGTGGCTGGGGTCGGGCATTGCGATTCGGCTGTCGATCAACGTGTCGGCAGCCAATCTCGACGAAGCCGATTTCGCGCAGCGGCTGCAGCTCTATCTGCTCAAGCATCAGGTGCCCCCCGAAACATTCGAGATCGAGCTGACCGAGAGCGCGGTGATGGAAAATAAGGCGCGCTCGCTCGCTCAGTTGGCGGCAATCGAAGCAGCGGGCATCGCAATCGCGATCGACGATTTCGGCACCGGCCACAGCAGCCTCGCCTATCTCCAGCAGCTCCCCGCCAAGGTGGTGAAGATCGACCAGTCCTTCGTCCGGCGCCTTACCGAGGGCGAGCGCGAACGAACCTTGGTGCGATCGATGATCTCGCTGTCGCACGATCTAGGTTACCGCGTGGTTGCCGAAGGCGTCGAAACCGCCGAGGCGGCCGATGTGTTGTTCGACACGGGCTGCGACGAGGCGCAGGGCTATTTTTTCGCGCGACCGATGGAAGTCGGCGAGTTCGAACGCTGGTACGCCCGCCAGGACGCCGCCCGCGCCGCCGCCTGATGCAACGCGGGATTGCCTAGCCGTCAAGCTTGCGCGATGCCGGCAAGCATGACCCACGATCCGATCGCCCTCACCACCGCGCTCCTTTCCGCCGACAGCGTCACCCCGGCGCGTGGCCAGGTGTTCGACATCCTCGAAGCGATGCTCGTCCCGCTCGGCTTCGCGGTCGATCGATTCGTCGCGGGTGAGGCGCCCGACGGCCCGGTCGAAAACCTGCTCGCCACCCGCGGAGAAGGTGGCACCCACCTCGCCTTCGCCGGGCATCTCGACGTCGTCCCCCCTGGCACCGGCTGGACCAGCGCGCCGTTCGCGCCCGAAATCCGCGGTGATCATCTATATGGCCGCGGCGCGGTCGACATGAAGGGCGCGATCGGCGCGTTCGTCGCCGCCTGCGCCGATCCGCAACCGCGCGGCACGCTCAGCCTGATCATCACCGGCGACGAAGAAGGCCCCGCGACCTTCGGCACCCCGGCGCTGATCGACCGCATGGCGGCGCGGGGAATCGCGCCCGATCTCTGCATCGTCGGCGAACCCACCAGCGTCGATCGCCTGGGAGACATGATGAAGATCGGCCGCCGCGGATCGGTGAACATCTGGATCACCGTCCCCGGCCGCCAGGGCCACGTCGCCTACCCGCATCTCGCGGACAATCCGATCCCGCGGCTGGTCGCGATCCTGGCGGAGATCGATTCGATCGCGCTCGATCACGGCACCGACTGGTTCCAGCCCTCGAACATCGAAGTGACCGACATCACCGTCGGCAATCCCGCGACCAACGTCATCCCGGCACAGGCCTCGGCGCGGATCAGCATCCGCTTCAACGATCTGCATCGCGGCGCCGAGCTGGGCGCGCTGATTAAGGGGCTGGTCCACCGCCACGCCCCCGAGGCGAGCGTCGTTGCGCGGGTTTCGGGCGAGGCGTTCCTCACCCAGCCGGGCCGGCTTTCGACGATCGTCGCCGATTCGGTCGAAGCGCATACCGGCGTCCGCCCCGCGCTATCGACCAGCGGGGGAACCTCGGATGCGCGGTTCCTCGCCAAGCTCTGCCCGGTGGTCGAATTCGGGCTGTGCAACGCGACGATGCACAAGCTCGACGAGGCAGTGGCGGTCGCCGACCTCGTCACGTTGCGCGCGATCTACGCCGACATCATCCGGCGAACGCTCGGCTGAGCAGCGGCATCCGCGGCGTCTGCGCCCAGGCAAGGAAGATATCCTCGGGCATCGGCCGCGCCACCGCATAGCCCTGCAGCACATCGCAGCCGATGATTCGCAGCACCTGCGCCTGCGCCGCCGATTCGATCCCCTCGGCCACCGCTTCGCAATTCAGCCCATGGATCAGGCTGATCACCGCCTGCGCGATGATCCGCGCCTCGTGGTGGGTCGCGACATTCTCGATCAAACTGCGGTCGAGCTTCACGCGATCGACCGGCAGCGCGCGCAGCCGCGCAAGGTTCGAATAGCCCGTACCGAAATCGTCGATCGCGATTGTCGCACCGTCGGCGCGAAGCGCTTCGATCGCGGCGATCACCTCGTCGCTGCAGGTCATCGCCAGCGTCTCGCTGATCTCCAGCTCGAGCAGCGTCGCCGGCGCCTGCGCATTGTGCATCGCCGCGCGCAACCGGCGGAAGAAATGCGCATGGTCGATCTGCCGCGGGCTGATGTTCACCGCCATCCGCTTCTCGATGCCCAGCTGCGCCCAGCGGGCGATCGTCGCGGCGACCGATTCGACCACCCATTCGCCGATCTCGACGATCAGCCCGGTTTCCTCGGCGCGCTGGATGAACGCGGCGGGCAGCTTCTCGCCTTCGGGATGCTGCCAGCGCAGCAACGCCTCGGCGCCGACGATGTGGCCGTCCTGCGCGCTGACCTGGGGTTGGAACACCAGGCTGAACTGCCGCTTTGCCATCGCCTCGCGCAGGTCGCTTTCGAGCCGCGCACGGGTCGCGATCTCGGCCGCCAGGGTCTCGGTGAAATATTCGGCGCGGCCGCGACCGGTGGCCTTGGCGTGGTACATCGCTGCGTCGGCGGCGCGCATCAGATCGTCGAGGGCGGCGCCGTGCTGCGGCCGAATCGCGATCCCGATCGACGCGCCGATCCGCACTTCCTGGTCGGACAATGCGAAGGGCTGGCTCAGCGCGTGCTGGATCGCGCGGCCGATCCGCTCGCTTTCCTCGGCATCGGTAAGCGCGGGGAAGAACATCGTGAATTCGTCCCCGGCAAGGCGACCGATCAACGGCTGCGCCTTGGCGGGCTTGGCGGCGTGACGATCGGCGATCCCGCGGATACGATCGGCGACCATCCCGAGCAGCAGGTCGCCGTTCGCGTGGCCGAGCGTATCGTTGACCGCCTTGAAACGGTCGAGATCGATAAAGAACAACGCCGAGATGTCGCCGGGGCGTCCGGCGGCCAGCATCGCCTCGCACGAGCGCTGGAAGCTGATCCGGTTGGGCAGCGCGGTCACCGGATCGTACATCGCCAGCCGGTGGACATGCTCGAAATTGCCGTGAAGCTGGCGGAACAGCCCGTCCATCGCGCCGGCAAGCGCAGGCGCGGTACGCCCGACCTCGGGGGGAATCGCGCTCAGCAAATCACCATTGGTCGCGCGCGCCAGCCGCTGGATCGCGGCATCGAGCGAATCGGCATAGGAAGCGAACACTTGGCGCCCCGCGGCCCAGCACAGCATCGCGCAGCCACTCGCGGCGGCAAGCGCGCCGACCAGATTCGCGCCTGCCGCCAGCGACACGGCGAACACCGCCGCACCAGCACAGATCGCGAATAGGGTCGCCCTGCTCGTGAGCGAGAAGCCATGCATCGTCGGCGGTGAATCCCCTGGCCCGCCGCTGTTACAAACGGCTTCCTGCGACTCGCAACATCGCCCAAATAGATTAACAAAACAGCGGTGTTAGTCTTGAAGTTGCGTCAGCCGGTCCGCGCGCGGCGCAGGACGATGTACAGCGCCCCCGCCCCGCCGTGCCGCGGATGCGCGCCGCGTACCGCCGCGATCCGTTCGGCATGGCGCGAGCCCGCGAGCCAATCGCCGATCGCCGCTCGAATCGCCCCCCGGCCATAGGGCCGCTCGGCATCGGCGCGCGGCGGCTTGCCGGTGACGAGCAGCAGCACCCGGTCACCGCGGGTGATCGCGTCGGCAAGCCCGGCATCGAGCACGCGATGCGCGGTCGACAGCGTATGGCCGTGCAGGTCGATCGAGCTTTCGGGTGATACCAATCCGCGCGCCAGTCGCTTATCCCAGCCGCCATCGAGCGTCGCCTTGGCCGCGGGCTTGGGCGACACCGGCGGTCGCGCGGCGACCAATGCAGCCGGAACCGGCGCAGGCCTGATCTTCACGAATTTCGGCGGGGGCGATTTCACCGGCGCGGTCTTGGGCGGCGCTGCCACCGGCGCCGCGACCGGCGCTGCAGGCTTCGCCCTCCCCTCGATCGGACGCACCGATGCCATCACCCGCGCCCATAGCGCGGTTTCCTCGGGGCTAAGGCGTCGGCTGACCACCGCGCAACCGTGCGAGGGTGCCGCGCGGCACCAGAAGGAAGGCGGTGCCGCGCGCCGACATGCCGCCCGCGGTAGCGCGTGCCTCGTCGCCCGCGCCCCAGAACGTATCGAAGCGGTTGGCGCCCTTGATCGCGCCGCCGGTATCCTGCGCCACCCAGATGCCATTGGCGTCGGGACGATCCATCGACAGGAACACCGGCGCGCCGAGCGGCACGAAGCGCGGATCGGCGGCAACGGTCGCGCGCGGGGTCACCGGCAGCCCCATCGCCCCCAGCGGCCCTGGCCCGGTCAGTTCGCGAAAGAACACATAGCTCTTGTTCTCGCGCATGATCGCCTGGCCCTCGGCGGGGTTGGCGCGCAGATACGCCATGATCCCCTGCATCGACGCCTGTCCCGGCTGGAGCAGCCCGCGATCGCGCATCAGCTTGCCGATGCCGGTATAGGGCTGGCCGTTCTGGCTGGCGTAGCCGATCCGCATGACCGATCCGTCGGGCAGCCGCAGCCGCCCCGACCCTTGCACCTGCAGAAAGAACAATTCGATCGGATCGGCGGCCCAGGCGAGTTCGAGCCCCTTGCCCGCAAGCACGCCTTCCTCGATCCGGGTTCGGTCGTGATACGGCACGAACGCGCCGTCCTCCACCCGCCCGCGGAACTTGCGGCCGGCAAGGTCCGACGCGAACAGCCCCATGTCGACGTCGACCAGGTCGGCGGGCTTGGCATAGACCGGGGTTTCATAGCCGCGCTGGCGGGTGCGCGCGCCGCGGATCTCGGGCTCGTAATAGCCAGTCGCGAAGGCGCGCCCGTCGGCGATCTGTACGGCTTCGAAGCTGGTCACGAAGAAGGTCCGGGCGTCGGTAGCGCGCTGCGCATCGGCGCAGGGTTTGGCCCAGTCGCTGCCACGCGTCAGCCCGGTGACATCGTTGCGCTTCTGGAGCGAAGGGCAGCTCGTGCGAAAAGCAGCGAGCGCGCGCGTCGCTGCGGCGCTGTCGACGGGCAACGAGGCGATCGCCGGCCCGGCAATGACCCCTGCCGTAGCGGCGCTAACGGCAGTGGCGGGCGCGGCAGGCGCGGTGATCGGATCGAGCGGCTTGGCGGCACTGGGCCAACGCGCCGCATCGGCGGTGGTCTCCGGCCCGCGTGCAGGCGCGGGCGCGCCCGGCTCGATTCCACCAGGAACGATCGCGTTGCTGCACGACGCCAGCAGCAAGGCCAGCGCGACTCCCCCCCGGGTCCGCATGTTCCTCAAACCCCCGTCATCGCGCTCAGACTTCGTCGGTCTCGGCGAGCTTCCAATTGGGATCGTCGCTGCGAAGCCGGCGAGTGAAGGTCCACGCATCGTGCGTCTCGACCGCGTCGCTGAGCGAACCCGCAACGACATTGCCCTCTGCACCGCGCGTGATCGCTGCGATATCGGCGTCGAACCGCACCGTGACACGCGCGAGCGAGCCATCGACCGCGGCATCGGACACGACCGCACGCTCGATCGAAACCAGCCGATTCTCGAGGGTTTCGCCGGCGGCGGCGCGCGCGTCGATCGCGCTTTCGAACGCCGCCTTCACGTCGGGCTCCACCAGCCACTCGAGCGTCTCGCGATCGCCCTTCCAATAGGCCTCGAGGATCATCCGATACGCCGATTTCGCGCCCTCGACGAACTGCGTCAGGTCGAACGACGGATCGGCGGCGACCAGCGCGCGGATCCCGCCTTCGGCCTTGGGCTCGATCAACCGGTTGACGGTGTCGCGCGTTTCGGCGGGCAGGTCGATCGAGCGCGGTACCGGCAGCGTGGCGACGCGATCCTCCGCCGGCTTGGGCAGGGGCTGTTCATGGCCCGTGCGCTTGCCGAGGACCGAATAGAGCCGCAGCGCCAGAAAGCCCGCGACCATTGCAAGAAGAATAACGTAGAGCACCGTGCCTCCGACGAGTTCGATCCACAACATAGGCGCAAGGGCGACCGGATTCAAATAGCGCCGCCGATGTCATTTTGGCGAGGGCCGGGCCGTTGAACTGGCGCGGCCTCCCTGCTAGTCGCCGCGCTTTCCAATATTCGGTGCGCCGGGCGTGCCCGCCACCACATGAAAGGGCCTATCCGATGGACGAGCAGGGGAACGTCGAGGGCTTCGGGCAGCCAGCCGCCAATGGCGAAGATTCGGCGCCGATGGCCAATGTCCTGTCGCAATATGTGAAGGACCTGTCGTTCGAAAACCCCAATGCGCCCGCGATCTACCAGGTGCAGGGCGCGCCCAAGCTCGACGTGCAGTTCAACATCGGCGCGGCGCAGGTGGGCGAGGACGTCCATGAGGTCGTGCTGAAGATCGAAGCGCGCGGCGAGATCGAGGGCCAGGTGATGTATCTGTGCGAGCTGTCGTTCGCCGGGCTGTTCGGGCTGCGCAACATTCCGAACGAGCATCTCCAGCCCTTCCTGCTCGGCGAAGCGCCGCGCATCCTGTTCCCCTTCGCGCGCCGCGTGCTCGCCGACGCCGTGCGCGACGGCGGCTTCCCGCCGCTGCTGCTCGAGCCGATCGACTTCGGCGCGCTGTATTTCCAGCAGCAGGCGCAGGCCGCAGCCGCCGAAACCGGCGAGATCGCAGGCGAAGGCATCGGCCACGCTTGAGCGGCTTCTCCCCTCCCTGGCCGGGAGGGGTCGGGGGTGGGTCGGGTCCGGGCGGCACCGATCCGTCAGCGCTTCGGGCGCGGTATCGCGAGCACGCCACCCACCCCAACCCCTCCCTTGAAGGGAGGGGCTTCGTTCGAAGGCTCCCATGAACCTCACCCGCGCGCTCGGATCGGTCGGCGGCCTGACGCTCGTCAGCCGGGTGCTCGCGCTGGTGCGCGATTCGCTCCAGGCGACCTTTGTCGGCGCAGGCTTTGCCTCCGACGCCTTTCTGGTCGCGTTCAAGCTGCCGAACATGTTCCGCGCGCTGTTTGCCGAGGGAGCGTTCAACGCCGCATTCATACCGCTGTTCAACCGCAAGGTGGGGGCCGACCGCGATTATACCGCTGCGTATGATTTCGCCGGGCGCACGTTGGCGCTACTGCTGCCGATCCTGATCGGCTTCACCGTCTTACTGATGCTCGCCGCCGATCCGCTGACATGGGCGCTGTCGGGCGGATTTGACGATCCAACGCCCGACGAGTTCGCCTTCGCGGTCACGCTGTCGCGGATCACCATCCCCTATCTCGCGCTGATCTCGATCGTCTCGTTGCTCGGCGGCGTCCTCACCTCGCTCGGCAAGTTCGCCGCCAACGCCGCCGCGCCGATCCTGCTCAACATCGCGATGATTGCGGCGCTGTGGTTTTTCCACGGCGACAACGGCTATGAAACCGCGCGCGCGCAGGCGATCGCGGTTACCGTCGGCGGCGCGTTGCAACTGCTCTGGCTGATCCTCGCCTGCCGCCGCGCGGGCATCAGCCTTCGTTTGCGACTGCCACGGATCGACAACGATGTTCGCGAGCTGCTGCGGCTGATCCTGCCCGCCGCGATCGGCGCCGGCGCGATGCAGATCAACCTGGCGGTCTCGACCGCGCTGGCAGGCGGGCTGCTCGAAGCGGGGTCGATCTCGTATCTCTATTATGCCGACCGGCTGAACCAGCTGCCGCTGGGGCTGATCGGCATCGGCCTTGGCACGATCCTGCTGCCGACGCTGTCGCGAATGCTGGCGTCGGGCGACGACAAGGCCGCGATGGAGACGCAGAATCGCGGCATCGAGCTCGCATTGTTCCTCACCCTCCCCGCCACCGTCGCCTTCCTGGTCGCCGCCGAGCCGATCGTCCGCGGCATCTTCCAGCACGGTGCCTTCACCGCCGAGGACACCCGCGCGGCCGCCCTGGCGCTGTCAGCCTTCTCAATCGGCCTGCCGGCGTATGTGATGATCAAGGTGCTGACCCCAGGCTTCTACGCGCGCGGCGACACCAGGACGCCGGTGCGCTTCGCAATGATCGCGGTAGCGGTGAATCTCGTCGGCAACCTCATCTTGATCCCGACGATCGGCTTCATGGGGCCACCCCTGGCGACCGCAGTGTCGGCGCTGGTCAACATGGCGCTACTCTACTGGATGCTGCGCCGGCGCGGCCATTTCGTCGCCGATTCGCAGCTCAAGCGCCGCCTGCCCCGGCTGGCGATTGCCGCGCTAGTGATGGGCGGCGTGCTCTACATGCTCGACGGGCTGATCGACCCCTACACCACCGGTAGCCTGCTGATACGCATCGCCGGGCTCGGCGCGCTGGTGGCGGGCGGCGGGCTGGTCTATGTCGCGGCCTGTTTCGCGACGGGTGCCTATCGCCCGTCGGACCTCAAGGCGCTTCGCCGCCGCCCCGCTTGAACCAGAAGAAGAATCCATGCGCATCGTCTCGGGAATCCAGACCACCGGCAACCTCCATCTCGGCAATTATCTCGGCGCGATCCGCCAATGGGTGGCGATGCAGGATGCGCTGCAGCCGGGTGACGATTGCCTGTTCTTTCTGGCCGATCTCCACGCGCTGACGGTGACGCAGGATCCCAACGAGCTGGCGCGCACCACCGTCGAGATGGCGGCGACGCTGATCGCGGCTGGGATCGACACCGACCGCGCGATCCTGTTCAACCAGGCGCGCGTGCCCGAACATAGCGAGCTCGCCTGGCTGCTCGGCGGCACTGCGCGGATGGGCTGGCTCAACCGCATGACGCAGTGGAAGGACAAGGCGGGCAAGAACCGCGAAGGGGCCAGCGTCGGGCTGTTCACCTATCCGGTACTCCAGGCCGCCGACGTGCTGCTGTACCGTGCGACGCACGTGCCGGTGGGCGAGGACCAGAAGCAGCATCTCGAACTCGCGCGCGACGTCGCGACCAAGTTCAACACCGATTTCGGCGTCGAGCTGTTCCCGCTGCCCGAACCGCTGATTTCGGCCGCCGCCCCCCGCATCATGTCGCTGCGCGACGGCAGTGCCAAGATGTCGAAGTCCGACCCGTCGGACATGAGCCGGATCAACCTGATCGACGACGACGACACGATCGTCGCCAAGCTTCGCAAGGCCAAGAGCGACGCCGATGTGCTGCCCGAGACGATGGCGGGACTCGCCGAGCGTCCCGAGGCACGCAATCTGGTGACGATCTACGCCGCGCTGGCCGGACGCGGGACCGACGACGTGGTTGCGGAATTTGCAGGACAAGGCTTTGGCGCGTTCAAGCCAGCGCTGGCCGACCTGACGGTGGCAACGCTGGGCCCGATCCGCGATCGGCTGACCCAGTTGCTGGCGAACCGCGACGAAGTGGCTGCCGAGCTACGCAAGGGCGCTGACAAGGCGCGGACGCTGGCGGCGCCGACACTGCGCGCGGCGCAAGAAGCGCTGGGGCTTCAGGTAGCGTAATCTGCGCCCCTCGCTGCCGAGGGGGGGTACCCCAACACACCGTTTGGTGAGGATCAATCCGTAGCGCCTGCGGCGAGCCGCCGGAGCGGGTACTCTTCCGCCAACACAACGGACTTCTCTTCGTCATTCCCGCGAAGGCGGGAATCCATATTCGGTGCAGGAATTATGGATTCCCGCCTTCGCGGGAATGACGGACGAGAGGGGAAAGTATCACGCCGTCACGCTATCAAACTATGGTCGTTCAGCTTTCCAGCTGCCGCATCAAGCTGCGTACCGCACCGTCGATCTCGCGGTCTTTGCCGCGCAGATCCTCGATCCGCTTGACCGCGTGGATCACCGTCGAATGGTCGCGGTTGCCGAATTTGCGGCCGATCTCGGGCAGGCTGCGTGTCGTCAGCCGCTTGGCGAGGTACATCGCGATCTGGCGCGGGCGTGCCACCGCCACTGCGCGGCGATCGGAGATCAGATCGAGCTGCTTCATCTCGAAATGCGCCGACACCGCCTTTTGGATGTCGTCGATCGTCACGCGGCGCTGTGCCCCGCGCAGCACTTCGCCCAAGGTCTGAAGCGCGAAATCCATCGTCACGGTCTCACCGATCAACTGGGCATAGGCGACCAGCCGGTTGAGCGCGCCCTCCAGCTCGCGGATGTTGGTGTTGATCCGCATCGCCAGCAATTCGAGCACTTCGTCGGGCACCGCAACTTGCGGCATCTCGCGCAGCTTGGCGTCGAGGATCGCGCGGCGCAGGCCGAATTCCGGCGGCTTGATGTCGGTGACCAGCCCCGCGCCCAGCCGGCTGACCAGCCGCGGCTCGACCCCATCGAGGTGCTGGGGCGAGCGATCGGCGGCGATCACCAGCCTTTTGCCCATCGTCATGAATTCGTTGACGGTGTGGAAGCATTCCTCCTGCGTCGAATCCTTGCCTGCGATGAACTGCAGGTCGTCGATCATCAGCAGGTCGACGCCGCGCAGCCGCTCCTTGAAGCTGAAGGTGTCGCGCGCGCGCACCGCCTTGACGAATTCGAACATGAACCGCTCGGCGGGCATGTAGATCGCGGTCGCACCGGGATTGGCCTCCTGAAAGGCATGGCCGATCGCGTGGCACAGATGCGTCTTGCCCTGCCCCGTCGCGCTATGGATGTAGAGCGGGCTGAACTGCGGCGGGTTACGATCGGCAAGCGCCTTGGCGGCGTTGAGCGCCACCCGGTTCGAGGTATCGGCAACGAAGCGATCGAAGGTAAAGCGCGGATCAAAGGCGAATCGCTCGGCAACGGGTACCACCTGCGCAACGGGCGCGGCGACGGGCGCGGCCTCGCTCAGCACCCGACGCGGTGCTGGCGCGGCGCTCAGCGTCTCGACCGACACCGCGCGGACCCCGGGTAGCATCGTGCGGAACTCGAGCAGCAGCCGCTCGGCATAATGGCCCTTCACATAGTTGGTCATGAACGGCGAGGGCAGCGCGATACGGATGCAGTCGAGGTCCGAGCTATCGGCCAGCGTCGCGGGCTTGAGCCACTGGTCGAACACCTTCGCACCCGATTGGGCACGAAGGTTCCGGCGCACCTGTTCCCAGGCGGTTGCCAGTGTCGCCGATCGGCCAGCCTCGTCTTGCTCGTTCACGCGGACAGACCCCTCCTGTGCCGGGAAGCACGTGCTTCCGGCGACGCATCATCAACAGTCAAAAACCCCCTCAGCCGGAAAACAATATTCCGTCTGGTTGCGAAGATTCGCTGAACCC